>NZ_CP054839.1:3053295-3358624 GCF_018141105.1 Saccharopolyspora erythraea | reverse complement strand
GGAGACCACGCCTGACCGCCGCGGTGCCCGCTGAGACCCGGACGCCCCGGGTGCCCGAGACCGGGCTGGGCGAGCAGGGAGAAGGGCACCGGCTCGTCCAGCGCGTTGTGCGCCACCGGCCGCGCGGTCGCCCGCACCAGGTTCTCCAGGGCGTTCTGGTCGGGTTCGCCCAGCGAGGCGCCCCAGTGCACGACCACCGGAAGGCCGCTGCCGCGTGCGTCGACGACCAGGCTCACCTCGTCGGTGCCCAGGTGCACGATCTGGAAGTTCGTCATGGTTTTCGTCGTCCCGCCTCGAATCGAAAGGGCGTGTGCCGTCGGGTCAGTGCTGGAACAGCTCGTTGACTTGCTCGTTGGCGTCGCGCAGCGTTGGCCCTGCCTGGGTCTTGCCCAGCATCACCGAGTCCATGGCGGGTTCCATGATCTTCTCGATGTCCGCCGCGTGGTCGGTGATCGGATACTGGAACGTGGTGCCGTTGTCCACGTGGTCGGTGAAGGCCTTGAGGTCGATGCCCTGTTCGGCGAACCTGCCCTTGGCGATCTCCAGCGACTCCGGGATCGCCGGCAGGACGACCGCGTGCTTGGCGACGATGTTCTGGCACTCGGCCGAGCCGAGGAACTTCACCCACTGCCAGGCCGCTTCCTTCTTCTTGCTGCCGGCCCACACCGAGTCGGCGAGGCCGTTGAGCATGCTGGCGCGCTTGCCGTTGGGGCCGGTCGGCAGCGGCGCGAGCGCGGTGTCGACCCCGTCGAGTTCGTGGTAGGACTTGGCGGTCCAGGAGCCGTCGGTGGCCATGGCGTGCGATTCAGCGGCGAACTGCTCGGTCATGCCGATGCCGGACTTGGCTTGCTCCACGGTGGGCAGGTAGCCCTTGTCGATGAGGCTGCGCCACCACTGGATGGTTTCGACGAACCGCGGGTCGTCGAGGTTGTAGTGGGTGCCCCACGGATTCCGGTCGAGGTGCTGCCAGCCGTTGGTCACCGCGTAGTGGCTCCACTGCGTCTGGCCGTGCGCCTCGCCGGTTGTGTCGTCGAGTCCCAGTCCATGGGTCTTGACGTGGTTCTTGTCGAATCCCGGCTGGTCCCCGCGCACGCCCTTGTCATCCACCGTCATCCTGGCGATGGCCTTCTCGAAAGTCCCACCGTCCTGGGGATTCCAGGTGAGGTGGGACATGTCCTGATCGGACAGCCCAGCCGCCCGCGCCATCTTCCGGTTGTAGACGAGGGCGACGGTGTCGAAGTCCTTCGGCAGCCCGTAGCGCGAGCCGTCCGGTCCGACCCACGCCTCGGCCAGTCCCGGCAGGTACTGGTCGGTGCGTACCTGGTCGCGCTGGATCAGACCGTTGAGCGGCTCCAGCTGGTCGAGCTTGGCCAACTGCGGATACTTCGACGCATGGTTGGCGAAGGCGTCCGGAGCGGTTCCGGCGACCAGCGCGTTCATCAGGTTGTTCCAGTAGTCGTCGTAGCCGGTCTGCTCGATCGTGATCTGGATGTGCGGATGCTTGCGCTCGAAGACCTGCTCGCACTCCTGGTAAGCAGGCAGCTGATCGGCATCCCACATGGCGTAGCGGACCATGCCCTCTGCGCCGTAGGCGCCTTCGGTGGTGCCCGCGCCCACACAGCCGGTCAGCACCAGCGGCAGCACCGCGGTCCCCAGCACGCTCAGTGCTCTCCCGATTCTCATCCGCGCTCCTCGCGACGCCACACGACGTGTTCGGTTGGTCCTCATCGCCGGTCACTTCAGCCCGGAGAACTGGATGGAGTTCACGATCCTGCGACCGAAGATCAGGAACAGCACGATGACCGGGACCGCAGCCAGGAACGTGCCCGCCATCAGCCCCGCCCAGTCCGGGGCGCCGCCCGCGGGCTCCTGCTGGCGGAACAGGCCCAGCGCGACGGTGAGCACCCGCACGTCCTCGCCGGAGCCGACCATCAGCGGCCACAGGTACTCGTTCCAGGCCAGGATGTAGGTCAGGATCGACAGCGTGGCCAGCGGCGCGGCGCTCATCGGCAGGATGATCCTGGCGAAGATCCGGAAGTGTCCCGCGCCGTCGATCATCGCGGCTTCCTCGACCTCCCGGCTGATGCCGAGGAAGAACTGGCGCAGGAAGAACACCGCGAACGGTGTCATGAACAAGAACGGCGCCACGATCCCGGCGTAGGTGTTGAGCAGTCCGAGCTGCTTGATGAGCACGAAGTTGGGCAGGAAGGTGAAGATCGGCGGGATCATCAGGGCCAACAGGAACAGGAGGAACATCGTCTCCCTGCCGGGCCAGCGCAGCCGCGCGAACGCGTAGGCGGCCATGGCGCTGAAGAAGACCTGCCCGACGGTGATGATCGTGCACACGACCACGGAGTTGCGCAGGTAGCCCCAGAAGTTCAGCGAGGCTCCGGAACCGCCCTGCGCCTGCGCCTCGGCCACCGTCGAGAGCCCGAGCACCCGCCGGAACGCGCCGAGGGTGAAATCGGCTGGTAGCAGCGAGCCGGCCTGGGACGCCAGAGCGTGGTTGTGCGACAAACCGGTGCGCAACACCCACCAGAACGGGAACAACGTCGCCGCCAGGATGGCCAGCAGAGCGGCCCATGCAAATATCCGGCCCCAGTTCGGCCGCCTGCGGGTGACTCCGGGGGAAACCGGGACCTCATCTGACCGCATGCCGGCGTCCGCGTCGTTGTAGGACATCACAGCCATTTGCTTCGCTCCTAGGAAAGATCCGACTCACCGGCGCGCAGCATCCGCAGCTGCAACAACGTGATTCCGCTGAGGATCAGCATCAGCACCACCGACATCGCCGCCGCGTAGCCGAAGTCGAACTGGTCGAAGGCCCGCTCGAAGATGTAGAAGTAGATGACGCGGGTGGCGTTGACCGGGCCGCCCTCGGTGGTCACCGCGATGGTGTCGAAGATCTGGAACGAGCCGATCACGGTCAGCACCAGCACCAGCGCCAGCACCGGCCGCAGCAGCGGGAGCGTGATCCGCCAGAACATCCGCCACTCCGACGCGCCGTCGATCGCACCCGCCTCGTAGAGGTCCTTCGGGATCGTCTGCAGACCGGCGAAGATCAGCAGCGCGGTGTAGCCGAGGTGCCGCCAGATGTTGAGGCCCGCGATCGTCGGGATCGCCCAGAACTCGCTGCCGAAGAACGGGATCCGGTCCAGGCCCAGCCACACCAGCACCTGGTTGCCGATACCCAACTGGTAGTCCAGCATCCAGAAACCGACCAGCGCGACGACGACGTTGGGGATCATGTACGGCAGCAGGATGATCCCGCGCACCACCATGGACTGGGTCAGCCGGTGCAGGAGCACCGCCAGCCCGAGGGCCAAGGCCGTCTGCAGGCCGATGTTGATCGCCACGTACTCCGCGGTGACCGCCAGCGAGTTCCAGAACAGCGGGTCCTGGAGCAGCCGAGCGTAGTTGTCCAGCCCGATGAACTGCGCCGGGGAGAGCACGTTCCAGTCCGTGAAGCTCAGGTAGAGCCCCTGGATGGCAGGCCAGAGGTGGAACGCGACGAAGCCGAACAGGGCCGGCGCCACGAACATCAACGCGACCCCGAGCTGTCTCCTGGGCGGGCGCGCCCTCCGGCCGCTGCTGCGCGCGGCGGCCGCTTGGTAGCTCACACCGATCTCCCTTGATCAATCATCACCAAACACGAACAAGCATGGTGCGACACATTGAACGGCCGCGACGGCCTATGTCAAGGGGCTCAACGCCACCGCTCACCTTCCTCACCCCTGGCCGCGATGCGGTGTCGCAGGTCACCGGCCAATGGCATCCGAAAGTTATCTTCGCAGTTCAAACGACTTTCCCACCTGGAGAGACAGGTCACAGCAGCAACATCCGAGGCGTCCGCCCCGGTTGACACGACCCTGGAAACGTGGCAAGACTTCCGCAAACGAAATCCAACAACAATCACCAGGACCGGTGTAGACCGAGATCGCACCGAACGCACGCCGGGTACTCGCGGAGCGCGTCGGCGCTCCGCTGCTCGCTGACGAGACCGGCTCCCTGAAACAGGCAGGCTGATGAAGAAGACGTACGCCCGGCTCGCAGACGGGCGCGAGATCATCTACTTCGACGAGTCCGACGACGCACGGCGCCGGCTGCTGGACTCCCGCGACCTCGTCTCGACGGCGCCGGCCTCCGAGATCAGGTTCGACCCGCTGCGGCGCGAGTGGGTGGCCATGGCCGCCCACCGGCAGGGGCGCACCCACCTGCCTCCCGCCGATGACTGCCCGCTGTGCCCATCCGATGCGGACAGGCGATCCGAGATCCCATCGGACTCCTACGACGTGGTCACCTTCGAGAACCGCTTCCCCTCCCTGGCCTTCGATCCCGGTGCGGGCGAGGGCGTCACGGACGAGTTGTCGTCCCGGCAGCCGGGAGCGGGCCGGTGCGAGGTGCTGTGCTTCTCCTCCGAACACGACGCCTCGTTCGTCGACCTCAGCCCGAGCCGGGTCCGCACCGTGGTCGAGGCATGGAGCGACCGCACCCAGGCACTGTCCGGGATGCCGCACGTCGAGCAGGTCTTCTGCTTCGAGAACCGCGGCCAGGAGATCGGCGTGACCCTGCACCACCCGCACGGGCAGATCTACGCCTACCCGTTCATCACCCCCAGAACGCAGCGGGAGCTCGACTCGGCGCACCGGCACCGCGAGCGCACCCGGCGCAACCTGTTCGCCGACGTCCTCGCGGCCGAACAGCGCGACGAAGTCCGCGTCGTGCGCCGCACCGAGCACTGGACCGCGTTCGTCCCCGCCGCGGCCCGCTGGCCGCTGGAAGTGCACCTCTACCCCAACCGCCACGTCCCCGACCTGCCCGCGCTGACCGACGCCGAACGCGACGACTTCTGCCACGTCTACCTCGACGTCCTGGGCCGCATGGACGCCGTCTTCGGGCAACGCGTGCCCTACGTCTCGGCCTGGCACCAGGCTCCGGTCCGATTCCAGCGCGACCTGTCCTACCTGCACCTGGAACTGTTCTCGATCCGCCGGGCGGCCGGGAAGCTCAAGTACCTCGCCGGCTCCGAGGCGGCGATGGGCGTGTTCGTCAACGACGTCCTGCCCGAGACCACCGCACACCGCCTCCGGGAGGCGGTGTGAGCTCGACCGCGAGGAGTGCCCCCGTGACCGCTGCCGAAACGGCGTTCCGCCAGATCTTCGACCGCCCCGTCGAAACGGTGTGGGCGTCCCCGGGCCGCGTCAACCTGATCGGCGAACACACCGACTACAACGACGGGTTCGTGCTCCCGATCGCACTCCCCCACACGATCTCGGCCGCGGCAGCGCGCCGCGACGACGGCGTGCTCAGGTTCGTCTCCCGCCAGGCCGCGGACCGGACCGAAACCCACATCGACAAGCTCGAACCCGCGACGATGGCCGGCTGGGCGGCCCACCCCGCCGGGGTCGTCTGGGCCCTGCGGGAGGACGGGCACGACATCGACGGGCTGGACCTGCTCATCGACGGCGACGTGCCGCTCGGTGCCGGGCTGTCGTCCTCGGCGGCACTGGCCTGTGCCACCGCGCTCGCCGTGACCCACATGCACGGCGTCGAACTGGATCGACCCGCGATCGCCCGGCTGGCGCAACGCGCCGAGAACGACTTCGCCGGCATGCCGTGCGGAATCCTGGACCAGTCGGCCTCCCTGCTGCCCCGGGCAGGCCACGCCCTGTTCCTGGACACCCGGACGCTGCGAGCCGAGCACGTTCCCCTCGACCTCGCCGCCCACGACCTGGAACTGCTCGTCATCAACACGCGCACACGACACCGCCACGTCGACGGCGAGTACGCCGACCGGCGACGCACTTGCGAGCACGCGGCATCGACCCTCGGGCTCAATGCGCTGCGCGATCTGGGAAGCAGCGAACTCGACGCCGCCCTGCCCCGCCTGACCGGTGACCGGATGCGGCGCCGTGTCCGCCATGTCGTGACCGAGAACGACCGCGTTCTCGACACGGTGCGGCTACTCCGGGAGAACGCGCTACCCCGCATCGGGCCGCTGCTCACCGCGTCGCACGCATCGCTGCGCGACGACTACGAAGTGACGGTCCCCCAACTCGACCTCGCCGTCGAGACGGCGCTGACCGCGGGCGCGCTCGGCGCGCGCATGACCGGCGGCGGCTTCGGCGGCTGCGTCATCGCCCTGGTCCCCACCGAACTCGCCGACTCCTGCGCCTCGGCGGTGCAGGAAGCTTTCCGCACCCACAACTTCGCCGAACCCGAGCACTACCGGGCCAGGCCCTCGGATGCTGCCCGGCAACTTCTCTAGCGTGTCTCCCATATATGTGGGAGCGCGCAGGAGGGGTCTGAGCGCGAGAATGAGCCCCACGGTAGCCAGGGCCCGACGCCACCTTCAACGGCGAAGCACGGTCCCGGCGTCCTGCATTCGCGATCAGCCTCCGGCCCCACGCCTCTACGCCGGCGTCGGCAACGTCATGACTGACTACCGCTGGCGGCCAGCACGACCGCGAGGCCGTCTTGCAGATCCTTGACGAAATACTCGGGAACTTCCAGCGACGGGAAGTGTCCCCCGGTCTCGGGTTCCCTCCATCGGACGATCTGTCGGTACCGCTCCTGTGCCCAGGCCCGCGGATACTTCTCGATGTCGCGGGGATACATGGTGATCGCTGACGGGACGTCGACCCGAAGTTCGGGGTCGAGCGAGTTGTGGCTTTCGTAGTAGATGCGGGCCGACGATGCGCCGGTCCGTGTCAGCCAATACAGGGTGACGTTGTCAAGAACCCTGTCTCTGGAGATCGTCTCGAACGGGCTGTCGTCGGTGTCTGTCCACTCGGCGAACTTGTCGAGGATCCAGGCAAGAAGCCCGACTGGTGAGTCGACGAGCGAGTAGCCGATGGTCTGGGGCCGGGTCGCCTGCTGCTTCGCGTACGCCGCGCGGTGGTGCCAGAAATCGCGGGTTTCCTCGGTCCACTTGCGCTCGACCGCCGTCAGCCCGTCCGTTGTCAACCCGGGCGGTCCCTCCGCGAACGTCGTGTGGATGCCGAGCACGTGCTCCGGGAACCTGCCGCCGATAACCGTGGTGATATTGCCTCCCCAGTCGCCGCCGTGGGCTGCGAACTTGCCGTAGCCGAGCCTTCCCATCAGTTCCACCCAGGCGGCCGCGATCTTTTCGGTTCCCCACCCGGTGGTGGCCGGCTTGTCGCTGTAACCAAAACCTGGCAGCGACGGGACTACGACGTGGAACGCCGGCGCGTCTGCATCTTCCGGATCTGCCAGTTCGTCTACTACATCGATGAACTCGGCAATACTGCCTGGCCAGCCGTGCGTCAAGATCAGAGGAGTGGCATCTGCGCGGCTGGATCGACGGTGCAGGAAGTGGATTCCCAGATCGTCAATGGTCGTGCGGAACTGGCTGATCTGGTTGAGGCGCGTTTCGAACGACCGCCAGTCGTACCCGGTGCGCCAGTAGTTCACGACATCGACGAGGTCGGCGAGAGGAACGCCCTGATCCCATCGGCGCGGGTCGGGCGCGGCGCGGTAGACCGTCTCAGCTTCCGGCAGCCGTGCTGCGGCCAGTCGCGCGCGCAGGTCGTCGAGGTCGGTGTCGGTCGCGTGGGCTTCGAATGCTTGCACGTCGCTGGTTCGACGGTTCATGAGATGCCCCCGCCGGAGTGAGCTGACGTGGTGACAACGCCACGACCGACAGCGGCCGCAGCGTCGGTGACGCACCGGTGTGTGGACATGAGACCTCCTGGTCATCGGCGGAACCGGCATGGGACATGCCGGAACCGGCTAAGACGGTTCTAGCAGCTCCCGACCTCGGCGCGCAACCAGCTAAGATGGTTCTATGCGTGCTCAGTTCCCCGACTTCCGTCTCGGCAAGGTGCTGGCGACCAGCTTCACTGCGACCCTGACGGAGCGTCGCGGCAACGCTGTGGAACGCATTCCCACGCCGAACCGACTCGTCGACTGGCTGGCGGTGAGTGGCCTCGCCGTGGAGTCCTGCACCACCGCCCAGCTCGAACGCGCTCGGGAGCTGAGGGAATCGATTCACGCCGCCGCGACAGCGGCCGCGCGCCGCGACCCTCTCCCCGTGTCCGCAGTCCAGGTCATCAATGACCGCAGCACTCAAGGTCGGGCCGCGGCCATCTTGACGCCCGAGGGCAATCGGCAATGGCGACTCAGCTCGGCTTCCTCCGTGGAGGATGCCCTAGGCGTCATCGCCGCCGACGCGATCAGCATCATCACAGGCGAACGAGACGGAAAACTGGCCTTGTGCGCATCGCCAACCTGCCAGGCAGCCTTCTTCGACACCAGCCAAAGCCGCACCCGCAGATGGTGTGACATGAACACGTGCGGGAATCGTCAGAAGAAGGCGCGCTTCAATGCCCACAAGCACGAAAACCCCGGATCAGCACAGTAGAACGTAGTCATCTCGCTGCGGCTGCGTGCGCGACTACATTCACGTCACCCGACCTCGCCGACGCCCACCTGCTCGCGCTCGAGCACGCGAGTGCCGGTGAGCACCGGATCTACAAGCTCGGCAACGGCACCGGCTTCTCGGTCAAGCAGGTGATCCGCGTCCGTTGGTGGTGGCGACTGGCAGACTGAGGCGGTTGACCCGCTTCTGCCTGGAGTTGATGTGCAGTGCTGACACCGGCCCCGGTGATCCGCCCCGCCGCCGAGAACGATCTTGCCGCACTTCAAAAACTCGCTCGTCGCACGATCGACGCGCGCTACCGCTCGTTCCTGGGCGATGAGGCCGTCGATTGGTTCATCAGCAGCAGGGCATCGGATGATCACATCGAGTCGCACTTCCAGCAGGGGCACGTCCACTGCATGGAGGCAGAAGGGAACCTTGTGGGCCTCGCGATCCTCGATGGGCCCACGATCGACCTGATGATGATCGACGTCCGCTGCCAGCGTCAGGGCTTCGGCCGAGTTCTTCTCGCGCATGCCGAGGAGATGCTCTTCGCCCGGTACGAGGAACTCCGACTGGAAAGCTTCGCCGACAATCGCACCGCCAACGCGTTCTATGAGGCGTGCGGTTGGTCGGTGGTGGGCCCGTTGGAATCCGACGGACCAGCCAAGATCGAACTTGTGCGGCATCGCGGAGTAGCGGCCGTCTCCTGACGGTCAGCTTCCAGCGCCGGCGACGCCGCTCCGAGCACATGGCCGCCGAGGTCAGACCACTCAGTCCCCGCGGAGGCTGAGGGCGGGGCTGGGTACCACGACCTCGCCGGTCGCCCGCCCATCCTCCCCCAGCAGCCACCCCATCCGCTTGCGGGTCCGCAGCATGATCATGCTCTCGGTGAGGTCGAGCCATGGCAGCTTGTCGGCCAGCAGCCGCTCCAGCCGCACCATGTCGGTGGTCGAGTGCGCCCAGACCACGAACATGAAGTTGGTGTCGCCTGCCAGGGACGCGCACAGGCGCAGCTCCGGCAGGGTGGTCAGCGACCGCACGGTCCGGTCGGCCTCCTGCGGCGGAACGCGGCCGAACCAGGCGCACGCGAGCGGCCAGCGGGACCGGACCTGGGCGATCTCGCAGCGGAACGACAGCAGGTCCGAGGCCAGCAGCCGGGCCACCTGACGCCGCACGGTGGCGGGCTTGCGGCCGGTGATCCGCGCCAGGTCCGCCGCGCTGCGGCGGCCATCGTAGGCCAGCGCTTCCGCCAGGGGCCAGTAGGCGGCCGGCAGTGGAGCCGCCGCGGCGCCGGCCCGCGGCGCGGGCAGGGCGGCCTGCTGCTCGCGGTCGATCGCGTCCAGCCGCCACCGGCTGGCCTCGAAGTGGATCCCGGTCGCCACGCGCATGCGCACCCGCGTGACGCCGGGTACCGCGGGCAGGTCGTCGAGCACGAACCTGGACAGCTCGTCGTGCCCGGCGACCATCGCGGTCACGGTCAGGTCCCGTCCGGAGGCGACCTCTTCGACGGTCACCGCGCGCGGGTCGCGCACCAGCCATCCGATCACGGCTTCCCGTTCCGCGGGCACCACGTCGATGTCGACGAAGGCGACGGTGACCGAGTGCAGCTGGCGTCCCGGGTGGGCGGTGACCCACGCCAGCCCTCCGGAACGCAGCCTCTCCCAGCGGGTGGCCAGGGTGGTCGCGGTGGTGCCGAGCACGCGAGCGGCCTCCGCCCAGCTCACCCGCGGTGCGATCTGCAACGCGTGCAGCAGCGCCAGGTCCTGCTCGTCGATCCGAGAATTCACGAATCACCTCCTGCTGAGGGCCTGGATGCGCGAATCCTGCGATCTGCGCCGCGAATCCGCCCACGATCCCACACTCCCTGTCAATCAACGGCCGATGGCCCAGATCACACGGAGGTGTCGATGTCGGTGCACGAGGACGCGCGGACGATGCAGGGCGACCTGGCCGCGCTGCGCCACGCCCTGCACGCGGAGCCCGAGATCGGTCTGGAACTGCCCCGCACCCAGGAACGGGTCCTGGCCGAGCTCGACGGGCTGCCGCTGGAGCTGACGACCGGCACGCGCACGACGTCGGTGACCGGCGTGCTGCGCGGCGGTGACGGCCCGACCGTGCTGCTGCGCGCCGACATGGACGCGCTGCCGGTCCGAGAGAAGACCGGCCTGGAGTACTCCTCGCGCGTGCCGGACACCATGCACGCCTGCGGGCACGACCTGCACACGACCATGCTCGTCGGCGCCGCACGGCTGCTGTCCCAGCACCGGGAACGGCTCGGCGGCGACGTGGTGTTCATGTTCCAGCCCGGTGAGGAGGGCTGCGACGGCGCCGGAGTGATGCTGGGTGAGGGCGTCCTGCACGCCGCCGGCCGCAAGGTCGACGCCGCGTTCGGGATGCACGTCATGTCGGCGCAGATCCCGCACGGCCGGTTCATGACCCGGACCGGACCGATGCTCTCGGCGGCCGACGCGCTGAACGTGACGGTTCGCGGCGCGGGCGGTCACGGTTCGGCGCCGCACAGCGCGTGCGACCCGGTGACGGCCGTCAGCGAGATGGTCACGTCGTTGCAGACGATGGTGACCCGGCAGTTCGACATCTTCGACCCGGTGGTGATCACGGTCGGCTCGCTGCACGCCGGGACCGCCAACAACGTCATCCCGGACCTGGCCACGTTCGAGGCCACCGTGCGCACGTTCTCGCCGCTCGCGCGGGAGCGGGTCATGGAGTCCGCGCCCCGGCTGCTGCGTGGAATCGCCGCCGCGCACCGGGTCGAGGTGGACGTCGACTACGTGCCGGGTTACCCGCCGACCGTCACCGACGCCGACGAGACGGCATTCGCGGCCCGGACCGTCGAGGAGGTCTTCGGTCCGGAGCGGCACGCGACGCTCGCCGACCCGCTGACGGGTTCGGAGGACTTCTCCCGGGTGCTCGACGCTGTGCCCGGCAGCTTCGTCTGCCTCGGCGCGGTGCCCGCCGGCGTCGATCCGGCGCGGGCGGCGTTCAACCACTCGCCGCACGCGCACTACGACGACGCGGTGCTCGCCGACGGCGCCACCCTCTACGCCGAGCTCGCCCTCGCCCGGACAGGAGCGGCCGATGACTGAGAGCACCATCGTCGTCGCCAAGCCCGCGAGCAGGTCCCGAACCCTGCTCGGCACCGGCGTCGGCAACGCCCTCGAGTGGTACGACTGGGGCATCTACGCGGTGTTCGCCCCGTTCTTCGCGCAGCAGTTCTTCAACGCCGCCGACCCGTTCTCGGCCATCCTGTCGACCCTGGCCGTGTTCGCGGTCGGGTTCCTGGCCCGGCCGGTCGGCGCCTGGCTGTTCGGGCTGATCGCCGACCGCCAGGGGCGGCGGATGGCGATGACGCTGTCGGTGGGCGGTGCCGCGGTGGGCAGCCTGGCGATCGGGTTGTCACCCACCTACGCCGTCGTCGGCGCCGGGGCGTCGCTGATCCTGCTGACCGCGCGCCTGGTGCAGGGCCTGGCCCACGGTGGCGAGATGCCGTCGGCGCAGACCTACATCTCGGAGATGGCCCCGGCTCGCCGCCGCGGCATGTGGGCCAGCCTCATGTACTTCTCCGGAACGCTGGGAACGATCGCGGGAACCGGGGTCGGCGCGGTGCTCACGATGGTGCTGAGCACGCAGCAGATGAACAGCTGGGGATGGCGGCTCCCCTTCGTGCTCGGCGGGATTCTCGGTCTCTACGCGCTGGTGATGCGGCGGCGGATGAGCGAGACGGAGGTGTTCCGCACCGCGCGCACCGCCCGGGAACCGATGTGGGCCGCGATCGTGCGGCACCGCCGCCAGGCGCTGCAGGTGATCGGCATGACGGTCGGACTGACGGTCAGCTACTACGCCTGGGCGGTCTCCGCGCCGCAGTACGCGATCAGCGCGCGGGGCGTCGACCCGACCGGCGCGCTGTGGGCCGGGCTGCTGGCCAACGTCGTGTTCATCGCGGTCCTCCCGCTGTGGGGCGCGCTGGCCGACCGGATCGGGCGCAAACCGGTGATGCTCATCAGCGCCGGCGGGATGGCCTTGGCCATCTTCCCGCTGGACGGCATGATCGGCAGCAGCGCGGTGCGTCTGTTCGTGGCGATGTCGGTCGCGATGGTGCTGATCGCCGCGAGCGCGGCCATCGCCCCCGCGGTGTACTGCGAGATGTTCCCGACCCACATCCGCACCGTGGGAGTCGGCATCCCCTACGCCGTGGCCGTCGCGACGTTCGGCGGCACGGCACCGTACCTGCAGACCTGGGTCGGGCAGTCGTTCGGAGCCACGTGGTTCACCGGCTACATCGCGGCACTACTGCTCATCTCGGCCGTGATCGTGACGACGTTGCCCGAGACGCGCGGGCGCGAGCTCGACTGAACCGCACGGGTAGCCTTCAGCCGTCTTCCCTGGTGGGCAAGCCGTTCCTCGCACCGTCAACCACACCTGGCTGCTGACCGGGGCACGTGTGACCGTCGTCGGCTTCGGGTCAAACGGCAAGCTTCGAATCCGCCGCGATGAGCGCGACGGACTCCCCCACCGCGTCCAGCGCCGCTGCCCTTTCCTCGTCGGTCATGCGGGCCGGCCCCATAGGTGACCACGGGGTCCAGGACCGGAAGCCGACGAACTCGAGCATGCCGCGGTGGATGTGGAACAGGAAGTCGCTCAGCGATCCGAAAGCCCCACCAGGTCGGAACGACTCATTGGGCCCTCCGGTCGTCAGCAGCAGCATTGCTCGCTTCCCGGCCAGCGCCGCGTGGCCGATCGCGCGAACCTGCTCGGCTTGCGGCTTGAACGGGCCATCCACAGCTGCGAACTCATCGCGGTCCAGGAACGGAGCTCATCGTTCGGCATAGAGGTCGAGGACGTCAGGGCGGTGGGAGCGGTATCGCAGGCTCAGCCGGACTTCCGCTTCCGATAGGCCCTCTGTTGGCAGGCCCGCGAGCAGTATGCGCGGGTGCGGCCGGTGGACTGCCGCTCCACCGGCTCACCGCATTCCTGACACATTTCATCACGCATTTCATCACGCTTTCGAACCAGGAGCTCGATGCCGTCGAGCACCCGAGCCAAGCCGAACTCGAAGGGGTCCTCCGGCTCGTCGAAACCGCCCGCCTCCCACAGCGCGGTCAGGGTCGGGTAGCGGTCGAGCCGCGCGTACAGCGAGTCGCGGGCAGCCCACCACTCCTCGTGCCCCACCCCGCTGCTGCGCTCGGCCCGCGCGGCCTCCACCAGGACCGCCGCCTCGGCGTCGACGATGCGACCCACCAGGTTGACCGACGCGACCACCTCGGCCGGCGCGAGACCGGTCCCAGCCAGGATGCCCAGCACATACTCGTAGTGGGCCGTCCCATTGGGCCCCGGCAACTGACGGGTGCCGCGCACCTCCGCCAACCAAGGGTGCCGTTTGCGCAGTTCCCAACCTTTCCGCACCCACCCCTCCAGCCGGCTGCGCCAGCCGCCGCCCACCGGATCCTCCGGCGGGTCACCCAGCACCGCGTCGCACATCAGCTCCACCAGCGCGTCGCGGCCCGGGATGTGCCGGTACAGCGACATGCCGGTGAAACCCAGCCGCTCGGCGACCTTGCGCATGGACAGCCCGGACAGGCCTTCCTCATCGGCCACCTCGACGGCGGCGTGCACGATCCGGTCGAGACTCAGGACCCGCTTGGCGCCCCCGTCCCGCCACAGCAGCTCGACCACGAGATCGGGATCCCTCGGACT
The DNA here is from genome assembly GCF_018141105.1 of Saccharopolyspora erythraea. Taxonomy (NCBI): domain Bacteria; kingdom Bacillati; phylum Actinomycetota; class Actinomycetes; order Pseudonocardiales; family Pseudonocardiaceae; genus Saccharopolyspora; species Saccharopolyspora erythraea. Next base: position 3,344,529 of record NZ_CP054839.1, on the reverse strand, counting down.
GCCTTGCGCCATCAGCCACCTCCGCGCTTATATTACAAGAAGTTTATGCCATAAGCATGGAGGCTGTGATCATGGCTGAGTTCTTCGTCTCCCCGACCGGGGACGATTCCGCTCCAGGCACTCTGGAGCGCCCGTTCGCCACGCTGGGCCGCGCACGGCATGCGGCCCGCGCCGAGGCCGGAGGGGTGGTCGTGCACCTCCGGGAGGGCATCCACGTGCTCACCGAGACCTTCGCACTCGACGAGGACGACTCGGGCCGCGACGGTCACCGGACCGTCTACCAGGCGTTCGGGTACGGTACCGACCAGCAGGAGCAGGCCGTGGTCAGCGGCGGCCGGGAGATCACCGGCTGGCGGGAGCGTGACGGGGTGTGGCTCGCCGAGGTCGGCGACCTCGACACCCGCCAGCTGCACGTCGACGGTCGCCGGGCTGAGCGCGCCGGCCTCGACGACCTCCCCGGCGAGGCGAAAAGGACCCCGACGGGCTACGTCACCGACACCACGGCCCCGCTCTCCTGGCAGGCCCCGACCGGAGTCGAGTTCGTCTACCGGGGCGTCTACCCGTGGACGGAGGCGCGCTGCGGCGTCGCGTCCGTCGTCCGCGACGGTGACTCCACCGCGATCACCATGGCGCAACCCGCCTTCTCCTGGGCCAACGACCTCTACAACTCCGCCTGGGACGGCGAGCTGATGTCGGGCCCATGCCTACCGACCCGGGTGGAGAACGATCCGGCCTTCCTCACCGAGCCCGGCACGTTCGTCCTGGACCGCTCCCGCCCCGGCAGGCACGTCCTGCACTACCGGCCCCGCCCCGGCGAGCATCCGCTGCGCACCCGGGTGGTCGCACCCGTGCTGGAGGTGCTGCTGAACGCGACCGGCACTCGCGACGTCTCCTTCCTCGGCTTGGTCTTCGCCGACGCCACCTGGCTCAGGCCCAGCGGAGAACGCGGCTTCCTGCACTACCACGGCAACGGCTACTACGACGGGGGCGGCGTCGAGAAGGTGGTGGTGGTCGAGGGAGAGGCATGGGTGACCGTGCCGACCGAGGCCGAGACGATCCCGGCCTGCGTGCGGCTCGATGCCACGACCGGAATGCGATTCGAGTGCTGCCGCTTCACCCGAATCGGAGCCACCGGACTCAGCGCGACCGACAGCGCCGGGACCACCGTGCACAGCTGCGACTTCGACAACCTCGCCGCCTCCGCCATCTCGGTCTCCGGCAGCCGCCACGTACTGATCGAGGACAACCTGGTTCAGCACGCCGGCCTGGACTACTCAGGCTCCCCCGGCATTGCCCTGCTGGACACGGAAAACTGCACCGTCTCGCACAACCGGATCTCCGACCTCCCCCACTGCGGCATCGTCGTAGGTCCCGGAAAGGGCGCCCGCATCCTGCGCAACCTCATCACCGACAGCATGATGACTCTGGCCGACGGCGGCGGCATCTACGTTTCCGGCCCGCAAGGAGACTCCCCGGACAACGGAGCGGTGGTCGCGGGCAACGTCATCAAGGACACCCGCACTCCCTACAACTTCGGCCTGTACACCGACTACGGGGCCGCATGGGTCACGGTGGAGGACAACGTGGTCGCCCGAGCCGACAGCACGGCCGTTCTCCAAGTCAGCCCGCCGCTGGAGAATGTGGTGTACCGCAACAACTTCTGGGACGCCGACCCGGTCGGCAGCGACGCCGTACCCGAGGGCGTCACCTACGAGAGCAACACGACCCTCGCCGACGAGACCGAGCTGGACGCGGCGACAGCGGCGACCCAGGCCCGTGCCGGGCTTCTGCGAGCGATGGCGACCTGCAGGTTCGTCGAGTAGCGGTAGTTCTTCGACGGTGCGGCCAGGCGGCGGTCCCGTGTGGGTACCAGGGTCCCGTCGACGATGGCCACCGAGTCGACCCGGCGCTTGCGCACCGGGGCCAACGCCAGCAACGGGCCCAGAGTGTCGACCACACGGTGCGCGGCCGAGTGCGAGACTCCGAACAACGGGCCGATCTGGCGCATCGTCAGGTTCGTCCGCCAGTACACCGCCACCAGCAACACGCGATCCTCCAGCCGCAGCCGCCACTGCCGACCAGGACGACCGTCCGCGATCGTCTCCCCACCCCGTCGGGCCACCACCGTGACCAGCTTCCGGAACTGCCTGGGCTCCAAGCCCGTGAACGGGGAAATCCACTCCGACCGCGCCGCCGAGATCACCTGCACGCCCACCATGATCACCGACGACCTTTCCCACCAAGATCACCGGGTTACGAGACAGCCTTTAGGCGGCACCGCGTCCGAGCCACACATATTCGCGCCCAGGAACGCCGGTTCCGAAGAAGTCAGGTTGTCGCGATGTAGACGGTGTTGGCTGACACGCCGCCGCCGTAAGGATTCGGGAAGGTGACGACATGGGCCTGCGAGGTGGCGAAGACTTCCGCGAGTGCGGAGTTGAACTCTTCGTCAGGAGGATCGTCGGACCAGAGCGCGAACACCCCACCCGGGTGCAGGTGCGCGCCGAGCCGCCGCAGCCCCTCGGTCGTGTAGAAACCGGCGTGGCTCGGATCCAGCACGTGCCGCGGTGAGTGGTCGATGTCGACGAGGATCGCGTGGAACCGCCGACCGGGTTCCACCGGGTCGAACCCGCCAACCGATCCGGCCATGGCGAAGAAATCACCGTGCACGAATCGATTTCGCGGATCTCTCGCCAGCGAAGCCGACAGCGGCAACAGCTCGCGCTGGTGCCACTCGATCACCTCCCCCAGGCCCTCGACGACGACCAGTGAACGCACCCGCGAGTCCTCGAGTACGGATCGCGCGGAATAGCCGAGCCCGAGGCCACCGACCACGACGTCGAAACCGGTACCCGCCAGCTCCGCCAGCCCCAGCCGAGCGAGTTCGACCTCGGCGACCGTGAACAGGCTCGACATCAGGTACTCGTCGTCGAGCTTGACCTCGTAAACATCCACGTCGAGCAACGGATCACGACGTCGTCGCAGACTGATCACGCCGATCGGCGTTTCCCGCCAGTCGATTTCCTCAAACCGCACACCCAATTGGTCCCTCCCATCCCACATCGTCCCAGACGCCGAACAACGTGGCGCGCTCGCTCTGCCCGGCGCGGGGGACCAACGGCCGATGCTTGACCACGCCGGCGACCAGATCGTGATCTCCTCCCAAGTGCGGGCGAACGCACTGCCCATCTCCGAGTACACCTCGGACATCACCGTTGACACGGAGGCTGTCAGGCGGAGGAAACAGGGGACATTCGGTATCCGTCCCCGTGCGAGACCACGCGACCGGCGGTGGGCGGCGGGAAGTGCGTGCCCAAGACGAGGGTGTCGGTGTCGGCGAGCGAGGCCAGCATCCGGCGTCGGGTGGCCTGGGACTGCACGGGGTCGATGTCGACGCATGAGCCGATGCCGGGGTGGGCGAACTGGACGGGGTGGTGGATGCAGTCGCCGGTGATCAGCGCGGTCTCGCCCTTGCTGGTCAGGTGGACGGCGAGGTGGCCGGGTGTGTGCCCCGGCGTGGGCAGCAGTCGCAGTCCCGAGGCGATCTCGATGCCTTCGGCGGGGATGTCGACGAGGTCGAGCAGACCTGCCTCCTCCACCGGGACCACGGAGTCGTCGAACATGTGCCGGCGCGACTCCTCCATGTCGTAGCCGGCCCAGAACTCTCGCTCGGTGCGGGAGGTGAGGTGCCGGGCGTGGCGGAAGGTGGGCACCCATGCCCCGTCCACCTGGCGCGTGTTCCACCCGACGTGGTCGGTGTGCAGGTGGCTGAGCAGGACCAGGTCGACGGTCTCCGGGGAGAACCCCGCCGCGCCCAGGTTGTGCAGGTAGCTGGTGCCGAGGTCGTGCCAGGCCGGGTTCGCCCGCGTCTTGCCGTTGCCGATGCCGGTGTCGACCACGACTCTCACCCCGTCGATCTCGAAGGCGAAGCTGTGGCTGTGCAGGCGCACGATGCCGTCCGGGCCCGCGAAGTCAGGGCGCAGCCACTCCTCGCGGTCCACCAGGTCCGTGGTGGCGTCGGGCAGCAGCCAGGGACCGGTCGCGGGAGGCAGGAGCACCTCGTCGATGCGATGGACGGTGACCTCGCCGACCGTCCAGGAGGGCGGGGTGGAGGCAGAGGCGTCGGCAGCAGTGTTCGGGGCAGTACTCATGGTCGTTGGTTTCCTTTGGTGAGCGTCGCCGCCCGCCGCAGAGGAGGCGCAGGGCATGAGACACCTTCCATAAAAGCTACGTGTTTGCTTTAAGGCACCGTATCCCCTAGGCTCAACTAAAGCAAACGATTAGCTTTAGGGTGCCGTCCCGCGGCGCCACGGCCGATCAGGTCCGCCCGCGTCCAGCCCTGCCACGAAGGGACGACCATGCCCGCTGCCGAACTCACACCCGCGGAGGCGGCCCGCCTGACCGCCCGCGCGGATCTGCCGCTCGACGGTGGCCGCCACGCCGGCGTGGCGGCCACCGCCAACCACATCCACTCCGTCGTGTCCGTCCTGCGGGAACTGGACTTCGGTGACACCCCGCCCGCCTCCGCCTACCGCGCGCAGGAGGAGAACACCGAGGACGAGATCACGCGAAAGGCGGACTCCGATGCCGCTGTCTGACCTGACCCTCGCCGAAGCCTCAGACGCGATCCGGCAACGCCGCTTGTCCCCGGTCGAGCTGGTCGATGCGGTCCTCGACCGCATCGACCAGGTGGAACCCCGTCTGCATGCCTACGTGGCGGTGGAGGCGGGGCAGGCGCGCCGCGCGGCCCGCGCCGCCGAACGCGAGGTCCTCGCCGGCCGGGTCCGCAGTCCGCTGCACGGTGTCCCCATGGGCTTGAAGGACCTCATCGACGTGGCGGGTACGGCGACCACCGCCAGCTCCCACGTCCGCGCCGGTCACCGCGCCGACTCCGACAGCGCGGTGGCCGCACGGCTGAAGACGGCCGGCGCGGTCCTGCTCGGCAAGACCCACACCCACGAGTTCGCGTTCGGCCTCACGACACCGCAGACCAACAACGCCTGGGACCAGGCGCGCGTGGCCGGCGGCTCCAGCGGAGGATCGGCCGTGGCCGTCGCGGCGGGCGCCGCCGTCTTCGCTCTCGGTACCGACACCGGCGGCTCGATCCGCGTACCCGCCTCGCTCAACGGGGTCGTCGGCCTCAAGCCCACCTACGGCCTCGTCCCCCGCCACGGCGTGACGTCGCTGTCCTGGTCGCTCGACCACGTCGGCCCGATCACCCGCACCGTCGAAGACGCCTCCCTCGTCCTGTCCGTCCTGGCCGGACACGATCCGCGGGACCCCGCGTCCCTGCACACCCCCGACACCGACTACCGGCCGAGCCGCGGCAGCGACCTGACCGGGCTGCGCGTCGGGGTGCCGCGCAACTACTACTTCGACCACGTCGATCCGGAGGTGGAGGCCGCGGTCCGCGCCGCCATCGACCGGCTCGCCGAGCTCGGCGCCCGCCTCGTCGACGTCAAGATCCCGATGACCCGCTACATCCAGGCCACCCAGTGGGGCCTGATGGTCCCCGAGGCCACCGCCTACCACGAGCGGAGCCTGCGGACCGTGCCGGACCTCTACAACGCGGACGTCCGCGCACTGCTGGAAGCCGGAGAGCTGACGAGCGCCGGAGACTACCTGCGCGCCCAGCGTGCCCGGACACTGATGCGGCGGGAATGGGCACGCCTGCTCGACGGGGTCGACGTGATCGCCGCCCCGACGGTCCCGACCACCGCGGTGCCGGCCGACCAGGAGATCCTCACCTGGTTCGACGGCACAGCCGAGGCCGTCAGCGACGCCTACGTGCGGCTCAGCGCTCCCGCCAACATCACCGGCATTCCCTCGCTGTCCGTACCGGTGGGCCACGACTCGGCGCACATGCCGATCGGCATGCAACTGCTCGGACGCCCTCGCTCCGAGACCGTGCTCCTGCGCGTCGGACACGCCTACGAGCGGACGCAACCTGCCCCGGTACTCGCACCCGTGGCCTGCTCCCCCGCCTGAAGCAATCGCTTCGCTTTAAGGTGGTGCCATGAGTCGCAAGCCGATGGTTCGCCCGGGTGGGCGCAGTGCCCGGGTCCAGGAATCGGTGCACCGAGCCGTACGCGACCTGATGGCGGAATCGGGCCGGGAGGCCCTGACCGTGCCCCAGGTCGCGGCCCGGGCCGGGGTCACGCCGTCGACGGTATACCGACGATGGGGCGATTTGCAGGAGCTGCTGTCGGACGTGGCCGTGGAACGGCTGCGCCCCGAGGCACCTCCGGAGGACCACGGCTCCCTGGCCGCCGACCTGGCGGCGTGGGCCGAGCTCTTCCTCGACGAGATGGCCTCGCCCGCGGGCCGCTCGTACATCCGCGACGCACTGCTCGGCGACCCGGACGGCAGCAACGCCGGGCAGTGTTCGGCCTACGCCGCCGAACAGATCAGTGCCGTCCTCGCCCGCGCCACCGACCGCGGAGAGGCAGCACCCGAGGTCGAGACGGTCATCGACGGGGTCGTCGCGCCCATCATGTACCGCATCCTGTTCCGCCCGACCGGGATCGACGACGAGTACGCGCGTCTCCTCGTGACGGAAGTCCTCGCCTCGAACGGCGGCGAGGACCGGTAGCGGCCGGTCGCCGGTCCCGCCCCACACAGCACCCCCGGATGCGGGACCGGCTTAGTGAATGTACAGTCACTCACCATGGCGACAGGTTCGAGGTCGACAGCCGAGGAACGCCGACGTGCGGTCATCCGCAGCGCGGTGACCGTGTTCGCGCGCTCGGGATATGCCACCAGTCCGGTCACCCAGGTGGGCGATCACGCCGGCATCTCCTCGGCGTATGTCATGAAGCTGTTCCCGCGCAAGGTCGACCTGTTCGCCGCGGCGATCGACGACTGCTACGACCGCATCGTCGGCACGCTCGAGGAAGCGGCAGATGAGGCCGGACACGCGAAGACCACTGAGATCCTCGACCGCATGGGAGCGCGGTACGCCGAGTTGATCGCCGATCGCGACCTGTTGCTGCTCCAGGTGCAGGCGCTGGCCTCGACCCAGATCCCGGAGGTCGCCACGGCCGTCCGCGACGGCGTCGCGAGGATCACCTCACTGACCATGTCCAGAGCACGAGCCGACGCGGGCCAGGCTCAGGAATTCATCGCACGCGGCCAGTTGTGCCACCTGCTGACCGCAATCGACGCGTTCGACACCGACGCCCACTGGGCAGCCGCACTCACGACCGGCATCCGGCACAGTCCGGCCTCCTGACCCGCGCGGCGGTTCCACGCCCCACCGACGAAATCAACAAAACGGAAACGACCTGCCCTCAAAAGTGAATGACCAGTCACTTACAATCTGCGAAGGATCGATGACCATGACCACCGGTGAACTGCACGTCGTGCTCGGCGCGGGACCCGCAGGAACGACCATTGTGGACGAGCTGCTCGCACGTGGACTCGAGGTACGACACGTCAATCGCAGTCCGGTCAACAACGCCCCCGACGGAGTCGAGACCGTGGAGGCCGACGTGTCCCTCCTCGACCAGGCCGTCGCCGCGACCGAAGGCGCCGCGGCGATCTACCACGCCGTCAACGTGCCGTACCACCTCCAGGTCGACCTGATGCCGGGCATCGGCCAGGCGGTGCTCACCGCCGCCGGCCGACACGATGCCCGGCTCGTGGTGCTCGACACGCTCTACCCGTACGGCGAGGCGGACGGCGCGGCGATCACGGAGGACACCCCCTGGGCGGCGACGAGCCGCAAGGGCCGGATGCGCGCCGCGCTGGACCAGACCTACTTGGATGCGCACCGCGCGGGCGAAGTCCGGGTCGCGCTGGGGCGCTCCGCCGACTTCTACGGTCCGCGCGTGCTGAACTCCACCCTCGGCGCGACGTTCTTTCCCGCCGTGCTGACCGGAGAGCCCGCGCTCGGGTTCGGCGACATCACGCTGCCGCACAGCTACTCCTACCTGCCGGACGTCGCCCGCGGCCTCGTTGATCTCGGCACCACCACCGCCGAAGGCGCGACCGGCCGGGTGTGGCACCTGCCCACGGTGCCCGCGGTCAGCACCGAGCACATCCACGGCCTCGTCGAGCAGATCATCGGCAGGCGCGTCACCGCACACGTACTCGACCGGCCCGCCACCGTCGGCCCGTTCGACGAGCAGTTCATGAACGAGTACGCCGAGATCTTCTACCAGCACCTCATCCCGCAGAACATGGTGTCGGCAGCGTTCGAGCGGTTCTTCGGCCGGCAGCCCACCCCACTCGTGAACGGACTGCGCGCCACCATCGACTGGTATGAAGACTTCCTGTCCGCGCGGTAACCCGGCCTCCCGCGGGAAGGACCCGTCGCGGTGGGGGCGAAGAGCATCGAGAGCGCCCCCGCCCGCCGCCATGACGCGGGCTCGCGGATCAGAAGACCCTGTCGGCGTTCTTGCCGTCGGCAGCCTTCAACCCGAGCATCGCGAGCAGTTCCTCGCAGTCGACGGCGTCGTAAGCGTGGTCGGCGACGGTGCGTGCGGCTCTACCGCTTTGAATGGCTTCGTGAATCAGACCGTTGGAGCGGGCTTCGGCGAAGCTTCCCTGCTCGCGCGCTGCACCGGCCTCTCGTGCCCAGGTCATGCGGTCCCTCCTCTCGTCCCGCCGGCCGCGGAACGGCCAGGCGGGCATCACGATCGGGATCCGTGCGACGCGAATGGCTCGTGAGCGACTCCCGCAGCGCAGACCGTCCGCGGGGAACAATCCCGCGAAGCCTGTTCAGTATCGCACCCCCATCGTCGCCACCACCAGGACGCTCCCTCTAGCCCTGGCACATGGGTGGTCACGACGGCCGGCCTGATCGAGAGGCACCTGTGATCACCACGTCCGACGGTGTCCGCATGGCATCAAGGCGGGGCGCATGCGGTGATGCTGGCGCACGGCATCACCGCTGATCTCGCCGAGCAAGGACTGTTCCCGGATCTGGCCGACCGACTTGCGGCTGCGGGGTTCTCGGTGCTGCGATTCTCCTTCCGCGGGCACGGCCGCAGCGAGGGCAAGCCCTGCGACATGACGATCGCAGGAGAGCGCTTGGACTTGCACACGGCCGTGGAGTCGGTGGGGCGCCCGGTGCCGGTCGTGGCGTCGAGCTTCGGAGCGGTGAGCACCACGCTGTCGCTGGGCGAGTTGCCCATTCGATCGCTGGTGCTGTGGCAGCCGGTGCTCGATCTGCGCCGCACGTTCCTCGAACCGGAGCTTCCACGCGGACGAAAGCTCCACGGCGATCGGACATCCCTGCGGCAGCAGGGCTTCCTCGACATCGAGGGACGATTCGAGCTGGGCACCCGGCTCTTCGAGGAGTTCGCCGAGCTCGACCCGCGGGCCGCCTTCCTCGCGAGCGATGGCCCCGCGCTCGTCGTGCACGGTGATGCGGAGCGACGAGGTTCGCCGGGACGGGAACGGAACAGTGCGGACCCCCGGCCCCTCTCTGTCCCGCGCCCACAGGTCGCGAACCGTTGAGCGATCAGGCCGCCAGCGGACGCGCAACGTCAAACTGACCGCGATCGAAGAGCCGGCGAAGAGACTCGAGTACGGCCTGTTCAGGCTCATACCGCGGCGCGTACCCCAGGAGCGACTTGGCCTTCTCGACCGTGAAACACTGGCTGCGGTGCAGATGCCCCCCAGCTCGCCTCGACGTACTCCGGCGTCGTGATCTCGCGGAACCGACCCCACGTCACCGATTCCACCGTGCCGGTCTGACCGAACCACGCCGCGGCGATGTCCGCGTACCCACGGACGCTGAGCGCGCTCGGCGCGAGGATGTTGAAATCCTCTCCCGCGGCCGCGCCACGACGCCCGATGGCCAACTCGAAGGCTTGGGCGACGTCGTCCGCGTGCACGTGGTGCATCATCTCGCTGCCGCTTCCGGGGACCTGCAGCGGCCGGCCTGCTGAGAGGGTGCGCCAGACGGCGGGGGCGAAGTTCCCGAGCGGGCCGATCGGAAACCAGCCCGGTCCGACGATGTGACCGGGGTGCAGAGAGGTGGTGACCAGCCCACCGGAGGCGGTCTCCTCCTTCAGCATCCGTGCGATGCGTTCCTTCTGGATGCCGTACTCGTCGAACGGGGGCGCGGCCGACTCGGCGCCCTCGGCGATCGGCAGCTTGCGGCTCGGCCCTTACCGCCAGATCGAGCCGCAGTGCAGCAGTTGCCCGACCTGCCCGCGGAGGGCTTCCACCAACGCGGTAGCCGACTCGAAGGTGAAGCAGACCAAGTCAACGACGACATCCGGATTCGACGTGAGCACCGTGTCACCGAAGACGCCGTCGGTGTCCTCCTGCTGCAAGCCGAACTCGCCACGAAAGTGATGCTCAGCCCCGACGGGAAGACGCTCGCCGGCCTGGGCGCCGACAAGTTCCGACCTCTCGTGTGGGACATGACCACACGCACTCGAAGCCCGGACGAAGCCCCCACAGACGTGATCATTGATCTCGCGTTCTCCCCGGTTGACCAGTCGCTTTACCTCGCACACCAAGATGGCAGCATCGCCCGCCGCACTAGGGACATGCTTGGGGAAATCCAGCAGATCCCTGCCGACATGTCGCGGCCGTTCTACACGGTCACGATCAGCAGCACCGGCACCATTGCCACGACCACCATCGACGACTCCATCCTGCTCTGGGACACCAATCGGCTGCCCGCCGCTGCGAACCCCGCTGTCTCCGATCTGGTTTTCACCCACGACGGACGACAGCTCCTCGGATCCACCACGAGCTTCCGACACATCACCAGCTGGCCACAGGACCACCTCCGCCGCAGCAGAACCACACCACTGCTCCCAAGCTTCCCCGCTCTGGAGTTCGCGGGATTCAGCGGAGACGGGCGCCGCGTCATCGCCACCAAAACATCCTGGGAAGAGCAGGAAATCGCCAGGATCGTCGTGGCCGATGCGACGACCCACGCACCACTCACTGACCTCCCCACAAACGACCGGTACCTCGCGGTCAACGGCGGCGCCACGCTCATGGCCACCGATGCGGGAGACTGTCCGGACGTCCACATATGGGACCTCAACGGCGACCAGCCTCGTATGGTCAGGACGATCAGCCACCCCGGCAGCAAGTTCACCAACTCCGCCGCGTTCAGTGCTGACGGACACCATCTGGTAACCACCACCGACACGAGAAACCGTTTATTGTGGAGTCTCGGGGAAGCGGAGACGACGATGGTGCGGTTACCCAGAGACGACAGTTCCACCGGGCTGCCCGCGCCCGCATTCTCCCCGGACGGCCGTCTCCTCACCTTGCCCACACCGACCGGCATCTCCTTGTGGGACACCACGACCAACACCACCATCGGCCAACTGCCCGGCCGAGAGCAGCCCGCCCTCGCCTTCAGCCCCGACGCACAACGCCTCGCCGTCAGCAACCCGGACAACTCGATCACCATCTGGAACGTCCCAGACCAGACCGAGTGGGCCACCCTCACCGCACCAGCGTCCACGAGTCCCAACTCGATCGCGGCACTGGCATGGAACCCCTCCGGAACAAGCCTGGCCGCCGGAAGCGGCACCGTCAGCGTGTGGACCACCGACACCAAACACGCCAACACCACCCTCTGCTACACACTCACCCACAACTTCCCTGACCAAGCCCATCCCCTGCCCGCAGCCTGCTCTTCCTAAAGGACGCAAGCGGGCAGCCGGCACGCAGATTTCGAGCCGTCCGCAACGTTCTGACCATCGAACCGAAGGACACCCGATGACCAAGAACAACCACTACCTGGCTGGAGCGCCGTGCTGGGTCGACACGCTGCAGCCCGACCCGCGCGCAGCGCTGCACTTCTACGGCCCGTTGTTCGGCTGGAGCTTCGACGACGCCACGCCAATGCCAGCTGGGCTCGGCGAAGGCGAGTACTTCACGGCACGCCTGGGCGAGCACCGCGTGGCCGGGATCGGTCAGGCGCCTCCCGCATCCCCGGCAACGTGGATGACGCACGTCGGCGTCGACGACATCGCGTTGGCGATCGTCCGGGCCGAAGCAGCCGGAGGCACGCCCCTCGTCCGGCCGACGGACGCCGGCTCCGACGGGCGCCTCGCGGTGCTCACGGATTCCACCGGCGTCCCGTTCTGCCTGTGGCAGGCCGGCGAGCGCACCGGCGCAGAGCTGGTCGGTGAACCCGGCACCTGGGCGATGAGCTCGTTGCACAGCACCGACCCCGAGCAAGCGCAGGGCTTCTACGGCGCCGCGTTCGGCTGGGAGCCCGAGCCGGTTCCGGGCGCACCGTTTTCCAAGTGGCGACTCGCAGGCCGAGTCGTCGCCGTCCTGACCGCTACCGACGGCGTCGCAGTTCCGCCGCACTGGAGCGTCAACTTCGCCGTCCGCGACGCCGACGCGATCGCCGAGCATGCCACCTCGCTGGGCGGGAAGGTCCTGATGGCACCATTCGACACACCTGGCTTCCGCAACGCGGTCATCACCGACCCGCAGGGCGGAGTTATCGCCGTCAGCGCCCCCGCCTGAGCGCGGCGGGCCCGGCGGCAGTGGGAGGTCGGCCCACTACCCCGGCCGTCGCCATGTGGCCACAGGTGTGACAACCGGGAAGACATTGCGGCCGCGGTAGTCGATCCAGTCGAACGCTCGTGGGCGGCCACCGCGCCAGCCGCACCGTTTTCGGTTTCCCTGCTGGTCTGCAAGCTCAGGCGAACAGCGGTAACTCGCTCACAGACGCACTCATGATCAACAGCATCGGGAGCGGGCGCGGTCGATGTACCCGGAACGTCGTCAAGTTCATCCGCTCAGCCGAGCTACCGCGGCTCTGCGCGCCTGATCCCAGCGGCTCCGGGCTCCTGTGCGATTGCTGGGAGTGGCTGAGTGGCGCCCAACGCGCGGTTACGGGACGCGAGGCTCCGGCGCCGCGTGACTCCGACCGCGCTCGCTGAGGTGAACCTCGGTCAGGCCTGGCCGGCGTCGTGGGCCAGGAGTGCGATCTGGGTGCGATTGCTGAGTTCGAGCTTGGTCAGAACGCGGGAAACGTGCGCCTTCACCGTGGCCACGCTCATGAAGAGTTCCGCCGCGATGTCGGCGTTCGTGTTTCCGCGCGCGATGGCGAGCGCGACCTCGTGCTCCCGATCGGAGAGCCTGGCGAAACTCGTGCGGGCTCGTTCGTAGTCGTCGGCGTGGGTGGCCATCTTGTCCATCAGCTTGCGGGTGATGCGCGGTGACAGGATCGGGTCACCCGCCGCGACCTTTCGGATCGCGTTCACGATCTGCGCGGGCGGGGTGTCCTTGAGCAGGAATCCACCCGCACCTGCCCGCAGCGCATGCAGGATGTTCTCGTCGGTGTCGAAGGTCGTCAGCACGACGACCTCGGGCGGATCCCGCCGGGCGCGCAGTCGCCGGGTGGCGGTGATGCCGTTGACCTTCGGCATCCGGATATCCATCAGGACGATGTCGGGCCCGCGCGCGTCGGCCATGCCGATCGCGGCATCTCCGTCGGCGGCCTCGCCGACCACCGCGATGCCGCCGGCGCCGTCGAGCATCATGGTCAGCCCGGCGCGCACGAGGGCGTCGTCGTCGACGATCAGGACTCGAACCTCGGTGTTCACACCGGCCACGGTAGCGAGGCGCGGAGCTGGAATTCGCCGGAACCCGTCAATTCGTGGTCGAGCCGACCACCGGTGAGGCGGACCCGCTCGGTGAGGCCGATGAGCCCGGTACCGGAGCCGGGAACGGTCGCGGGAGTGTCCGGGACGGGGTTGCGGATCTCGATGCGCAAGCCCGTCCCGGGCCCGCCGCTCACGATGAGCGAAACCGGCTGGCGGGCCGCGTGCTTGCGGGCGTTGGTCAGGCCTTCCTGCACGATCCGGTATCCGGTGCGGCCGGTCGACGCGGGCAGCGATGCCAGTTCGTCGGGCTGGTTCTCGAAGTGGACCGGAGTGCCGGCAGCGCGGTTCTCCTCGACGAGTGCGGTCAGGTCCGCGAGGTCGAGTTGCGGCGGGTCGGCCGACTCCGCGTCGTCCCGCAGCACGCTGATCACGTCCCGCAGTTCGTCGAGCGCCTGGTGGACGCCGTCGCGAACGATCCCCGCGGCGTGCGCGAGCCGTGCGGGTTCGGCGTCCTGGCGGTATTCGAGCGCCCCCGCGTAGGTGGCCACCAGGGAGAGCCGGTGGGCGAGCACATCATGCATCTCCCTCGCGAGTGCGGTGCGTTCGGCTGCTCGCGCTTCCGCGACGCGTCGTCCCTGCTCGGCCTCGGCGCGCCTGGCGCGTTCCTGCAGGGAGCCGATCAGGGCCCGGCGTGCCCTGCCCAACGCGCCCCAGGCGAACAGCCCGGCGTGCACGACCACGTCCAGCACCAGCCACCAGGCGTAGGACAGGCCGGGCATCGGCCGCCACAGGCCGTAGATCGCGTGCCCGACGACTCCGGCCAGTGCCACCCACCCCGCGACGTTGGCACGTTGACCCCTTGCGGTCTGCAAGGTCGCCGCTGTCGACAGCGGGGTGGCGGTCGGAGACAGCGCGGCCAGCGCGGCCAGCGTGATCGCGATCGGTATCGGCCATCGGAACAGGCCGATCAGCAGGGCGCAGCCGAGTGCACCGACGACGACGTCGAGCACCAGTTCGTCTGGACCGGTCTTGCTGTTGACCTCGCTGAAGACCACCGATGCCACCAGCAGGGTCGCCACGATGACGACGGCGGTCACCATGCGCCGTTGGTTCTGGCGCGGAGTCACGGGTTGCACGCGGCGAGCCTAGGTGCACGCGGGTTGATCGGGACATAGACCAAAGTCGATGTCGACCCATGCCGAGGTCTGCTCGTCCGTGGCCGTCGGCCGGACGCGGGATCACGGCGTCGGCGGCCAAGATCTTCCGCGATGACCACTCGCACACCCCGCCGCGCCGGATGTCCAGGCCTCATGGCCCCGGACCAGGCGCGCGTACTTCCCTTGCGGCGAAGGTGTCTCGGGTGGCATCGCGAAAGCTGAGGCGCGCCGCAACACGGAAGCGATTCAGGATCCAGCGAACGAGGAGACAGCTCATGCATTCCGAACTGCCCCTGGCCGCGAAGACCCTACTACTGGCCTACCACCTCGACAAGCAGCGCTTGACCCATCGGCGCTTCCTCGGAATCGTGCTGCGCGGGGCAGTGCTGACCGAGCTCTCGGCGGGCGGTCTGCTGATCGATTCCGACGGAAAGGCCAAGGCGGTCGCCACGTCGCGGCCGGTGGATCCGGTCCTTGCCGGGGCATTCGACGAGATCAGCAGTTCCCGTCCCGCCAGTTGGAAGAATTGGGTGCGGCGAAACGCGCGGGACACGTTCGGCCTGGTGCGTGATGACCTGGCCGCACGCGGTGTCATCGAGGTTGAAAGCCGCCGCACGCTCGGCGTTTTCCAAACGGACCGGATCACGCCGACCGATCCCGCCGCGGTCCAACAGCTGCAACGCCATGTCGTGGATGTGCTGTTCGGTTCCACACCGGTGCACGAGGTCGATCGGGAGGACGCCGCGCTGATCGGTCTCGCCGGCGCGGGCGAGTTGCTGCGCAAGCACGCGTCGATCGGCGAGTTGTGGAAGCAGCGGAAACGCATCAAGGCGTTGGCCGAGCACGGCGGTGACGCGGTACCCGCGACGAAGGTGGTGATCGATCGAATCCGCGCCGCCGCCGCGAACGCGTAGGCAACCGCGAGGCTGAGCCCGCGATCCCGGACATCGGGTCGGCGTCATCGGCGAGGTACCCGCATCGGCGGTCGCCGGGATGGTCACTCCTGCCCACCAGGGCGCTGGCGGAGCGTTGATCATCGAAAAACCTCTCGGCGTGCTGGATTGGAGCGGCGACGTGGACCCGGTGCTGCTCGGCAACGAAGAGAGGCAGCCTGATCAGGCCAGTGATCGCCAACATGACTGCGGCGATCACCGGGGTGAGGCTGTCGCTGCGTGTGGTCGCCGCGGGTGGCGTCGAGCAGCAGCGCCACCACGACGCCGTGGTGGCGCCGGCTGCCGCGAGAAGGCTGGGCGGCACGGCCGAGCCGAGGTCTCACGCCCGCGCTGCTGATCCGGTCACAGTCCCGGCGAAGCGAACGCCCCGACCGTGCTGGTCGGGGCGTTCGTCGTGCCCAGAACGGATCTGATGCGTGGGCTCAGCGGTAGCGCGCCGATGTCCCGTAACCGCCCGGATCCGGCGTCACATCCCACCCCATGGCCGAGAGTCGGCGGATGGCGGCTTCGATGTCGGGGCGGCCCGCACCGTCCTGGTCGATCCACGGCGACCAGTTCAGCGACCAGTCGAGAGACAGGCACCCGGCTTCGTTGGTGACCCTCAGCCCGAACGCAGCCGTGCCGGAGCTCGCCGCGAGCGGGCCGGCCACCCACAGGGCGTCCCCGATTCGCTCGACGGGATAGCGGATCACCCCGGCTCCCTCCGATACCGGCAGCTCGTTGCTACCGCTTTCGACACCGTGGCTCGTCGCTTCGGGCAGACGGGCACGGACCGCTTCGACGATCAGCTCGGTCCAGCTGGTCCTGGTGTCCGACTGCGAGCATTGCTGCTCGGCGAGGAGGGTGCCGAGCCAGTGCAGGAGGGCGGCACGATCGAGTCGTTCGGTCAGCCTCACCAGGAGCTCGCTCCAGATCTCGGGGATCATGACCGTTTCCGGGGACGCGGCGAGGCGGAGCTGGTGAAAGCGTGCAACCGGCCGTGGCTGAATGAGTGGATAGCCGAACTCGGTGTCGCAGCAGGCGACCTCGACGTTCACCGCGAGCGGCTCGAAGAGACCGTCACCCAGGGAAAAGAGCGCGTCCACGGCCATCGTGGCGAACACCAGCTCGTCGTCGACGTCGTCCGGGGCGACCAGCTCCGCGTAGACGTGCGGACGGGCCTTCTCACAGATGCTCACCTCGGTCACCGGCACCTCACTTCTCGTCCAAGTCGATCCCTCCCCCATGTACACGACCCACCGGCCGACCGGGTCGACCTGGGGCACCGCGGGTCGAGCACGCCGTCGCCAACGCTTCGCACCGAGGTGCCGAGCGGGTCGGCAGCGGGTTCCAGCCGATGCCAGTGCACACCACGTACAGGACCAGCACCGACCCTGACGAGAGGTGGGAACGCGGCCCGCCAAAGCGTTTGGCAAGCCAGGTAGATCTGTACAACGCTGACCGGCGATCTGTGGAGCCCGGGCGTCTGAGAACCCGCTCCCAGGTCGTGCCGGTCACCGCCCGTCGAGCGAGGTCCACGCGGCTCGTGCTGCCACGGCTGAACGCGATCAGCGCGTGGGCGCGGCCGGCGGCCCGCATCGTGGCGCCAGTGTGCGGGCCTGGGCCGGCTGCGGGTTCCCGGCCAGCAACGCCGCGAGGTCCGGTGACCGCGCCGAGTCCAGCAGCTCGCCGATCTTGCGCGCCCGCTCAATGCGCTGGGCCAGCGGCTGTCACGCCGGTTCGATGGGCAGCCACAGCTCGCAGGTCGCGGTGCTGAAGTCATCCGCGCGCTCGAGGACCGCAACGATCGAGGGGCCCGGCCGCAGACGCCACGGGTTGGATGGAAACCACTCGGTCGCGGTCGCGGCCCAGGCCTCCTGCAGGGTCTGCGGATGGGGTCCGGCGGTGTGAAAGACCGCCCACCTACCGGCCGGCGCCTCGATCGCGTCGAGGTCACCGGGAGCCGGGGTGCCCTGGGAGACAGCGACCCCGTGCAGGTAGGTCAGTTCGCTGCCCTCGGTGCCGTCGGGGTCGAGGTCATCGCAGACTTGCAGCAGGCCCCCCGGCTCGGTGTCTCCGAGGGCCTTCAGCCGCGCATGTTCCTCCTGCGCCAGCGAGGCGATGTGCCGCTGAATGTGCGGGTTGATGCCCCGGTGGATGAGCGGAACCCGAGCTGCGTGTCCGACGAGCCGGAAGGCGGGGCGCTCGACGATGCGGGTGTCCATGGGGATACTCCCTTCGACTGTCAGGCGGAACCTGAGCTGCGGTTGTGTGCGAAGGGGGCCTCCGTCGCGGCGGACGTCGCTGGGGCGGGCGCCGTGGACTGCCCGGAACGCCCGCCCGAACGCCTCCGTCGAGCCGTATCCGTGCCGAACGGCGATCGTCAGCAGATCGTCCTGGTCCCGGAAGAGGTCGGCGGCGGCGACGGTCATGCGGCGTCGGCGCACGTATTCCGACAGCGGCATCCCGGCCAACGACGAGAACATCCGGCGCAGGTGGTATTCGGTCGTGCCGAGTGTCCTGGCGGCCGCGTCGACATCGAACTCCTCGGCGAGGTGTTCCTCAACAAGATCGACAAGCCGGTTCAGTGCCGAGATCATGAAGCCTCCCTTCGACATCAACCCTGGCCGAAGACACCCCGGCCGCGCCCGACCATTGCGATCCGATCCGATCATCTGATCTTGGACTGATGCGCGCTCACGCCACTGGGCGAGCGTTCTCCAGTCCGGCTATACCGCCTTCACATCTAGATCCAGGCCTTTGTCCATGTCCAGCCGGAACCGTCCGGACGGGTTATCGCACCCGCTCTATGTGGGTGCTCGGCTCCGGGTACCGGTCAGGTACAGGCTTCAGGTGCAGGATGCGCTCGACCAGGAAATGCCTCAGCCACCACGAGCAATCTTGGCGTCCTCCCGGTCGGGTCGATGATGAGAATCCGCGCTCTCTCTGGCATTGATCGCGACGTCGCCAGCGCTCGGGAGGCACGGCACCGGACTACCGTCTGGACGGGCGCAATGCGATCGCGAGCGCAGCGGCAGCGCCGGTCGTGCCGAGCGCTCGCAGGTGGTTCCACCAGAGCCACCGGGTGGAAAGGTCAGCCCAGCTCGCGACCGCCTCGCTGCTGAACGGGGTGAGCGCATCGATAGCGTCGTTGATCGGAACGCTGCACACCACGGTGATCACGATCGCCGCGAGCAGGTAGACCACGGCGCCCCCGAGCATCCACCGGCCCGAAGCCGTGCTCCACGTCATGAACGCTCGGATGATCACCACGACGCACAGCACGGCGGTACCGAGCAGCACCAACATGAACGGTGCGGTGACCGCAGTGCGATTGAACGCCTGCATCGCAGGGATCGCCACACCGGCCGGTAGTTCATGCAAGCCGGGCATGATGAAGGCGGAGAACGCGAAAAACACCCCCGCGTTGACGCCGGCGCCGACGCTGGCTACCACCGTCATCCACCGCTCGCGGTTCCGACTGGTCACCCGAGCGGGTGTCCGGTGCTCTTCACGACCCATGGCGGCGGGCTGATCAGGGCAACAGCCGGTTCGGTCTGCCGGACGTCCTCGACCTCGCCGCAGACCTCGGAGCGGTCCCCGTCTCGGTCGAGTACCGCCTCGCGCCCGAACACCCCTTCCCCGCCGCCCACGACGACGCCTACGCCGCGCTGTTGTGGACCGCCCACCACGCCACGCCACGGACATCGGCGGCGACAACGAGTCGATCATCCTCTACGGTGGCAGCGCTGGGGCCAACACGGACTGAACGTGATCTTTTTCGGAAACGACGATCCGTACCGGGAGTGGGCCGGCAGTTCTGGCGACCCATGTAGCTGGTTCGCGAACCGCCATCTCAGGAACACATGATTGGAGAAGTCCGGACTTTGCCGGTTTCACGGTAAAGTCCGTACCGCATCTGTTCGAAACTATTTGAGGACGACGTAGATGGGTACGGTAACCTCGAAGGACGGTACGTCGCTCTCCTATGGTCGGGCGGGTAGCGGTCCGGCTGTCATCATGGTGGGTGGCGCTGCCGATGATGGTGCGGAACTCGCTCCCGTCGCCGCCGCTCTCTCGGAACATTTCACCGTGTACAACTACGCCCGGCGCGGCCGGGGAAAGAGTGGGGACACGGCACCCTATGCGCTGGAGCGTGAGATCGGGGATCTTGAGGCGGTGATCGCCGAGGCAGGCGGGGCTGCGCACGTCTACGGCGCCTCGTCGGGTGGTGCGCTCGCGCTTGAAGCCGCGGCCGCCGGATTGCCGATCAACAAGCTCGTGGTGTACGAGGTCCCTTACGACATCTCCGATGACGCCCCGCAACGGCACCAGCAGTACAAGGACACCTTGCAGGCGCTTCTCGACGAGGACAACCGCGCGGAGGCCTTCGCGCACGCCATGCGGACCTGGGGTGCACCCGAAGAGGCAATCGAAAGGGCGAAGCAGTCGCCCATGTGGCCAGGCCTGGTGACGCTCGCGCCCACCCTGGCCTACGACGCCGCCTGCATGGGTGACAACCATCCGCCCACCGCTCGCCTGGCGAAGGTCGACCAGCCAACCCTGGTGCTGACAGGCGGAGCAAGCCCGACCGAGTCCGGCATGGATGACCTGCGGCCAGACTTCTTCGGCCGGGCAGCCGACGCGATCGTGGAGAGCCTGCCGCACGGCGAGCGGCAGGTCGTCGGAGGCCAGCAACACGTCGTCGACCCGGCGGCAGTCGTGCCGTTGGTCCAGCGTTTCCTCGCGGATTGACGACTGCAGAAGGAAGGAGATCCCGATGTCAAGCTCAATGGTGAACTTCATCGCGATCATCGTTCGTCGCTCCGGTGCGATGAGCGTGAAGCCATGCTGATCTACTCGATGAGCGTGTCGGTGGACGGCTTCATCGCCGACCGCGAGGGCGCGTTCGGATGGTCAGTCCCTACCGAGGAGCAGTTTCGTTTCCACATCGCGCAGACACGCGAGCTCGGCGGCTTTCTGTGCGGCCGCAGGCTTTACGAGACCATGCTGCCGTGGGAAACCGACCCGTCGATGCGCGACAACGAGCTCGGGGCCGCGTTCGCCGATCTCTGGTGCGCTATCCCGAAGGTCGTCTTCACCCGCACGCTCGACAGCGTTGAGGGCAACGCCCGGCTCGCCGAGGCGTCGGTGGGAGAGGAGGCCGCTGCCGCGCTCGGCGCGACCGACAAGGACGTCGCGATCGGCGGCGCCGGCCTGGCCGCGGCAGCGATCGAGCTCGGCCTCGTCGACGAGCTGCGCATGTTCCGCAATCCGGTCGTCGTCGGTGGCGGCACGCCCTTCCTGCCGCCGGTCACCGAACACGTTCGGCTAGACCTGGTCGAGACCAGGACGTTCGGCTCGCGCGTGATCTACGAGCGCTACAGGCGCGCCAGCGATGAGTCGGACTGACGCCGCCGTCCGGGTCACCAGCGCCTCACCGGACCAGGTATTCGCCACGCTGGCTGACTCCGACGCGCTTGCCGTGTGGCTACCGTCCGACCGATGACCGGCCAGTTCGAGCACTTCGATGCGCGTCCCGGCTGGTCCTACCGGCTGGTCCTGGCGTACGTCGACGCGTCGGCCGTGCGGGAAGTCCGCCATCGACTCCGACGTGGTCGAAGTGGGAGAACCCGTCGACGCCCGATCACGCCTCGACCTCAGGGCCGACCATGTGGCCGACGGGATCAACGTTGAGATCACGCCGCGGGATTGTCGTCTTTGCTGGACAATCCCGCCGCTTCCGTTGAACGCTGAGCCGGCTTCCCCACAGCACGGTGCTCGCCGCTACGGCGACCATCCGATCTGGCGTCGCTGCCGCCTTGTGTCCGGGACCGCCACGACGCAAGATCACGATCTGCTTCGGGAGTACCAGTCTGGACGGCCTCTCCGACTTACAGGCGGTCCGAGTAGAAGTTGACGAGCCGATCGACAGCGGCGTCGACGTACTCGGGCTCGTCATACATCTCGTAGTGACCGGCGCCCTCGATCACCATGAGATCGACCGGGTTGGGCGCCAGTTTCCAGAGCTGCATGCCGGACTCGTAGGAGCCGGTGTTGCCGATGCGTCCGGCGAGGATGACCTGCAGCGGCTGGGTCATGAGCTGATCGACCAGGTGGTACGCGTCGTAGCCGAGCAACAGCGAGTCGCCACGCGAAAGGCGGCGGTTCGCCTGGGTCGTGTCGATATCGGTCAGCCCGGCCGCGGCGGCGTCTTCCAAGGTGTCGGGCAGCCAGTTCACGCGGGTCACCTCACCGGTGCGGGTTTCCTCGATGCGCGCGTCGGCCATCCCGTCGAGCGCGGCCGCCGGGCCGTCGGCCTGGAAGCCGCGGAACGACGTGCCCATGTTGCCCGGGACGACCGTGCCGACCGCCCTGATGCGGTGGTCCGTGCGGGCGGTGTGCACCGCATAGCCTCCGCCGGCGCAGATGCCGAGAACGCCGATGCGCTCCGGGTCGATGTCGGGGAGTGTGCTGAGCGCGTCGATCGCGTAGGAGATGTCTTCGCCCCGGCGGTACGGGTCTTCGAGGTCGCGGGGCTCACCGCCGCTCTGGCCCTGATGGGCGGGGTCGAACACCAGCGTCGCGATGCCCCGCGCGGCGAGGCGGGATGCGTAATTCGCGCCGATCTGCTCCTTCACGCTGCTGCCGGGCGTGGAGAGCACCACGGCGCGCAGCGGCGCGGCTTCATCGCTGTGGTCGGGCAGGTGGAGGTCGGCCGCGAGCTCGATCGGCCCGCGCGGGATCGTGATGTCATGCAACCTTAGGCCACTGTGGACACTGTTGTGGCCCCTTGCTGCCCGCTCCGCGACCAGCGGGGCGGGCAGCGGGCTGAGCTACTAGCTGTGGCCTCCCAACGGTCGCTCTACTCATGTGGCCCGGCCGCAATAACGGTCACGATGCGCGCCCCGGCACGATGCCAGCGTCGCCAAGGTCGGTCTGTTGAGGACCGCAAGCCGGTGGGAGGTCCTGCCGGCGCGCGCCACCTGAGGCTCACTGCTCGGGCATGCGCAGCGCGTTCATCCAGAGCCGGGCGAGGGTGGCCACCAGCGTCTCGAAGGGTACGGGCTGCTCAGTGGCGAAGGTCGCGTACGCCATCCGGCTCACCATGGCGTTGAGTGCCCGTGCGGTGACCTCCGGATCGAGTACCGGATCGGCGAGGCCGGCCTCCTGGAGCCGACTGATCGCAGCGGCGCTTCGCTCGATGAACGCCTGCGACCGCTGTTGCCGCAGACGCAGGAACCGTCGATCCACGGCGGCGGCCTGCTCCATGGCGGCCATCAGCGCCGCGTTGCGGCGGTAAGACTCGAGGTAGGCGCGGTTGGCTTCCTCCACCCCGCGGCGCAGCTCCCTGCTGCTGCCGCCGACTCCCGCGTGCAACATCTCGTCCTGCAACTCGGTCAGGACCGCGGCGAAGACCTCCTCCTTCGAGGCGAAATGCGTGTAGAAGCTGCCGGTGGCGACCCCCGCCTCGGCCGCGATGTCGACGATTCGAGCGTCCAGGTAGCCGTCCTTTTCGACGACCTTGCGTGCAGCGGCAACCAGGGCGTCCCTGGTGCGGATCCCGCGCCGGGTGCGCCTGGGCGCTTCGGGCTCGGCGGGCTGGCGGGCGGAGGAGGACATGCGCGCCATCCTACCCTTCCATTGAATCCGAATCCGGATTCAAGTACGTTCCGGCCATGGACGCCAATGGCACCGCAGGAGCCTGGAACCTGATCGTCGACCGCGACGACGTCTCGACCGCCCAACTGCTCGACGCACCGATCCCGGAGATCCAAGACGGCGAGGCGCTGCTGCGGGTCGACCGGGTCGGCGTCACCGCCAACAACGTCACCTATGCCGCGCTCGGTGATTCCTTCCGCTACTGGGAGTTCTTCCCGACCACGGCAGGCTGGGGCATCGTCCCCGTGTGGGGCTTCGCCGAGGTCGCCGCCTCGCGGGTCGACGGCGTCGAACCGGGCAGCCGTCTCTACGGCTACCTGCCGTCAGGCAGCCACCTGGTGGTGCGCCCCGGGCGGGTGGACGAGCGCGGCTTCCGGGATGCGAGCCCGCACCGGAAGACGCTGCCCTCTCCCTACAACGCCTATGCCCTCATCACGGGCGACCTCGCCTACGAGGCAGACCGCGAGGACCTGCAAATCCTCTACCGGCCGCTGTTCTGGACCTCTTTCATGCTGGCCGACTGGCTCGTCGACAACGCCTGGCTGGGCGCTCGCACCACCGTCTTGTCGTCGGCGTCGAGCAAGACCGCCTACGGAGCCGCCTTCCTGCTCCAGGGGCAGGGGTGCGAGGTGGTGGGCCTGACGTCCCGGCGCAACCTCGCATTCACCGAGAGCCTGGGCTGCTACGACCACGTGCTGGCATACGAGGACCTCACCCGGCTCTCCCCCACCACTCCCACCCTGTACGCCGACTTCGCCGGCGACGAGGCGCTCACCGACGCGCTGCGCGCTCACCTCGGCGATGCCCTGGCGCACTCCGTGGTCGTCGGCATCACCAACCAGCAGCCCGGCCCCGCCGGGACGCTGGCCGAGACCGGACCGGGCATGTTCTTCGCACCCGACCAGATGCGCAAGCGGATCGATGACTGGGGACGCGCCGGACTGGACCGCCGCTTCGCCGACGCCTGGCAACGCTTCGCACCCGTGGTCGAGCAGTGGGTTGACGTCGTCCACGGCCACGGCCCGGAGGCCCTCAAGAAGGTCTGGAGCGAAGTCCAGTCCGGGCGCGCCGCCCCGCGCACCGGGCATGTGGTTGCTCTCTGAACGGGAGCCGGGTTCTTCCGACGAGAAGTCGCCTCGACAAGTCCTGCCCGCGCTGGTCGTCTGCCTTCCCAGCGCGCAGGCAAAAGGACGGGCCGAGCACGTCGCCCTGCCGGCAGACGACCGGCCGCCACTCGGCGAAACGGGCGGCGGCCCGTCACGACACACCAGAGGCCGGGATGAGCGAGCCCGACTACATTCGACCGAGGGCACCACGCTGACCAGGCGTGCTACTGACGTTGACGTGACAGGCCGGGCCTCGTCAGCGCGGCGTCCTCACACATGGTCGGCAACTACAGAAGGTCCACCCGAGCGGCTACGGAGTCTCCCCCTCCGCCTGGTCCTTGCGGGGGCGGCCACGACGAGGAGGCTTTCCCGCCGCGCTGGGCAGCCGGCCCGCCTCGGCCAGCGCCTTGCGCAGGAGGAACTCGACCTGCGCGTTGGTACTGCGCAGCTCGTCATTCGCCCACCTGGTCACAGCGTCGTGGATCGCCGGGTCCAGGCGGAGCAGGAAGCTTTTGCGCGACGCCATCGGAGTCAGTGATACAGCGAACCCGCGTTGACCACCGGCTGGGTCGCACGGTCACCGCAGAGCACGACCAGCAGGTTGCTGATCATGGCCGCCTTGCGCTCCTCGTCCAGTTCCACCACGTCGTGCTCGTCTAGCCGTTGCAGGGCCAGATCGACCATGCCGACCGCGCCCTCGACGATGCGCTGCCGAGCGGCCACCACCGCATTGGCCTGCTGTCGCTGCAACATCGCCTGCGCGATCTCGGGCGCGTAGGCCAGATGCGTCAGCCGGGACTCGACCACGGTGACCCCGGCCGCCTGCACACGCGCGGCGATCTCGGCGGAGAGCTTGCCCGTGATCTCGTCGGCGTTCTCCCGCAGCGACAGCCCCTCTTCCCCATGGCTGTCGTACGGATAGCTGGTCGCGATGTGGCGCACCGCGGTCTCGGTCTGGGTCTCCACGAACGTGATGAAGCTGTCCACCTCGAAGCACGCCTGCGCGGTGTCGGCGACCTGCCACACCACGACCGCGGCGATCTCGATCGGATTGCCGTCAGCGTCGTTGACCTTCATCACCGCGGTCTCATGATTGCGGATCCGGGTGGAGATCTTGCGCTTGGTCGCCAGCGGGTTCACCCAGTGCAGCCCGGCCGGCCGCAGCGTGCCGGTGTAGCGCCCGAGGAACTGCAGCACCCGGGCCTCCCCCGGCGACACCGCCACCAACCCGAAAGCCAACACGAAACCAGCGACGACCACCACGACACCGGCCAGCACCGAGAGACCGGACCCAGCCGCCACGCCCGCGATCACCGTCACCGCGCCGACAACTACCAGTGCCAGGACCAGCGCGAGCATGAGCAGCCCCGGGCCCCTCGTCGCCGGACGCTCCCGCACGCCCAGCTCGGGCATCGCGACCGGCACCTCCGCGGCGATCCGCTCCTGATCAGCATGCAACATCTCGGCCCCTCCCTTGCTGAACCCGTGCCGTGAACATAGCACAGTGATATCACTTTTTTCACTGCATGTCCGGCACCGACGTGAGGCCGAGCGACGTCCACCTCGCCTCGCGCTCAGAGAGTTCGGTGACCCAGGGCTGCGGAGATCCGCTGGGCGCTGCGGCTGACCACTTTGACCAGGCCGCGCATCCGGGCCGCGGGCATGTACGGGCGGGTGGCCGACACGCTGATCGCGCCCACCAGGGCTCCGGCGGCGTCGCGGATCGGGGCGGCCACGCAGCGGATGCCCGGCTCGTTGTCCTCGACGTCCATCGCCACCTGCGACTTCACGTACTCGCGCATCCGGGCGGTGAACGCCTCGAGGTCGTCGTCGGGGGCGAGGTCGGGCTCCACCGCGGTCTCGGCCTGATAGAGCTGCTCCCACTCCTGCGGCGAGTCCAACAGCAGGGCCATGCCGACGCCGGTGCGGGTGAGCGGCATCCGGTGCCCGATCCGGGAGCGCATCTCCGCACCGCGGGAACCAGGCAGCTTGTCGAGGTAGAGCACCGATGAGCCGTCGCGCACCGCGAGGTGGACGGTGTCCTGCAACTGCTCCGAGAGCTCTTCGAGGACGGGTCGGGCCACCACCGGCAGCGGATTCCCGTGCAGCGCCTGGAAACCGAGTTCGATGAGCGTCGGGCCGAGCACGTAGCCGTCCCGCCCGGACCGCAGGTACCCCTCGCGCACCAGCAGCTGCACCAGCCGGTGCGCCGTGCTGCGGCCCAGGCCGGTCCGCTCGACGAGGGCGCGCAGATCGGCGGCGCCGTCGGCGACGGCGCGCACCACCGCGAGGCCTCTGGCCAGCGTCTGGGTGCCCGGAGGAGCGGCGGAGTCGTCGGTGACCATGCCGCGAATCCTACATATAGGGACCGTGTTCGCATTATCGGGAAGCATCTCGCACAGTTCCGCCCATGACCGACGCCCGCCGCACCCCGAGCCTGATCGCGCTCGACTGGGGAACTTCCGCACAGCGCGCGTGGCTGCTCGACCGCGCCGGCGGGATCATCGACGTGCGCCGTCCGGACCAGGGCCTGCTCGCCACCACCGCGGGCATCGACGTCCGCGACGGCCGCGCGCGCGAACTCGCCTACGAGGCGGCGTTCTGGTCGGCCTGCGGCGACTGGGTCACCGCGCACCCGCACCTGCCGGTGATCGCCTGCGGCATGGTCGGCAGCGCACAGGGCTGGGCCGAGGCCGGCTACCGCACCGTCCCCGCCGACCTGCGTTTCGGCGCCGACACGCTCGTCCGGGTGCGGCACCGCCGAGGCGTCGCGCACCTCGTGCCCGGCCTGCGGGTCCCGTCCGCCGACGGCGTGCCCGGCGACGTGATCCGCGGCGAGGAAACCCAGATCATCGGTGCGCTCGAAGCGCTGGGCGATCCCACCGGCGCGGTCACCCTGGTCCTGCCCGGCACGCACGGCAAGTGGGTCCGGGTCGACAACGGCAAGGTGATCACGTTCGCCACGGCGATGTCCGGCGAGCTGTTCGGCCTGCTGACCAGCGACGGGATCCTCGCCCGCACGGCCGCCGAACCGCGCCGCGACGACGAGGCCTTCACCCGCGGCCTGACCGCCGGGCGCTCGCGCGGCCTGGCGGCCGAGCTCTTCGGCGCCCGCCCGCTCGTGCTCGACGGCCTCCTGAACCCGGCATCGGTGGCCGACTACGTCTCCGGCGTGCTCATCGCCGACGAGGTCGCGCACCTGCTGCCGACCACCGGCCGGGGCCGGGTGCTGTTGTGCGGCACCGAGGACCTGTGCCGCCGCTACGAGCGGGCGCTGGCGGCGCACGGCGTCGCGCCGACCGTGCTGACCGAGGACGTCGCGGCGCGCGGGCTCTGGCGGATCGCGCGCTCGACCGGACTCCACCACCCCGAAGCACAGGAGCAGCAATGGCAGTGAACGGCACCGGATTGGTCGCGATCCTGCGCGGCGTCACGCCGGACGAGGTGCTCGCCGTCGGCGAGGCGCTCGCCGAGGCTGGCATCGACGCCATCGAGGTCCCGCTGAACTCACCGGACCCGTTCGCCTCGGTCGAGCGGCTGGCCGCGTCCCTGGGCGAGCGCTGCGCGGTGGGTGTCGGCACCGTGGTCGACGCCGCGGACGTGCCGCGCGCCCGCGCCGCCGGCGCGCGGATCGTCGTCGCGCCCAACACCGATCCCGCGGTCATCGCCGCGGCGGTGGAGGCCGGCATGCGGCCCTACCCCGGGGTGGCGACGCCGACCGAGGCGTTCGCCGCCGTCGCGGCCGGGGCGCGGCACCTGAAGTTGTTCCCCGCCGACGCGGTGGGGATCGCCGGGATGAAGGCCTGGCGGGCGGTCCTGCCGCCGGACGTCGAACTGCTGCCGGTCGGCGGGGTCGACGAGACCAACCTCGCCGCGTGGGCGGCGGCCGGAGCGGGCGGCGCCGGGCTCGGCTCCGCGCTCTACCGGCCCGGGGACACCCCCGAACAGGTCGGCGCCCGGGCCGTCGCGATGCGGCGCGCCTGGGCCGGTGCCACCGGCTGAGCCGGTGGCACCGACAGCACCAGGAGAAGGAAACGCACCAATGAAGATCACGTCAATGACGACATATCAGGTGCCGCCGCGCTGGCTGTTCCTGAAGATCGAGACCGACGAAGGCGTCGTCGGGTGGGGTGAGCCCGTCCTGGAGGGGCGCGCCGACGCGGTGGCCGCCACCGTCGACGAGCTCTCCGACTACCTCGTCGGCCAGGACCCGTCGCGGATCGAGGACCTGTGGACGGTGCTCTACCGCGGCGGTTTCTACCGCGGCGGCGGCATCCACATGAGCGCGCTCGCCGGGATCGACCAGGCGCTGTGGGACATCCGGGGCAAGGCACTCGGGGTGCCGGTGCACGACCTGCTCGGCGGACGGGTGCGCGACCGGATCAAGGTCTACTCGTGGATCGGCGGCGACCGCCCGGCCGAGACCGCGCAGGCCGCCCGCGCCGTGGTCGACCGGGGCTTCACCGCGGTCAAGATGAACGGCACCGAGGAGCTGCAGTACCTCGACACCTGGGCCAAGGTCGACCAGTGCGTGGCCAACGTCGCCGCGGTGCGCGAGGCCGTCGGGCCCGACATCGGCATCGGCGTGGACTTCCACGGCCGCGTGCACCGGCCGATGGCCAAGGTGCTGCTGCGCGAGCTGGAGCCCTACCGGCTGATGTTCGTCGAGGAGCCGGTGCTCTCCGAGCACCTGGACGGCTTCGCCGACGTGCTGCGGAACTCGCCGATCCCGATCGCGCTGGGCGAGCGGCTGTACTCGCGGTGGGACTTCAAGTCGGTGCTGGCTTCGGGTGCGGTGGACATCGTCCAGCCCGACCCGTCGCACTGCGGCGGGATCACCGAGGCCCGCAAGATCGCGCACATGGCCGAGGCCTACGACGTGGCGCTGGCGCTGCACTGCCCGCTCGGGCCGATCGCACTGGCCGCCTGCCTGCAGATCGACGCGGGCTGCCACAACGCCACGATCCAGGAGCAGAGCCTGGGCATCCACTACAACACCTCGAACGACCTGCTCGACTACCTCGTCGACCCGGCGGTGTTCACCTACGACGCCGGGCAGGTGGCGATCCCGACCGGGCCGGGACTGGGCATCGAGATCAACGAGGAGTACGTCGCCGAGCGCGCCGCCGAAGGACACCGCTGGCGCAACCCGGTCTGGCGGCACGCCGACGGTTCCGTGGCGGAGTGGTGAACGCGATGGTCGACACCGCCACCACCACGGCAGCACGAGCCACCGCCTCCCGCGCCCGCGTGGTCATCGCGGTGCTGCTGTTCGGCACCGTCGTGATCAACTACCTCGACCGCTCGAACCTCTCGATCGCGCTTCCGGCCATCGCCGAGGAGCTGGAGCTTTCCAAGGCCCAGCAGGGATTGCTGCTCTCGGCGTTCGGCTGGACCTACGCGGCGATGCAGATCCCCGGCGGATGGCTGGTGGACCGGATCCGGCCGCGCGTGCTCTACCCGCTGTGCCTGGTGCTGTGGTCGCTGGCGACGCTGTTCATGGGCATGGTCGGCGGGTTCGTCGCGCTGATCGTGCTGCGGCTGATGGTCGGCGCGTGCGAGGCGCCCGCGTACCCCATCAACAGCAGGGTCGCCACGGTGTGGTTCCCCGAGCGGGAACGCGCCACCGCCATCGGCTTCTACACCTCCGGGCAGTTCATCGGCCTGGCGCTGCTGACCCCGGTGCTGTCCTGGCTGCAGGCGGCGGTGTCGTGGCACTGGGTCTTCATCCTCACCGGCCTGGTCGGCATCGTCTGGGGCGTGGTCTGGTACCTCGGCTACCGGGAACCGCGCGAGTCGCGGGCCAACGCCGCCGAGGTCGAGCTGATCCGCTCCGGCGGCGGCCTGGTCGACCTGGTCGACGAGCAGCCGAAGCGGGCCCGGATCACCCGCGGCGACCTGGCCACGGTGCTCGGGCGGCGCAAGCTGTGGGGCATCTACCTCGGCCAGTTCTGCCTGACCTCGACGCTGTGGTTCTTCCTCACCTGGTTCCCGACCTACCTGGTGGACTACCGCGGCATGGACTACATCAAGTCCGGGTTCCTGGCCGCGCTGCCGTTCGTCGCAGCGCTGGTCGGCGTGCTGGCATCCGGCCTGGTCTCGGACTTCCTGCTGCGCCGTGGCACCTCGCTCGGAATGGCGCGCAAGGCACCGATCATCATCGGGCTGCTGCTGAGCACCCTGATGGTGGGCGCGAGCTTCACCGACTCCACCGCAATGGTGATCGCGTTCCTGTCGGTGGCGTTCTTCGGCAACGGACTCGCCTCGATCACCTGGTCGCTGGTCTCGGCACTGGCGCCGGAACGGCTGCTCGGGCTCACCGGCGGGACGTTCAACTTCATCGGCAACCTGTCGTCGATCGCGACGCCGATCGTGATCGGCTTCCTGGTCACCGAGGACAGCTTCACCCCGGCCTTCGGCTACATGACCGTGGTGACCCTGCTCGGAATCCTGTCCTACGTCCTGCTGGTCGGCCGGGTGGAACGGGTCTCCGAGCGCTGACCGGGAATCCGGGGCCCCGCCACCCGGGGCCCCGGAACCGCAATCGCGCACGGGTCGCCTCCGAAGCAGCGAAAGCCACCGCCACATCCGACGGGTACGCAGCTACACAATGGTCTGAGCCGCCAAGGAACGCGTGTGTGCGGTCGGACCCACCCAACACAGCACCCCGACCCCGGCTTGTTGCACGCCGCCGACGCATCACGGAAGTACGTGCAGCGGACGCGCCTGCATGATGATGTTGCCGCCGATCGTGGCCAGTCACCCACCGCGGACGGGCTCAGCGCTGGACCGGGTCGCCGTCGGCGCCCAGGAATGCCTCGATCTCGGCGGGGGTCGGGGCGGCCTCCCAGTCGCCGGGGGTCGTGCACATCACGGCGCCACAGGCGTTCGCCCGGGCGAGTTTCTCCTCGACGCTCCAGCCTTGCACGTCGCCACTGAGGTAGCCGGCCACGAACGCATCCCCCGCACCCACCGTGTCGACGACATCGACGGGATGGCCGGGAGCGTGGGCCACGGTGCCCTCGGCGTAGGCCGACGCACCGTCGGCGCCCCGCTTGACGACGATCTCGCGCGCGCCCGTGGGGTCGAGGGCGCGGGCCAGCTCGTCGATCGCCGAAGGATCATCCGCCACGCCACCGGGAACCACGTACGCCAGCTCGTCCGGGGAGCCGAACACGAGGTCGGCCTCCCTGACGAGCTCGCCCAGCACCTTCGCGGCGACGTCGGCAGGAGCGAGCGTCGACCGGTAGTTCACGTCGACGCTCACGCGGACCCCGGCGGCCCGCGCCCGCCGCACGACGGAAAGACACGCCTCGCGCGCGGAGTCCGACAGCAACGGAGTGATACCGGTGAGGTGCACGAGCCCGACGCTCTCGACGAGACCCGCGGGCACGTCGGTGGCTGCCAGCCGCGAACCGGCGGAACCCGCACGGTAGTAGTACACCCGCGACGTCCCCGGCCCCGTGAGCTCCTTGAGCATGAGGCCGGTCGGCGCCTCGGGGTCGACCTGCGCCCGCACGTCGACTCCCTCGCCGCGGACCTCCCGCACGACCCGCCTACCCAGCGAGTCGTCTCCGACCCGGCCGATCCACGTGACCGCAACTCCGAGCCTGCTCAGGCTGACGGCGACGTTCGTCTCCGCGCCACCGATCCCCACATGCGCTTCGGACACGTGCGCGAGCGAGCCGATGCGCCCGCCGGTGAGCAGGCCCATCGTCTCGCCCAGCGTCAGAACCCGAGACGTCGTCATTCGGTTCCACTCCCCGCACACACCTCGACGAACCGCCGCGCCCGTTCCGCGAGCGCACCGAGTTCGCCGCCCTTCAGCGCGTCCCCGAGCAGCGGACCACCGACGCTCACCGCCGCCGCACCGGCCGCCAGCCACGCCCGCGCCGACTCGAGATCCACCCCACCAGACGGGATGGCGGACAGATCCGGGAACGGACCACGCAGATCCTTCAGGTATCCGGGACCCACCTGGCCCGCGGGGAACACCTTCACCGCGGAGACGCCACGGTCCCAGGTGGAGAACAGCTCCGTGGGAGTCAGCCCACCCGGGACGATCGCGATGTCGCGCTCCAGGGCCCGGTCGACGACGGCGAGATCGGAGACCGGTGTGACGAGGTAGTGCGCTCCCCCATCGGCGGCGGCGTCCACGTCGCCGGGCCGCGTCACGGTGCCGACACCGATGTCGGCCGTCTCCGCGTAGCGTTCGACGAGCCCGGGCAGCGCGGCGAACGTCCCGGGAGTCGTGAGCGTGAGCTCGAAACTCCGCACCCCCGCCTCGACCATCGTGTCGATGACCGGCGCGTAGTCCTCGGCGCGCTCGCCGCGGATCACCACGACGAGCCGCGAGGCGGCCGTCCTGCGCGGCAGGGTCTGACGCTGGCTCATGACGTCTGTCCTCTCTCGGCTCACCAGTCGTGCACGGTGCCGTCGAGCAGGCGGTTCACCGGCAGGTAGGCGGCGACGTAGGGATGGCGCGCGGCGAGCTCCTCGTCGAGTTCCACGCCGAGACCGGGGTTGTCGCCGGGATGCAGGAAGCCGCGGTCGAACGTGAACGACGTGCGGAACGTCTCCAGCGTCAGCTCGCTGTGCGGCATGTACTCCTGGATGCCGAAGTTGTGGATCGCCAGGCCGATGTGGAGTGCGGCCGCCATGCCGATCGGCGAGACGTCGGTCGGACCGTGGATGCCGGAGCGGATTCCGTAGATCCCGGCGAAGTCGAGGAGCTTCTTCATCCCCGTGACACCGCCGGTGTGCGTGGGCGCCGACCGCACGTAGTCGATGAGCCGCTCGGTGATGAGCGTCTGGTAGTCGTACACCGAGTTGAAGACCTCACCGGTGGCCAGCGGGGTCGTGCTGTGCTGCCGGACGAGCCGGAACGCCTCCTGGTCCTCGCCGGGTGTGACGTCCTCGAGCCAGAACAAGTCGTACGGTTCGAGCGACTTCGCCAGCCGGGCCGCCTCGATGGGCGACATGCGGTGGTGTCCATCGTGGAGCAGCCGCAGCTCCGGTCCGAACTCCTCGCGCACCTTCGCGAAGATCGACGGAACGTGCCGCAGATACGCGGGCGTGTCCCAGTCCTCCTCCTCGGGACGCGTCGCGGCACCGCCGCCGGCCGCCCGATGCGCGGGCTCGTAGTCGTACCGCTGCCCTGGCTTCGCCGTGTCCGAGACGCCGTACACCCGATCGAGACCGGGAACGCCCGTCTGGATGCGCACCGCGGTGTAGCCCTCGTCCACATACCCGCGGATCGCCTCGGCCAGGGCCTCGTAGTCGTTGCCGGAGGCGTGGGCGTACACGCGGAGCTTGTCGCGGCTCGCTCCGCCGAGCAGCTGGTACAGCGCAACGCCCGCCTTCTTCGCCTTGATGTCCCACAGCGCCATGTCGACGGCGGCGATCGACGCCATCGTCACGGGCCCGCGTCGCCAGTACGCGCCGCGGTACAGGTACTGCCACGTGTCCTCGATGCGGTCCTCGTCCCGGCCGACGAGCGTGCTCGCGAGGTGGTCCCGCAGGTAGGCCGCGACGGAAAGCTCCCGCCCGTTGAGCGTCGCGTCGCCCCACCCCACGACCCCGTCGGACGTGACGATCTTGAGGGTGACGAAGTTGCGTCCGGGGCTCGTGACGATGACCTCGACGGTCGAGATGCTCACGGTGCTCGCTTCCTTCCAGGGCCGCGGTGGTTGATGTCCATAGTGGATGGGGTCCGCCTCGGGTGCGGCTCGCCGCCGGACCCGAGGCGGGTGCTCAGACCGCGTTGCGCGGATCCCTCAGGTCGCGTCCCGCGACCTCGGGCATGAGCAACGTCGCGATGAGCGGACAGACCGTGAAGACGCCGAGCATGATCGCGATCGGGATCCACGATCCCGTCGTCGCCGCAACCCAGGCCGCCACGACGACGGGGCCGATGCCGGTGGCGATCATCGCGGCGATCTCCCTGACGACACCGGTCGCGGCGTAGCGGTGCCGGGAGCCGAAGATCTCCGGCAGCGTGAGGTTCTCCAGCGAGGCCAGCGCCATGACCGACACGTTGTGCATGACGATGTAGCCGACGAACAACTGCGGGACGTGCGCTCCCGCGACCGCCATCATCGTCGGCACGATGAGGATCAGCGAGATCACGCTCATCACCTGGTACATCCGGCGACGGCCGAACTTGTCGCCGAGCGCGCCGACGACCGGCACCGTCAGGAACGCGCACAGCGAGGAGACGATCACGACGCTCGTGCCCACCGAGGCCGACATCGCCAGCGTGACGGTGATGAACGAGACCATGTAGGTCTGCAGGATTCCCGAGTTGCCCGCCTGTCCGAACCGCAGCAGGAACGCGGGTACGAGCGCGCGCCACTTCTTCTGCTCGAGTGCCTCGAGCATCGGGGTGTCGTTCTCCTGTTCGGCCTTCGCCCGGACCTCGTCCGTCGTGAGCGCCACGCCCTCGTTGACGTGGGAGCTCTCCTCGAACACCGGGCTCTCCTTGAGCCGGAACCGGATCCACACGGCGAACAGCAGGATCACGGCGCTGCCGAGGAACGGGATGCGCCAGCCCCAGGCGAGGAGCTGCTCCTCGGAGAGGACGGCGACGAGGATGCCCCAGATCGCCGACGCACCGAGGGTGCCGCAGTTCGTGCCGAGCGCGACGAGCGAGGCGATGATGCCGCGACGCCTGGTCGGCGCGTACTCGGCGAGCATGACGCCCGCGCCGGAGATCTCCGCACCGGCGCCGAAGCCCTGCACGAGGCGCAGCACCACGAGAAGGACGGGCGCGAGGATGCCGATGTCGTGGACTGTCGGCAGTGCGCCGATGAGCGTCGTCGCACCGCCCATGAGGGCGATCGTGATGAACAGGACCTTGGTGCGGCCCACCCGGTCGCCGAGCCGTCCGAAGTACCACGCACCCACGGGGCGGGCGATGTAGCCGACCGCGTAGGTCGCCATCGCGGACACGACCGCGAGCGCAGGGCTCTCGCCTGCGAAGAACAGCTGGCCGAAGACCAGCCCGGCCGCGAGCGAGTACAGCTGGAAGTCCATGAACTCGAGCGCGGTGCCGAGCCAGCCGGACATCGCGGCACGTGCGAGATCGCCGGTGCTGCGCTCGGCCGGACTGTCCTTCATGGTGCCCGTGTCGGGCGGCGGTGCTGAAGTGGACATCGTTGTTCCTTCAGTTTCGGGCGGGACGGGGAAGGTGGACGGGGGAGGTCAGAACTCGATGAGGACCTTGCCGGAAGCAGCGGAGTCCTTCGCCGTCGCGAACGCCTCCACCGCTTCGGTCGCGGGGAGCACGTGCGTGACGACCTGGGCGATCGCGGGGTGGGCCGCGAGCATGTCGACGGCCTCGTCGATCTCCGTCGAGAAGCGGAACGTGCCGCGCAGCTGCACTTCCTTCGACACCAGCGGTGCGAGGTTCACGCCGATCGCGGTGTCGGCGAGCATGCCGACCTGGACGACGACACCTGCTCGGGCCGCCGACGCCACCGCTTGTGTGAGCGACACGGGCGCACCCGAGCACTCGAACACGACGGGGTAGCAGGTCGTCGGGACGTCATCGTGTCCGATGAGCAACGTCTCGTGGGCGCCGAGCGCGCGGGCTCGTTCGAGGGCGGATTCCTGGATGTCCCCGACGGCCACGTGCTCGACGCCGCGAGCGGCCAGCGCCGCGACGATCAGCAGGCCGACGGGGCCGGCGCCGAGCACGAGCGCGCGATCACCGAGGTGGCCGCCGGCGATCGTGAGCGCGTGCAGTGCGACGCCGAGAGGCTCGGCGAGCGCGGCGTCCCGCAGTGACAGACCTTCGGGCAGCCTGCGGAGCATGGGCTTTTCGACGAGCACGTACTCGGCGGCGGCGCCCTGGCGGTGCGGGAAGTCCGCGGCGCTGCCGAGGTAGTCGCCACCGGGCCACAGGTGTGGCCGGTCCGCGATGCCCTCCACCGGGGTGCCGTACCGCGCGGGGTGCACGGTCACCGGCGTGCCCTTCGCCCACTCACCACTCGGATCGGACTCGACTGTCGCGGAGAACTCGTGACCGGGCGCGAAGGGCTCGCGGACGAGGTTCTCCCCGTTCTTGCCGTGGAAGTAGTAGTGCAGGTCCGAACCGCAGATGCCGACGTACCGCACGCGCAGCAGCACCTCGCCGTCGGCGGGTTCGGGGACGGCGACGTCCTCGAGGCGCATGTCCTCGGCGCCGTGGATGAACAGGCCCTTCATCGGTGATCAGCTCCAGGAGGTCGGCAGGGCAGGCTCAGCGGGAAGCGGCGACGTCGGCGGCCGCGGCGCGCACACCGTCGCGGGAGATGAGGGTGAGCAGCTCGGCGACCCGGACGGTGAAGGCGTCCTGCTCGGCGAGGGCGTCCGGGAAGAAACCGCCGTTCATGATCCGGCGCACGTGGTCGGCAACGGTCACAGCGCCGTCGACGGCGGCGGCGAGCCGGTCGCGGGCGGGCTCCACGATGCGCTCGGCGAGCGGCTCCGGGGTGAAGCCCGCCGGCGGGGCGGCGCACGCGATCCACGCGGCGATGCACAGCGCGAGGTGGTGCGGCATGTCGCCGCGCCGGAGGTGGAACAGCGCCGCGTTGGGGATGCGCTGGAGGAGCTTGAGCGATCCGTCCGTGCCCACCTGGGTGGTCGCGTGCCCGATGAGCGGGTTGCGCCACCGGGCGTCCAGTTCGGACACGTACGCGTCGGCGTCGAACCCGGTGGGCGGGGTGAACGACGGAAGGTAGTCGTCGTTGATCCCGTTCAGGACCGCCTCGCGCACGAAGTCCTGTCCCCACGCGACATCGATCGTCGGCGCGCCGGAGAGGATTCCGAGGTAGGCGATGAGCGAGTGCGATCCGTTGAGCAGGCGCAGCTTGACCATCTCGTACGCCTCGATCTCGTTCGAGAACGTCGCACCGGCCAGATCCCAGGCGGGACGGCCGCCAGCGAAGTCGTCCTCGAGAACCCACATGGTGAAGTCCTCGGCGGGGACGGGACACAGGTCGTGGACGCCGAGCAGATCCGCGACGAGACGTGAGTGCTCGTCGGTCGTCTTCGGCACGATGCGGTCGACCATCCCGTTCGGGAACGACACCGACGAGGACACGAAGGACAACACGTCGTCGCTCACGCCTGCCGCCTGCAGGAACTCCTCCACCACGGCGCGCGTGACGTCGCCGGCTGACTGGAGGTTGTCGCAGGACAGGACCGCGAACGGCTCACCCGAGGCGGCGCGCTTCTCGAGACCGCGGGCGATCATGCCCACGGCGGTGCGCGGCGTCGAACCCGTCGCGAGGTCCGCGGCGACGGCAGGGGTGTCGAGCGCCAGCCTGCCGTTCGCGGGGTCGCGCGTGTAGCCGACCTCGGAGACGGTGAGCGAGACGATGCGGTGCGCCGGGTCCGCGATCGCGTCCACGACCGCGGCGGGGTCCTGGGCGGCTACGCCGGTGTCGCGGTGGACGTCGACCACGCCCGCCTCGGCGCCGTGTTCGGTGAGCTGGAGGATCGAGTAGATGTTGTCCTGGGCTCGCATCGGAGCCACGACCCGGTCCGACGAGTGCGCGAAGCCGCGGATGCCCCAGTCGCCACCGGCGGCGGCCATCGCCTGCGCGGTGTAGACCGCGCCGTGCGCGCGGTGGAAGTTGCCAAGGCCGAGGTGAACGATTCCCGTCCGGTCCGGCGCGGACGCTCCGATGCGCGATCCAGCGAGCACGCTCTTCCGGCCCAGTGGCTGTGTCATGACGTCCTTGTCCTTCCACGACGCACGGGCGGTGGTCCAGCACTGCCGCGCGTTGCGTTTCACATGGCGAACCGCTCGTTTTGTATGTCGGACCACAAGCTAGACTGACGTGGAGGCGCGATGCAACATCGACCGGGAAGACAATGGAGCCATGGAGACCGAACCCACGTCGGAGACGCCACCCGTCACGAGCCTCGACCGCGCACTCGTCGTGCTCGAGACGGTCGCGACAGCAGGCCCCGAGGGACTCGCGCTCAGCGAGATCGCGGCGAAAACAGGGATCAACAAGGGCTCGGTCCACCGGCTGCTCCGTGGCCTCGCGCACCGCGACTACGTGGCGCGCGACGGCGACGACCGCAACTACATCCTCGGCGAGGCGCTCAGGCGGATGGTGCGGACCTTCGGTGCCGACGACAACCTGCCGCTGCTGTTCCGGCCGCTGCTGCTCGAGCTGTCGCGCCGCACGGAGGAACTCGTCCACCTCGGAGTGCTCGACGGACGCCGCGTCGTCTACCTCGACAAGATCGAGCCGGAGCGCTCCGTCCGAGTGTGGTCGCGCGTCGGTCGACGCGCGCACATCGCGAGCACGGCACTCGGACGCGCGCTCATCGCCGCCGCTCCCCCCAGCGACTCGCTCCTGACCAGCTACGTCGAGGAAGCCGACCCCGACCACGCGCACCCCACGCTCGGCGAGAAGTTCCGCGCCGCGGTGGACTCCGCGCGCACGCACGGATGGGCGATCGAGAACCAGGAGAACGAAACCGGGATCGCCTGCGTCGGCATCGCCCTCACGTCCACGACCTCGCGAGACGTCGCGATCAGCGTCACCGGCCCCGCCGAGCGAATGACCACCGACCGCCTCGCCGAGATCGGCGCCCTGCTCCGCGAACTCGCCGCCGACCTCGCCCCGGAGGAGTACACCCTCACGCCGACAGCGGGATGACCAGGCTGAGTGCTCTGGTCGACCGGGCGAGCCTCCCCTGCTCACCGGCCACGGCACCCTCGCCATCACCCACCGCGAGGCGCCTCCGTTCCTGGCGCATGAACATCCTGAC
The DNA here is from genome assembly GCF_018141105.1 of Saccharopolyspora erythraea. Classification (NCBI taxonomy): domain Bacteria; kingdom Bacillati; phylum Actinomycetota; class Actinomycetes; order Pseudonocardiales; family Pseudonocardiaceae; genus Saccharopolyspora; species Saccharopolyspora erythraea. Next base: position 3,305,353 of record NZ_CP054839.1, on the reverse strand, counting down.
CGGATTTGCCGACAGCAATCTGCACATATGAGCACGCGCCGGTCCGCGAAAACCGGTAAATTGTCATCCAGGCCACAGGAAACACGGGGATCGCCTACTTGAACGTGTTTCTTCCGTCACCCGCAAGAATCGACTGAATGCCGAAAGGCAGGCAGCCGCTGCACCGAACGGATCAATCACGAGACGACCCGAGCGCGTGTTAGCACAGCTGATTCTATGAATTTCCACAGAGACTCCGCGGCGGACGGCAAGTAAGTTCGCAGATGCCGGGGCATTGATCCCGCGAATCACCTTGCCGCCGTGTCAACCAGAAGGAGCCGCGGTATGTCCTGCTCACCGGTGCCTGGGAGCGCTCTCTGGGTCCGCGAGGTGCTGGAGCAGGAATGGCGGCCGCGGTCCCGTCCGGTGGTGCGGCCGCTCTCCGGCGGCCTCGGCGAACCCCCGCTGACGCACACGGCAGGACTGTGGGCGTGCGCCTCCGGCGATCGGTCCTGGGTGTTCAAGGCGCAGCTCAACCCGGATGCCGTGCGCGATGCGGACTTCTACCCGCTGAAGCAGGGCGTGGTCGAGCACTGCGTGTCGCGCGGCGTTCCCGCGGCACGCGCGATCCCCACGGCGAGCGGTGCGCCCATCGCGCTCCGCGACGGTGTGGTGTGCGAGCTGCTCCCCCGCTACAGCGACGCGGCCCCGCACGGGGCAACGGCCGAACAGGTCGCCGAGGTCGTGCGCACCGCACTGCGGTTGCGCCACGCCCTGGACGAGGTCTCCCGCGCGACGGTCGAGGACCTGGCCCGCATGCCGGTGAATCCCCTCGTGGACCAGCCGGACTGGGCACTGGCCCTCGGTGAGGTCGAGGACCTGCTCAAGCTAGCCGAGGCCCGCGACGACGACTGGGCCGCACTGGCGGGCTCGGCTCTGCGGGAGGTGCTCGACACCGAACCGCTGCTGGCCGAGGCACCCGCGCCCCGCGCGGACTCCGCGGTGCACGCCGACCTGCACCGCCACCACTTCCTGCTGCGTTCCGGGCAGGTCGAGGCGATCCTCGACTTCGACAACCTGCGCGCCGGAGACCGGCTGCTGGACCTGGCCTGGACCGCCGAGCTGTGCCTGAGCGCGCCTGCGCCGGAGGACCCCGCCGGACCGGAGTCCCTGCGCGAGTTCGCCCGTCGATGCGTGGACGAGGAACTGCTCGAAGCCCGAGACCTCCGCAGGCTGATGCCGGCGTTGCTGGTGTTCTCGCTGCCCGTGCTCGTCGACATCGCCAAGGACATCCTCCAACGGGACATCCTCAGCCCGGTCTGGCAGCAGTACTTCCACCTGCTCTCCCCGGCCAGGAGAGCAAGAGTGCACAAGATCCTGCAAAACCTCTGAACAAATCCCTCCGGGGACGTCCCCCGTTTCCGATCGAGTTGAAACCGAGGGACGGCACAGCGCCGTGCCGTTTCCACGACGCACTGGAAAAGGTGAGCATGAGTTCGCAGCAAGTCGTGGCCCCCTGGCCGGCCGACCTGTCCTCCTACTGCTTCGAGGTCCCCTATTCAGAGCAGTCGATCCTGTTCGAGTCCGCATCCGGCGTTCGGCTGGTCGACGCCACCGGCAAGCGCTACCTCGACGGGCTTTCCGGCGTATTCGTGACGTGCTTCGGATACGACTGCGAGCCGATCGTCACCGCCGTCACCAAGCAGGTGCAGACGATGGCGTTCAACCCGCCGCTGCACGGCACCAACAAGTCCGCGATCGAGCTCAGCCGGCGGCTGGTGGACCTCGCGCCGGAGGGCATCACCGCGGCCAAGCTGGTCAACGGCGGCTCGGAGGCGGTCGAGGCCGCGATCCGGCTGGCCCGGCTGCACCACGCCTCGCGAGGCAACCAGGGCAAGCTGAAGGTGCTCAGCCACTACCACGGCTACCACGGCGCCACCTTCGGCTCGCTGTCGGTGACCGGCCGCCCCGACGTGACCCGGTTCGGCCCAGGACTGCCGGGAGTCGTGCACGTGTGGCCGCCCGACTGCCTGGAGTCCTTCTTCGGCGTGCCGCACGAGGATTCCGGCGCGCTGGCCGCCGCGATGATCGAGCGCACCATCGAGGCCGAAGGTCCCGACTCGGTGGCCGCCCTGGTGCTGGAGCCGGTCATCCACCTGCGCGGGATGGCGGTGCCGCCCGCCGACTACCTGCCGAAGGTGCGCGAGGTCTGCGACCGGCACGACGTGACGCTGATCTTCGACGAGATCGTCACCGGGTTCGGCCGCACCGGGGCACCGTTCGCCGCGCAGACCTTCGGCGTCACCCCCGACCTGATCTGCGCGGGCAAGGGCATCTCCGGTGGTTACGCCCCGCTGGCCGCGGTGCTGATCGGCGAGCACATCGCAGGCACGCTCGGCGAGCCGGGCGGACCGGTCTCGTTCGCGCCCTCGCACACCTACGCCGCCAACCCGGTGGCCTCGGCGGCCGGGCTGGCCGCGGTCGAGCTTTTCGAGAGCAGCAACGCGCTGGACTCGGTCGCCCGGCTGTCGGAGCGGACCGCGAGCGGTCTGCGCGCCCTGCTGGCCGGCCGGGGCGAGCTGCGCGCCGCCGGACTGCTGTTCGGCGTCACGGTGCGCCCGCACAGCGGCCCGGACCCGGAGGCGGGTTCCAAGGTCGCCGCCGCCTGCCTGCGGCGGGGGCTGATCGTGCGCGGCCAGGACGACTGGATCGTGCTCGCGCCGCCGTACGTGGCCGAGGACGCCGACATCGACGAGATCCTGTCGATCCTGGGCGAGGCCCTCGACGAGGTGTGCGGTGGTGCCGCATGAGCGAGCTGCTGTTCCGGTGCGAGGACCGGGTGATGAGTGTGCTGCCCACCCTGCGGGACGATGAGCGCGCGGTGGTCGAACGGGAGCTGGAGGCGCTTCGCGGGATCGAGCCCGCCGACCTGATGACCGAGATGCGCGCCGTGGCGCGGGCGGTGCCGGAGCGGGTCTACACCGACAGCGCCGACGTGCTGCTGCGGATGCACGAGATCACCGGTTCCGGCAACCACCAGAGCTGCCTGTCCTCGCTGGGCATCGTGCGGGCGTGCTTCGAGCTCGGTCTCACCGGCCAGGACGAGCAGGCACCGGTGCTGGTCGTCGGCCGCGGCCACATCGCTCCGAGCTTCTACGCCGAGCGCTACGTGCGCGGCGAGATCCCCTTCCTGCCACTGACCGCGCTGCACCACGGGCTGACCGGAGTCGTGCACAGCGACCTGGGGTTCACCAACACCATGCGCTACAGCCTGGGCGTGGGCGTGGCGCAGGCGGTGAGCACCGCGTGGGAGCTGACCCGCAGCGGCTCGCAGCGCAAGGTGGTGTGCCTGGCCGGCGACGGTGAGCTGCACGAGGGTTCGGCCTTCGAGGCGCTGCGCTTCGCACACGACGCGGGGCTGACCAACCTCGTGCTGGTGGTCGACGCCAACGACAAGGGCATCGAGCCGCTGAGCAAACCGCTCAACCGCGACTACCTGGCGGCCTACCTGCCGCGGCTGGAAGAGGTCGAAGGCACCGCGGAAGGCATCCACTCCGCACTCGGCAAGCTGATCGAGGCCCCGGGACCGGCGGCGCTGGTGTGCCGCACCGAGAAGGGGGCGCACAGCTTCAAGCCCAAGCCGACAGGCGCCGTCGCGAAACCGGCGAAGGTCTCGTTCGCCACCACCACCGGCCGCACGCTGGCCGAGCACCTGCGGTCCCGCCGGCGCTCCGCGGCGGTGTTCACCGCCGACATGGCGGCCCGGTTCGGGCTGCCGGACGGGCCGCGGTACACCAACGTCGGGCTGGCCGAGACCATCGGCGTCGGGATGACCCTCGGGCTGCCGGAAGACACCGTGAAGGTGGTCGCCACCGACGCCATGTACTACATGGACTCGCTGAACATGGTCACCGAGGCCACCACCAGCGTCTCCAACCTGATCCTGCTGGCGGGCCGCAGCTGGGGCGCCTGGGGCGGGGCGCACAACGCGTTCAACCTGCTGGGTCTGATGCTCAACACGCGGGTGTACGAGCCGATCAGCGCGCTGGAGCTGAACGCGTGTCTGGAACGCCAGCAGGCCCACCCCGGCACCGCGCACGTGCTGGCGATGGTGGACGCCAAGTTCGACCCGCCTGCGTGGGGCTGCTCCGCCGACATCGACGGCGCCACCTGGGTCACGCCACCCGCACCGGAGACCCGGCGAGCGGTGATCACCTTCGGCTACGCCGGGCTGCTGGTGGCCGAGGCCAACCAGGACGGCGGGCTGGCGCACCTGCACTGCGCGGCGCTGGACCCCGAGCTCGACCCGGAGCTGGTGCGCGGGCTGTCGGACTTCGCCGAGGTCATCTCGGTCGAGTACAACGGCGTCCAGGGCGGGTTCGGCGAGCGCCTGCGCGCCAAGTACCTCCTGCCCCTGCGGGTGCACGGCGTACGCGAGGACATCGCGAACGTGGTCCACGACCGCCAGCTCGTGCGCCACGGCATGAGCCCTCAGCAGCTCCGGAAGCTGCTCAGCGACTCCTCGGAGGTGATCGCGGGTGCGGGTGCACGCGCATGACTACCGGTCGCTGGACGTCTCGGGCATCCTCGACGGCGCGATCCTCATGCACCGCCAGATCGCGCACCTGCTCACCCGGCGCCAGAACGTCTTCCTGCACGACCTGACCCGCGGTGCCGAGCAGGTCAGGGGACTCCGCGACGGTGACGTGGTCTACGCGGGCTCGGGTCCCTACGCGTACCTCTACCACCGGTGGCGCGAGCGCAACGGCGTGGACTTCCGCATCGTGCGAGAGGTGCACACCGCGCTGTGGTCGGGGTACTGGCTCCAGGAGGAGCTGTGCGCACCCCTGGTTCGTCCGGGCGACATCGCGCTCTTCCCGACCGAGTACACCCGGCTGATGTACCGGCGCTGGTTCCCGTCGACCGACGTCGGCGGCTCGGCCGTCGCCTACCCGGTGCTGGACCGGCTGCCGCGGCTGCCCGCGCGCGGCACCTCCTCGGGGCCACTGCGGATCGGATACCTGGGCGCGTTGTCCCTGGCGAAGAACTTCGACCAGGTGCTCGACGTGTTCTCCCGGGTGCACCGCGAAACCGGCGGCGCGGCGAACCTCGTGGTCGCGGGCAAGCCGAACGCCCCGCAGTGGGAGGACGCGGCGGTCCTGGACCGGCTCGCGCGGTCCGGTGTGGACTCCTCGGCGGTGCGGATGGCCGGCATGCTGCGACCCGACGAGCTCTCGTCGTTCTTCACGCAGGTCGACGTGCTGATGTTTCCCAGCACGGCATCCCGGGAGACGCTGGGCAGGGTGGTGCTGGAAGCCCTCGCGCACGGCGTCGCGGTGCTGGCCGCCGACGTCGGTCCCGCGGTGGAGCTCCTGCCGGAGCGCAACCTCCTGCCGTCCACCTTGGACACCGAGTCGGAGTTCGTGATGAGCGAGGTCGGGCCGCTCGGACGCATCGACGGGGACGCGGCCGTAGCCACACTGGTGGAGCGCGACTTCGAACCCGCGGGGCTGTTGCGCATCGAGCCCTACGCCGACCGCACCTTCTGGCAGGCGATGACGGGCCGCCACACCACGCCCCAGATCCCCGCCGACGACCGGATCACCCGGGCGCTGCGGGTCGCTCCCCGCACCGGTGCCGACCTCGGCGTGGCGCTGGAGGAGTCGGCCGCCGTGTTCGCGGAGTACTTCGGCGGCGACTCCGACGCGCTGCTCGACCGGGTGGCCAAGGCCGAGGCCGAGACCGGGCGGGAACTGCCCGCCCTGCGCGAGATCGCGGGCAGCTCGAAGCGCAACCTCGCCGACTACAGGGCGCTGCCGCGGCTGCTCGACGGACTGGTGCTGCCGCCGCTGAGCTACCGGCTCAGCCGAACCGACGAACACGGGAAGTGAGCACATGGCACAGCACGACTACCACGACGACGTGTGCCTGGTGATCGGTGGAGCGCGGGGGATCGGCGCGTCGGTGGTGGAGGAGTTCGCCCGGCGCGGCGCGCAGGTCGTCGTCGCCGACACCGACCGGCTGCCGTCCCGCTACAACCACTACCGCTCGGCCGAGGTGACCGGCTTCGCCGAGGCGCAGGCACTGGCCGCCCGGCTCACCGCCGAGGGCCTGCGGGTGCGGGCCGCGCAGGTCGACGCGACCGACGAGGCGGCGGTCAAGCGGCTCTACGACGGCATCGCCGCCGACCCCGGCAGGCTGGACACCGTGGTCAACGCCTTCGGCGTGACCCACGTGTGCACTGTGGACGAGATGGAGCTGGACGAGTTCCGCTACGTCGTGTCCGGCAACCTCGACGGCGTCTTCCTGTCGTGCAAGCACGCGCTACCGCTGCTGAGGGAGAGCTCCGGGTCGATCGTGAACTTCTCCTCGGTGTCCGGGCGCACCGGATTCGGCAAGGTCGCGCACTACTGCGCGGGCAAGTTCGGCGTCGTCGGGTTCACCGCGGCGCTCGCGCTGGAGGAGGCCAAGCACGGGGTGCGGGCGAACGCGGTCTGCCCCGGCATCGTGCGGTCGAACATGTGGGAGTACCTGATCTCGGAGTTCACCCGCCCCGGCGAGACAGCGGAGGAGTGCTGGGAGCGGATGCGGTCGATGATCCCGCAGAAGGAGTTCCAGACCGGCGAGGACATCGCCGAGGCCGTGGCCTACCTGGCCTCGGCGCGCGCGGTGACCGGCCAGGCGCTGGGCGTGAACGGCGGGATGACGAACCCGTGAGCGAGGCGACATCGGCACCGGTCGGCACCCCGGTCGGTTTCGGCAGCGACTGGCGGCAGGTGGGCGACCCGGAGGCGTTCACCAGCTCCGACGGCGCGATGCGGGTCACCGCCCCGGCCGGGGCGGACCTGTTCTCCATGCCGGGCAGCTACGAGGGTTCCGGCGCGCCGATGCTGCGGCGCACGATCCGGGGCGACTTCACCGCGTGGTCGCGGGTGTCGGTCAGCGGCGAGAAGTTCGCCGACGCCGGCGGGCTGAGCCTGCACGCCGCCGACGGGTGGTTCAAGCTCTGCCTGGAGCGCACCCGCGGCGGCGGCTGGGCGGTGGTGACCGTGCTGTCGCGGCCGCACTCCGACGAGGCGATGGGCCCGGCACTGCCCGGCCCCGATGCCGAGCTGCTGCTGACCCGGCAGGGCACCCGGTACGCGGCGTTCGTCCGCGTGGCCGACGGTCTCGGGTGGCGCTTCGCGCGCACCTTCACCGGGTTCGACGACGCGGAGCCGGAGCTGGGGCTGTTCGCCCAGGCGCCGTTCTCCCCGTCGTGCACCGCCATCTTCTCCCCGCTGTCCCTCGGAACGAAGGCATTGCGTGACTCCCGTTGACCTGCCCGCCCCGAAGCGGGCGCAGACCGTCGCGGCAATGGTGCTGTCGCTGCCCCTCGGCGTCGTCACCGGGGCGGTCGGCGCCGCCCTGCCGCTGCTGCGCGAGGACTACGGCCTCAGCCCGACCGGCGGTGCCGAACTCGTCGTGCTCTACAACGCGGGTGCCTTCGCCGCGTTGGTCGCCCTCGGCGGCTCGTGGACGCGGCGTGCCCTGCCGGCCGTGCTCACCGCGCTGGTGGTCGTTTTCGCCTTCTGCTGCGCGGGAATGGCCTTCGCCGGAGCGGTGGCCGGGCCCGGCGTCGGCTGGCCGTTGATGTTGGCGCTGGCCACCGGCGCGGGCTTCGGCTACGGAGGACTGGTCCTGCAGCTCAACTCCTTCGTCGGTGAGTCGTTCGGCCACCGCCAGGTGCTGATGCTGAACCTGCTGCACGCAAGCTTCGGCGCGGGTGCGGTGGCCGGTCCGCTGTTCATGGGCGCGCTCGGCGGGGTGTCGGCGGTGCTCGCGGCCGCCGGGGGGCTGGCGGCGCTGTGCCTGCCCGTGCGGCGCATCGCACTGCCCCAGCCCGCGGCGGAGACGCTGGCGCCACGCAGCTCGCCGGTGGCCCTGCTGGCGATGTTCGCGGGGATCTCCCTGCTGTACGCGGGTTTGGAAAGCGCCATCGCGGCCTCGGCCTCGACGCACCTGGCCGCGGTGGGATACCCGGCAGCCGACGCCACGGCCCTGGTCGGGCTGTTCTGGGCCGGGCTCACCGCCGGCCGGCTGGTCGTGCCCGCGGTGGCCCGGGGCTGGAGCAGCCACCGGCTGGTCCTGACCGGTGTCCTGTCCGGGACCGCCGCGCTGATCTCCACCGTGCTACCCACCTGGGCACCGGTCGGCTACGCCCTGGCCGGGCTCGGTTTCTCGGTGGTGTTCCCCGCCGTGCTTGCGTGGGCGTTCACCGCGCTCGGCGACGGGCAGCGGGTCGCCTCGCTCCTGCTCGTCGCCAACCTGGCAGGCAGCGCCGCCCTGCCCGCCGCGGTCGCCGCGGCGAGCGGCTCGGCACCGGCGACCATCCCGGCGGCACTGACCGGGCTGGCAGTGCTGTGCGGCATCGCGATCCTGCTGCCGTTGCGCTGCACCCGCACCAAGACCGACCCGAACCCCAAGCACTGGAACGGAAAACCGCATGAACGCACCACGCCCCTCCCCGCAGCCGGTGACCGACCTGATGTGGGCGCAGTGGAAGACCAAGCTGCTGGTGAGCGCGCTTGAGACGGGCGTGTTCACCGCCCTCGCCGGTGGCTCGCTGCCGGAGGAGGCGCTGCGGGAGCGCGCCGGTGTGCATCCACGCACATCGCGCGACTTCTTCGACGCGCTCGTCGCGCTCGGACTGCTGCGCCGCGACGGCACCGGTTACGCGAACACGGCCGAATCCGCCGAGTACCTCCGCTCCGACCGGCCCGCCACCTACCTCGGCGACAGCGTCCTCCAGCAGTGCGCCGGGCTCGCCGACGACCTGACCGGGGTGCTGCGCACCGGCGTGTCGAGCCTCGACGTCAACACCGGCACCGAGTTCTACGACACCACCTACGCCTCCCCGGAGTCGGTGCGCGCGTTCCAGCGGGACATGACGGTGCTGAGCATCGGTTCGGCACTGGCGATGGCCGAAAAGTTCCCGTGGCAGGACTACAAGACGGTGGCCGACATCGGGTGCGCGGAGGGCGCGCTGCCAGGCCACCTGCTGCGCAGGCACCCGCACCTGCACGCGATCGGATTCGACCTCCCGGTCGCCGAGCACGGCTTCCTGGAGTACACCGGCAGGCTCGGTGTCGGCGACCGGGTGAGCTTTGCGGGCGGGGACTTCTTCGCCGACCCGATGCCCTCGGCGGACGTCCTCGTGCTCGGCCACATCCTGCACAACTGGGACGAGCGGCGGAAGCTGGAGCTGCTGAGCTCGGCGCACGCCGCGCTGCCCGAGGGCGGCGCGGTCATCGTCTACGAGACGTTGATCGACGACGGGCGCAGCGAGAACGCCGTCGGTCTGATCCTGAGCCTGATCATGCACATGGAGGTGCCCGGCGGCTACGACTACACGGGTGCGGACTGCCAGGAGTGGCTGCGGCGCACCGGTTTCCGGGGCACCTACGTCGAGCACCTGGACGGCCCCGAGTCGATGGTCGTGGGCTTCAAGTGAGCGAGCACTCGTCCCGCGTGGTGTTCTGGAACCTCTACGAGGCAGCCCTGGAACGCCGGCGCGGCGACGAACGACGCTGGCGGGCGCAGTGCGAGCTGGTGCGCGCGCTGCGCCCCACCGTGCTGATGACCACCGAAGGCTGGCACTGGAGCGACGCCGGCAGCGCGGCCTTCCACGACGCCGAGGACGCCTTCGGCATGCGGGGAGCGCTGTTCCCCGCCAAGACCGACTGCGACATGGCGATCTTCTGGCGTCCCGGAGTGGAACCGGTGCGCACCGATCCGCTCCCGTTCGGGCAGGCCCTCTGGCACGGCTACGGACAAGCCGTGCTGCGGCTGCCGGGCTGGGACGGTCCAGTGCGGTTCGTCGTCGCGCACCTCGACCCCTTCAGCCCCACGCACCGCCGCATCGAGTCCGACCACCTGCGCGCGCTCACCGACCCGCGAGCGGAGATACCGCTGGTGATCGGTATGGACGCCAACACCGTGCCACCGGGCGACCCGGAACCCGACTGGTTTCGCACACCGCCGCACAAGCGCGACCACCACCGGATGCCCGGCGAGACGACCTGCGACCGGGAACCCGTGCGGCGCATGCTCGGCTCCGACGAGCCGTTGCTGGTGGACGCCGGGGCGCACCGCGGTGACCGCTCGCCCACCGTCGGCCACACCGGCTCGGACGCGGCGGCCCGGCGCATCGACCTGTTGCTGCTGTCGCCGCGGCTGATCCCCACGCTGACGGGCTACGAGACCGTCCGGCACCCGCTGCTCGACGACACCGCGACGCCGGCCTCCGACCATCGGCCGGTGTCGGTGACCCTCTCCCCCTCGCCCCCGCAGACACGGGAAGGAACACCTTGCTGACCCGAGAGCACCTGGCCTCACTGCTCCCGCCCGGCGAGTTCTACCGCGCCGACGCCGAGGAGCTGGAACCCTACCGGCAGCGCTGCATCGAGCTGCTGGACGAGGCGAACGCGACGCGCACCGACGACCACGACACCCGCGCCCCGGTGCTGAAGGACCTGTTCGGCACGTGCGGGGTGCGCCCCTGGGTGTTCCCGAGGTTCCAGTGCGACTTCGGGCTCAACATCGAGCTCGGCGACCGGGCGCTGGTGAACTTCGACGTCATCATGCTCGACAGCGCGCCGATCCGGATCGGCGACGACGCCTTCATCGGTCCGCGCTGCCAGTTCTACACCTCCGACCACCCCTTCGACCCGGCGTTGCGCCGCGACATGTGGGAGATCGCCCGCCCGATCACCGTCGGCGACTCGGTGTGGTTCGGCGGCGGCGCGATCGTGCTGCCCGGCGTGACCATCGGCGACGAAGCGGTGATCGGCGCGGGCTCGGTCGTCACGCGCGACGTGCCCGCCGGGGTCCTCGCGGCGGGCAACCCCGCGCGGGTGCTGCGCCCGATCCGGAAGGAGGACCGTGGCGCCGCCGAGAAGTGACGTGACCGTGCTGTTCGACCTGGACGGCACCCTGATCGACTCGGTGCGGGGCGACTTCCTGGCGTGCTCGGCGCTGTTCGCCGAGCACGGCGGCGAGCTGCCCGCCCAGCGGTGGGCCGAGGAGGTCTGCGGCCGTCCGGACGGCTACGCGGAGCTGCTCGCCGAGCTGCCCGGAGCGGTCGACGACCGCTTCGCCCGGTTGCGGGAGCTGTGGGCGGAGCACATGAACCCCGGCGTCGTGGTCCTGCTGCCCGCGGTGCTGGAGCTGCTGGCGGCGCTGGAGTCGGCCGGGGTCGCGATGGCACTGGTCTCGGCATCGGACCGGGAGTGGGTGCGGCGCTGGCTCGTGCACTACGACCTGGCGCGGTTCTTCCGCGCCACGGTCTCCGGCGACGAGGTGGCCAACCGCAAGCCCGCTCCCGACCTGTACCTGGAGGCCGTGCGCAGGAGCGGGGCCGATCCGGGCCGCTGCCTGGCCGTCGAGGACTCGGTGACCGGTGTCCTCGCCGCCCGCGCGGCCGGAATCGCCGTCGCGGCCGTGCCCACCGAGCTGACCCGCGGCCTGGACTACTCGGCCGCCGACCACGTGCTCGACCGCATCGACGGGGTCGGCGCGCTGCTCGGCCTGCCCGCCTGACGAAAGGGGCCGTCGATGGCCTTGAAGAACGCGGCCGCCCGCTGGCTCACCGATTCGGTGCTCTACCAGGTCTACACGCCGAGCTTCGCCGACTCCGACGGCGACGGGATCGGCGACCTCGCCGGGATCACCGCACGCCTGGAGCACCTGGCCTGGCTCGGGGTGGACGCGGTGTGGCTCACGCCGTGCTTCGCCTCGCCGTTCCGGGACGGCGGCTACGACGTGCGGGACCACCTGCGCACCGCGCCGCGGCACGGGACCGACGACGACCTCACGGCTCTGGTCGAAGCCGCCGGACGGCTCGGCATCCGGGTGCTGCTCGACCTCGTCGCCGGCCACACCTCCGACACCCACGCCTGGTTCCGCGCCGCCGCCGACGATCCCGCCGACCACCGCTACATCTGGGCCGCGGAGAACGGGGCCGGGCTGCCCGAGGGCTTCACGCCCTCACCCGGCACGCGCCCCGGGGGCTACCTGCCGAACTTCTTCCCGTTCCAGCCCGCACTGAACTTCGGCTACGCGCGCCCGGACCCCCGCGAGCCGTGGCGGCAGCCGACCGATGCCGACGGGCCGGTGGAAAACCGTGCTGCGCTGGTCTCGATCATGGACCGCTGGCTGCGGCTGGGTGTCGCCGGCTTCCGGGTGGACATGGCGCATTCGCTGGTCAAGGACGACCCGGGCCACGGCGCGACGGCCGAGCTGTGGCGCGACGTCAGCGGCAGGCTGCGACGCCGGCATCCCGGTGCCGTGCTGCTGTCGGAGTGGGGAGATCCCGCGGTCGCGATCCCCGCGGGCTTCGACGTCGACCTGCTCGACCAGTTCGGCGGGGTCACCCTCGGCGGTCCGCTGAGGTCGCTGTGGCACAACCGGCAGGGCGTCGACTGGGACGGCTGGGACCCGGTGGACTGCTACTTCGCGCCGGAGGGCGGTGGTTCCTTCGAGCCGTTCCGCTCCGCGTGGCAGGCCGCCGCCGAGGCCACCGACGGGCTCGGCGTGATCGGGCTGCCCACCGCCAACCACGACTTCGCCCGCCTGGCCTGCGGGACGCGGACCGCGGACCAGCTCGCCGCGGCGTTCACCTTCCAGTTGACCTGGCCCACCCTGCCGGTCGTCTACTACGGCGACGAGATCGGGATGCGCTACGTGCCCGGTCTCGGCGACGTGGAAGGCAGTGTGCTCGTACCCGGCTACAACCGGGCCGGATCGCGCACCCCGATGCAGTGGGACGCCGGACCGAACGCGGGCTTCTCCACCGCACCCGCCGATCGGCTCATCCTGCCGGTCGACCCCGACCCGCGCCGCCCGGCGGTCTCCGAGCAGCGCGCCGACGAGAACTCGCTGCTGGCGCTGGTGCGCAGGCTGATCGGACTCCGGCGCTCGACTCCGGAACTCGGCTCCCACGGGTCCGTGGAGGTGCTGCACTCCGGTTATCCGCTGGTGTACCTCAGAGGCGGCCGATACCTGGTGGTCGTCAACCCCCGGGAGGAGCCTGCCACACATCCGGCACCGCACCTGGACACGTCGTCGGCGCGGTTGCTGGAGGGCTCCGGCATCCACCTGTCGGCAGGCGGGGTCAGCGCGGACGGCTTCGGATACGGAATCCACGACCTGTCCCGGTAGCCCGAGCGCCGGGAGCGCGGTGCCCGTTCGGAGTGATGGGGCTCCGGGCGGGCTCGCCGCTTGCGAAGCAAGGTCAGCGGCGGCTGCTCCCCCGTCAACTCCTTGGTCTGGACGAGTCCGCTGTGGACGACACAACGCCATCAGGGCGACGAACACGAACATCGTGCGGGGGCCGCTGAGGTCCACCACCCGCACGCACCTCGTTTCCGGGTGCCCGGTTCGCCGGCGATCTCCCGTCTCCACTCGCCGGCGCTCCCGATGGCACCCGGTGATTCCCCAGCATCGCGCCCATCGCGTTGACAACCGCGGGACGCGACTGCCAGCGTCGGCCGAGTACGGATCTGTCTACTTCAGATTCGCCATGTGTTCGTCTACTTGGGACACTGTCGGAAGAGGTCATGCGCGAAGTGCTCCGCGCCACGCCCGGCAGCGAGCCGGGAGCCACCAGCGGCGCCACTCAGCGGATGTACTCCGGACACACCCGCGGAGGCCACCGGCTGAGCTCGAGGATGCCGAGGGAGTACCCCTTCGACACCAGCGCGGGCCGGTTGGTGACCTTCAGCTTCCGCAGCAGCGTGGTCACGTGGTACTCCACACCCCCGCGCGACAGGAAGAGCTTGGCCGCGAGCTGGACGGTCGACTCGCCGGCCGCGACACCCTCCAGGATCCGGGCGTCGACCGGGCTGAGCAGCTTCTGCTTCGCGCCGGCGAGACGAGGCGGGCGTTCCTCCTCCTCGGGCTTCACCAGCACCATGATCGTCTCGACACGACCGTCGCCGCGCACCGCGACGCCGGTCAGCTCCCCCGCGAAGACCGACTCCTTCGGACCGACCGCCAGCATGTGCGCGTCGAACCGCGGGTGCTGGCCCTCCGCGAGCCGCTTGAGCTGGTGCTTGAGCACGCCCCGGACGCTGGGGTGCAGCAGACCGCAGAAGGACCGGTCCTGCATCTCGTGCGTGGTGCGGCCGAACTGCCGGCAGAACGACTCGTTGGCCTCCAGCACGCGCGCTTCCAGATCGAGGTTGGCCATGCACATCCCCGACTGCTCGAACAGCGAACGGTAGATGTCGCGATACACGCCGAGCTTTCGAGGGACCGCCGCCGGGGATGTCGTGGACTTGGCGATGACCGCGCCGGAACTCATCGATTATCGACCATCTTTCTCAAGGCGCCGAAGCAACGAATTCGAGGAGCAATTCCCCGGAAAATGCGGGAATTGTCGCAAAACTCAGCCTATGAATGGAAACGGCGAAGGTCAACAGCGCGGCCCGTTCGCCCTTAACCCTACGGTGCTTCGCGCCGTTGGTTCGGTCCGGTGCGGTCACCCCGGATGCGGCCCCCTGACCTGGTACAACGCGCGACAATGCCGGTGAGTGACGGGCAATGGGAGCAAAGTCGTCCGCATCGGCACCACAGCGCACGCGCTCATGTGGAAGTGTCCCGCGGAATGGAACCGGCGAGAATGATGAGCAACACAGCGACGATACTCCGGTTCGCGGTTGCGGATGGTTCCTCCGGCCCCGGGCTACAATCCGAGTGCGGCCGCAAGACCAGGCCGACCCGTGATGTTCAGTTTCCGGTACGAACTTGTCAAGTGCTTTTCGACCGCGCGACGGCTGATGGTCAGCTCCTCCGCGATCTCGGCGTTGGTGCGCCCCCGGGCCGCGAGCTCGGCCACGACCGCCTCACCGCGGGTGAGCTCCGGGCGGATCACCGGTGCCGACCCCGTGCTGCCGGCCATGATGTGCAGACCATCCTCCGCGGCTTCTCCCAGCCACTGGGCGCCGCACTGCTCGGCGGTGCGGCGACCACGCGCGAGGAGGCGATCGGCCTCGTCGCGATTGGTGTCGCGCAGGGCTTCGCCGAGCCTGATGAGGCTCTTGGCGCGCTCCAGCCGGTTGGGAGAGGTGCTGAGCACCTCGTTGGACTCGCGCAGCAGCGCGACCGCGCGAGCGCTGCCGCGGTGGATCAGCGCCCGGATGCGCAGCGCCCGGCCGAGCGGCGTGGGCGCGCCCCACGCCAGCGCGCGCTCGTAGTTCTCCTCGGCGAGGCGCACCGCCTCGCCGGTCCGGCCCATCCGGTGCGAGAGCACAGCCGCCCACGAGCGCCACGGATGCATCGCCGGGTTCTGCCACCCCGCGCTCTCCAGCAGCCGACCGCAGTCCAGGAACTGGGCGAGCGCGGCGGGGAGGTCGCCGCGTTCCACCGCGAGTGCGCCCGACAGCGAGCTCCGGGTCTCCATCAGCCAGAGGTCCTTCGCAGGCGGCGCCTTCTCCAGCACCCGCGTCGCCAGAGTCGTGTCCCGCTGCGCCAGGGCGACCAGCGCGAGAACCGTCGACGGCAACACCATCGCCTCGTCCGGCCACGACCGGTCGGTCAGCTCGAACGCGCGCTCTGCCTGGACGCGGGCCTCGGCCAGCCGGCCGCTGCCGAGCAGGAGCAGTCCCCGTTGCGCACCGACGAGCGCCTGCGGTGTCGAGTTGCTGTGGCGCCTCGCGTGCTCGTAGGCCGAGTCGACCCACGACCAACCGAGGTCCACCGAGTCCGTGGCGAGCAGGATCGCCGGCGCCAGCTGCAACGCCGTCATGGCGCCGTAGGAGTCGGTCGGTTCCTGTTCCAGCACGTCGCGGAGCCGGCCTGCGACCGATTCCGCCGTCGTCGCCGAACGCAGCGTCGCCGCCATCAGCAGGACCGTCCGCAGCTCGCGCTCCGCCGGTGTCGGCCAGTGCCCGTCGTCGGGCAGCCCGGCCAACCGGTCCACCGCATCGGCGAGCTTCGCCGGATCGCCGAGCCCCGCGAACCGGAGCCGCGCCTCCAGCCGCATCGCGAGATCCCGGTCGTGGCCCCGCAGATCGTCCGCGGGACCGAGACGCTCGGCGACGTCGCGCACCAGCTCGAAGACCAGCGTCCCGTCACCGGCCGCGGGAAGCGGAATCCGCGCCGCGACCGCCGCCCTCTCCCGCCCCGTTGGCATCAGCATGGCCGCCTGCGCGAGGTGGCGGAAAGCCACCCCCGGGTCCGCGTCCTGCTCCACCGCCGCCAGCTCGACCAACAGGCACGCCCGGTCGGCGCTGTCCGGCGGCAGATCCCGCACGGCACGCCGCAGGTAGCGCGAGGCCACCGCCGGCTCGCCCCGGCGTCGCGCGGCGGCCGCCGCGGCGCACAGCTGGTCGGTCTCCCAGCCCTCCCGGACGAGGTCGACCCCCAGCAACTGGGCCGCGACGTCCTCAGGCGGGCGACCGCTGCGGTCGAGCACGACCGCAGCCCGGCGGTGCAGCTCCGCGCTCTCCCCGGGGCCGAGCATCTCCTCGACCGCGGCCGGCAGCCCCGGGTCCAAGATCCCGACGTGCTCACCGCTCACCTCGAGCCAGCGGTCCGCCAGTGCGGCCAGTGCCGCCGGAAATCGCCAGGTATCGACCTCGGCCAGCCGCCGCACCACCCGCAGCTCCGCGCGGTCGCCCAGCACCGCGACCGCCTTGGCCACGGCAGCCACGTCGGCGTCGCGCCGCAGCAGCAGGCACAACCGCTCCTGCCGGAAGGCCGCGGCGGACTCGCGGAGCCGGTCCAGGTCGGCAGCCCGTCCCCTCAGCAGCTGGGACGACGCGCGGTTCAGCAGGGCCCGCAGCTCCGCGCAGTCGCCGCCCGTGAGGTCGTGGCAGGCCCGCGCGAACTCCTCGTCGTGGTCCGTGCCGAACTGCGCGGCGACGAGTTCGCGAACCGCCTCCAGCGGCAGGGGCTCAGCCCGCACGTGGTGTGCCGCCGCACCGGCGATCTCGCGGATCAGCGGGTCCCGGGTGCCGGCGCCGTCCGGCAGCACCACACCGATGAGCAGGCGCAGACCGCGGAGCCGGGCCGCCAGGAACGCCAGCGCGCGCGACGACGGCTCGTCCGCCCAGTGCAGGTCGTCGACGAGCAGCAGCACCGGCTCAGCCGCGCTGATCTCGGCCGACAGCGCGTGCAGCCCGTGCAGCACCCTCGCGAGCTCCGACGGCGCCTGTTCGGTGCGCTCGGATGGCGGGGAGCCGCAGACCAGCGGATCCAGCATCCTCCGCGTGGCCGCCGAGACCGCCACCTCGCAGTCCGGGACGAGCAGAGGCAGGAAGAGCTGGCGCACCACGCCCAGCGGGAATCCGCGTTCGCCGTGCACGCCCCCGGCCCACAGCACACGCGCCCCGGCACGGGTGCCGATGACGCCCAGCCTGCGCAGCAGGGCCGTCCGCCCCGAACCCGCGGAGCCGCCTATCAGCAGGACCCCTCCTGGCCCCGGCCGCACCCCGCGCACGGCCTCCTCCAGCACCGCCAGTTCGGCTTCCCGTGCCAGGAGCATCCGCCGCTCACTTCCCCCGGCCGGACCGCGCCCAGAACTCGGCCAGCTCCGCCCGGCCGCGGATGCGCAGCTTCCGGTAGACCTTCGTGAGCCGGAGCTCCACCGTGCGGATGGCCACCGACTGCTGCATCGCGATCTCCCGGTTCGTCACACCCCGCGCGGCCAGGCCGGCGACGGCACGTTCCTCTTCGGAAAGGACGTCGGTCGCCTCGCTCGGTCGCGGCGCGGGCTCCGAACGCAGGACCGACGTGTCGTGGAACTGCGGGGCGCTGCAGAGCTTCGCCAGCGAGACCTCCGGCATCTCGTCCAGCTTCGCCGAGACGCGCCACGTGTCGCTGAGCGCCTTCTCCTCCGCCACCAGCCGCCGCGCCGCCTCCCGGTCGCCGAGCCGGGCGTGCCCGGTGGCGGCGAGCGCCCGCCACCGCGACAGCATCGGGTTGTCCCAGTTGCGGCCGCGCAGGATCCGGCCGCACTCCAGCAACGCGGTCAGCGCGGCTTCGACCTCGCCGGCCTCCAGTCGCAGCCTGCCCCGCTCGCAGAGCAGGAACGCCCAGCTCACGCCCCACTGCGCGCCCGTCGGCAGGTCGGCCTCGGCGATCTGCCGCGCACGGGACATCCGGCCGCACAGGCGGTGAACGGCCACCTCGACGCCGACGTGGCGAACGGCGAGCGTCGGATGCCAGCACCGCACGGGCAGCGCGTCCGCGGCGGCGCGCAGGTCGTTGCACGCCCGCTCGTTCTGGCCGAGCCACACCGCTGCCTCGGCGCGGTGCAGCAGCGCCTGCGCGGCCAGCGCGCGGCTGCCCCGTCGCCGCGCCTCGGCCAGCACCGCGTTGAACCCGGCGAACGCGTCGCCCGGCTCCAGGCAGCACAGCAGTGCCCGGCTGGCCATGATCAGGGGCATCAGCGGCCCGTCACCACCGGACAGCGCCGTCTTCGCGAGGATCTGCGCGCGCTCGCGGTCCTGCCCCCGGGCAGCCAGGCGCCAGGCGAGCGCGCCGGCGCGGGCCGGGTCAGCCGGATCGTCCTCGATCGCGATCGGCGGCACCACCGGGATCTCCGGCTCCATCGGCCCCTCCTCCCGCACGATCCAGCCGAGCGCATCGAGCGCCTCGACCGATCCGGCGGGCAGGAAACCGGAACCACGCTGGCGCAGCGCCGAGATCAGGTGCCAGGCCGTCTCGTTGTCGCCGCGCGCCACGAGCATGTCGGCCGCGTGCAGCACCGACGGTGGCGGCCGCTCGTCCTGCGCGCCGGTCAGCACCTGCCACAACCGGCTGTCCGACGTCTCCGGGGAGTCGACGACCTCCAGCGCCGCGAGCCCGACCAGCACCCGGGCCCGTTCGTGCGGGTGCAGCGGCTCGTCCAGCGCCCGGCGGAACGCCGCCACGGCGCGCCCGCGCGCGCTCTGCCGCGTCCACTCCTCGGCGGCCGTGGCCAGCGCGGTGCCCGCCCAGGCCGCACCGACCGACGGTGCCCCGCAGAGCAGGTCGGCGACCGCCCGCGAAGGAATTCCGGTGCGATGCCCGAGTGCCGCGGCCCGCTGCCGGAGGAGGTCGCGTTCGCGGGGGTCCCCCAGCGCGAGGATGTCGGCCGCGAGACGGGGTTCGGCGAGCCTCGGCGACGGGCCCGGCAGCACCAGTCCGCTCGTCACCAGCGTTTCCACGGCCTCAGCCCGGTCGGCCGCCGACAAGCCGGTGAGCGTTGCCGCGGTCGGGAAGTCGAAGTCCTCCCCGCAGACGGCGAGCACGCGCAACAACTCCGCGGCGTGCTCGGGCAGGGCGCCGATGATCCGGTGCGCGCGTTCCGCCCGCACCGACCGCGCGAACCCGAGGAATTCCGGTCGCCGGGCCGGATCGGTCGGTCGCCCGTGCTCGGCCAGCAGATCCACGACCCGCCGGAGGACGGCGGGATGGCCGCCGGTGGCCTCGGCGGCGGCCTCGGCGAACTCCGGATCGGCTTCCTCCCCCGCGATGAGGGTCAGGAACTCGGCGGTCTCCTCGACGGTCAGCGGGTCCAACCACAGCTCGTGGACGTCGAAGGGGGCCTCGACATCGACGTGGCGGCTGAGCGGCCCGTGCGCGGTGAGGGCGAAGAGGACGGGAGCCCGGTCGGCGTGGCGGACCATCGCCTCCACGGTGCGCAGCGACCACGCGTCGGCCCATTGCAGGTCGTCGATGGCGACCACGAGCGGGCCGCGGCCGGCCGCGGCGGCGAACTCCCCGCACAGCGGCTCGATCGACGGCTCACCGGACGTGCACGCATCGGCCAGTTCGGCCGCGCGTCCGGGCGGGCACACCGAGTACAGCAGCTGCGTGACGGCGCTGAACGCAACCCCCGTCTCCGCGGGGGAACAGCGGGAGAACGCGGTGACGAATCCCGCGGCGGTGGCCGCCGCGGTCGCCCGGTCCAGGATGGCGCTGCGTCCGACACCGGGCGCGCCGGTCGCACAGACCATTCCGGACCGCCCGGACGCCAGCGCCCCGACGAGATCGGCGACGAGCCGCACCTCCGTGTCGCGTCCGATCAGGAAGGAAGGCGGCTGTACGGCAGGTGCCAGCGCACCAGTTGCACACCGTGCTTGCACCTGTACCTCCCAGTCACACCGCCGGATTCACTCGGACGCCGAACTTTGCACTGAAAGTCACTCACAACATACCAACCGCGAAAGCTCCGGGACCCGTACGGGGCGCCGGACACGAGCCTGTGGACGGTGGGTGAGCAGCTTGGCCGACCACGACACCTCGACACATCCCCGATCCGCCAAGCACTCCAACGCACTCCGCGCGACGAACGCCCGCGGACAAGTCCAAAGAGGACCGCGCTGCGGCGGGTGCGCAGCGTAGCGCCGGGTCAGGAGTGCGCACCCAGCGCGTCGGCCAGCTCGGCCCGCCCCTTCAGACCGAGCTTGCGGTAGACGCTCGTCAGGTGCAGCTCCACCGTTCGCACCGTGAGGAACAACGCCTCCGCGATCTCGCGGTTCGTGGCGCCCGTCACGGCCTTCGCTGCCACGCGGCGCTCACCTTCGCTCAGCACGTCCGCCGGTGACGCGGTGCCGCGGCGCATGCGACCACCCGCCTCGGCCAGCGCGGGCAGCGAAAGGCGCAACTGCAGCTCGTCGCGGCAGAGCACCGCCACGTCGATCGAACGGCGCAACCGGTCCCGCGCACCTTCGGCGTCGCCCCGGCGGAAAAGACGCTGTCCGAGCAGATACTCCGCCTTCGCGTACTCGAGCTTGGCGGGGCTGCCTGCCAGCAGGTCCACCGCCCCCGCGAGCAGGTCGATCCCGGCCGGCCCCGGCGTGAGCCTCCCCCGCGCGGCACGCACCATGCCCAGCGCGCGGCGCGTGCCCCAGCGCACGGCCTGCTCCTCGGCCAGCTCGAGGTCGGCGAACGCCTCCTCACCGCGGCCGAGTTCGATGAGCACGTCCACAGCGTCGTACCACCACGGCGCGAGCAGCGGGTTGCCGATTCCGCTCTCGGCCAGGCTGTCGCGGCAGCGGTGGAGGTGCTGCAGCGCGCCCACGTGGTCGCCCACGGCCGCCAACGCGCGACCGCGGGCGATCAACAGCCAGTGGTACTCGAAGGTGAACCGTTCCAGCCGTGGTCTCGTGACGGTCTCGAGGACGTGCAACGCCCGCGCGGGCTCTCCGCGCCGGACAAGCGCCAAGGCGAGCACCGCCTGCGGCAGCGCGACATCCGCCCAGGACTCCGGCATGACCATGTCGTGGGACGCCTGCGCGTCCGAAAGCGCCTCCTCGGCGTTGCCCGCCCACAGCTGCACGAGCGCGCGGGTGCTCGCGCACAGGGAGAACATCCACGCCGTGCCCCGCAGCTGGGCGTCCTCCAGCCAGCGGTTGAGGACCTCCAGCGACGCGTCGACGTGGTCGGCCAGGTACAGCGGCAGCACCGCGCTCAGCACCGCCCGCCCACCCAGCGTCACATCGCTGATCGCCCGCACCTGGTGCGCCCGGGCCGCCACCTCCGCGGCCGGCTGGCCCTGCAGGGCGGCCAGCGAAGCCAGCAGGGCGAGCAGCTGCCGCTCCTCGGCGGTGTCACCCGCGGGCAGCGGCACTCCCCGGAACCGCTCCCCGACCTGCCGGACCGTGGACTTCTCGTGGAGCCCCGAAAGCAGCAGCGCCGACTCGGCCAGCGTGCGCAACGAACGATCCGCCGGTGACGGGGCGCGACCGATCTCGGCATCGAGCGCGTCCAGTACCGACCCGACCAGTTCGAAGGCCCGGAGGGAGTTGCGCGCACCCAGTGACGTCAGCGCGTACTGGACGGCCAGCGGCACCCGCCGCCTCGGGTCGGTGACGAGGTCGAGCGCGCGGTCGAGGTGCCGCAGCGCCGCGCGCGGGTCGACGTGGGCCAGCACCTTGGCCAGGTGCACGAGCACGGGCACGTGGCTGTCGTCGGCTTCGAGGGCGCGCGTCAGGTACCGCGCGGCCGCCGCGGGGGCGCCGCGGCTTTCGGCCTCCACGGCGGCGTCCCGCAGCACGTTGGCGACCCACGGCTGCGGCGGTCCCGGCAGCCGCAGGAGCTGGCCCGCGACCTCCTCCGTCGAACGGCCGCTGTCGTTGAGCAGCATCGCCGCGCGCTCACGCAACGCCGTCAGCTCGGCCACCGGCACCGACTCCAGGACGGTCTGCCGGACCAGATCGTGGGCGTAGTGGAGCCGGTCGGGCAGCAGCAGCTCGTCGTCGCGGAGCGCGCGGACCGCGGCCGCGGCAGGTCCCGGCTGGGTACCCGCGAGCGCGGCGACCAGCTCGATGTCCTCGCCGCCGAGCACGGCGACGGCCCGCGCGACCGCGAGCGCGTCCGGGGACATCCGGTCCACCAGCGCCCCGGCGACGATCTGCCTGCCGAGCTCGTCGAGCGCGGCCGCGTTCACCGCGTCCTGCTCGACCGGCCCCTCGCGCAGGCGCGCGACGATGCTGCCGAGCAGGAAGGGAGTACCGCCGGTCACCTCGAAGCACTTGCGCACGAACGCGTCCTCCGGCTCGGCGCCGAAAGCGCGGCGGAGAACCGCCCGCACCGCCTCGGCGGTGAGCGGCTGGAGATCGACCGCAAGGCACCACGACGACGCACCGATCTCGGCCAGCACCTGCGGGTTCGGCACGTCGCGGCCCGTGCGCTGGGTCAGGAGCACCAGCAGCGGCAGCTCCTCCGAGCGGCGCAGCAGGAACCCCAGCCAGCTCAGCGAGGCCTCGTCGCACCAGTGCACGTCGTCGACGGCCAGGACCACGGGGCCCTTCTCGCAGAGCTCGGACACCAGCCAGTGCAGGCCGTACATCACCGAGTACGCGTCGACGGCCTCCGCCCTGGGCCGCGCGGGCAGCAGCGCGGGCCGCGCCAGCGCCGCACGACCCGCCAGGCGCGGGGAGTCACCGGTCAGACCCAGCGGTTCGAACAGCGCGCGCACCGCCGCGTAGGCGCTGGCGCCGCTCTCCGGGCAGCTCACCGACAGCACCGTCGGGGTGACCGGGTCCAGGTCGTCGAGTGCCGCGCCCAGCAGCTTCGTCCGGCCGATCCCGGCCGGTCCGCGCAGCAACACGGTCTGCCCCGTGCCGAGCGCGGCCATGCGGGCGCATTCCTCGAGCATCGACAGTTCCCGGTCCCGGCCGACGAGTGAGCTCACGTGCCCAGCCGCCCGCACGCGCATGCCGGATCTCCTCAACTCGACCGGACCGCGAAGCCGGGGCCGCCACTTCCGCATGATGGTAGCCCTAGAGGGGCACGCTACTGACCTGCACGTCGGCCGCACAACGGCCGCGTGCGGTTTCCAGTGTTTTCCCCAAGAACTCCGTGCCTCGAAGCCAGGCCCCGCACCGGCGGCGGCCGGAATTGGGGTTTCGCCTACTTCTGCCGCGATAGGAATGGGTCGCCACCGGCGGGGCGGTTCGGCGAACCGCCAGTACTCATCGTGGTGAGGAGACCCAAAATGGCGCCCTCGGCTGGGACCGGTTTGCTGCGCGGGCCGGACACGACGTTGCCGAACCGGCTGGCGCTTTCGGCACGCACCGTGCGGAACGCGCTGATCCCGACCCCGAAGCTGCGCGACTGGATCACCGAGCGCAACGCCGCTCAGCTGCACGAGGTGCAGCGAATCCCGTTCGCACGGCTGCACAGGTGGCGCTTCGACGACGCCACCGGCGACCTCGCCCACGACAGTGGCAGGTTCTTCCGCATCCAGGGCCTGCGAGCCAGCAGCGACCACGGGCCGGTGCCGTCCTGGACGCAGCCGATCATCAACCAGCCCGAGATCGGCATCCTGGGCATCCTGGTCCGCGAGATCGACGGAGTGCTGCACTGCCTCATGCAGGCCAAGACCGAGCCGGGCAACGTCAACGGCGTGCAGCTCTCACCGACCGTGCAGGCCACCCGCAGCAACTACACCCGGGTGCACGAGGGCAGCGCGGTGCCGTACCTGGAGTACTTCCGCCGCGCCGAGGAACGGCACGTGCTCAGCGACGTGCTGCAGTCCGAGCAGGGCTCCTGGTTCTACCGCAAGCGGAACCGGAACATGGTCGTGGAGGTGCACGAACCGGTCCCCGAGCACGAGGACTTCCGCTGGGTCACGCTCGGCCAGCTGCACGAGCTGCTCACCGAGGACAACCTGGTGAACATGGACGCGCGCACGGTGCTTTCCTGCATCCCCGGCGGATTCGAGGGCACCGGCGCCGGCGGATCGGAGCAGGCGGACACGCTGGCCCGGTCCTGCGATCCGCTGTCCGGCAGCCTGCACACCGCCTCCGAGGTGCGCAGCTGGATCACCTCGCGGCAGTCCGAGCACCTGGTGCACGCCGACCTCATGCCGCTCAACGCGGTGCGGCAGTGGCGGCGCGGGCCCGGCGAGATCCACCACGAGCGGCACAACTTCTTCAGCATCATCGCCGTCGACGTGCGCAGCAACAGCCGCGAGGTCGGCGGCTGGACCCAGCCGCTGCTGCGGCCGCACGGCATCGGGACGGTCGCCATGCTGGTCAAGCGGGTCGACGGGGTGCTGCACGCGCTGGTCAACGCCCGCGTCGAGCCCGGCTACCTCGACGTGGTGGAGCTCGCGCCGACCGTGCAGTGCACCCCGCAGAACTACGAACGGCTGGAAGTCGACTACCGCCCGCCGCTGCTGGACGTGGTGCTCGGCCGCACACCGGAGCAGGTGCTGTTCGACACCGAGCTCTCCGAGGAGGGCGGCCGGTTCTTCCAGGCCCGCAACCACTACCAGATCATCGAGGTCGCCCAGGACTTCCCGGACACCGGCCTGCCGGACTTCCGGTGGCTGACGCTCTGGCAGCTCACCGACCTGCTCAAGCACAGCCACTACGTCAACGTGCAGGCCCGCAGCCTGATCGCCTGCCTGAGGGGGTTGGCATGAGCGCCGTGCGGCTGGGAGTGCTGGGGTGCTCGGCGATCGCCCGGCGCCGCACGCTGCCCGCCGCCGCCCTGGTGCCGGAGCTGACCACGGCCGCGGTCGCCAGCCGCAGCCCCGAGAAGGCGCGGCGCTTCGCCGCCGAGTTCGGCACCGCCGCGACCGACTACGACTCGCTGCTGGCCGACCCCGGCATCGAGGCGGTCTACATCTCGCTGCCGACCGCGCTGCACCACGAGTGGACCCGGCGCGCGCTCGACGCGGGAAAGCACGTGCTGTGCGAGAAGCCGCTCACCGAGGACTCCGCGAAGACCCGTGAGCTGACCGAGCTCGCCGCGGACAAGGAACTGGTGCTGCGGGAGAACTTCGCGTTCCTGCACCACCCGGCGCACAGTCGTGTGCGCGAGCTGGTGGACCAGAACCGGCTGGGGCTGCTGCGCACGTTCACCGCGGCTTTCGGCATCCCACCGCTGACCGCCGGCGACATCCGCTACGCCGCCGAGCTCGGCGGCGGCGCGCTGCTCGACGTCGGCGTCTACCCGCTGCGCGCGGCGCTGTTGCTGCTCGGACCGGACCTGTCGGTGGCGGGCGCGACGCTGCGCGTCGACGAGTCGCTGGGAGTGGACGTCGCCGGGCACGCGCTGCTCGTCTCCGGTGGCGGCGTCTTCGCCAACCTGGAGTTCGGTTTCCAGCACTGCTACCGCTCGCGCTACGCGCTGTGGGGCAGCTCGGCGTCGCTGAGCATGGACCGCGCGTTCACGCCTCCGGCCCAGCACCAGCCGGTGCTGCGCATCGACGAGCAGGACCACGCCGAGGAGATCACGCTGGCGCCGTCGCACCAGTTCGTCTCCTCGGTCAGCGCGTTCGCGCATGCCGTGCGGCTGCGCAGCCCGTACGAGCGCGACTGGCTGGACGACGCGAACGCGCTCGCGGCACTGGTGGAGTCGGTGCGGGACCAAGCGGTCCTCGTTCCGGCGAAGGACCCGAACAGAGGACGTGAGCCTGATGGAGATCGTGGGGAACGGTTTCCTCGCGCGGAACCTGACCGCGCACTTCGGTGACGCGCACCCGGAGGTGACCGTGATCGCCGCCGGGGTGTCCACCGCCGCCAGCACCGACTTCCCGGCCTTCGACCGGGAGGGCGAGCTGGTCGCCGACGTGCTGCGCCGCTGCGGGCGGACCGCACGCACGGTGGTGCTGCTGTCCACCGCCTCGGCCGGCATCTACGGCGCGCAGGGCTCGCCGGGCACCGAGGACGGGCCGGTTTTCCCGCGCACCGTGTACGGGCGGCACAAGCTCGCGCTCGAGCGGGTGTGCGAGCTGTCCGGCACGCCGTACCTGATCATCCGGCTCACCCACGTGGTCGGCGCCGCCCAGCCGCCGGACCAGTTGCTGCCGACGCTGACCCGCAGCGTGCTCTCCGGCGTGGTGACCGTGCAGCCGGGCGCGCACCGGGACCTGCTCGACGTCCGGCACGTGGCACCCACGCTGGACGTCCTGCTGCGGCGCGGAGTCCGCGGCGAGGTCGTCAACCTCGCCACCGGGGCACCGATCCCGGTCCCGGCGATCGTGGACGGCATCGAGTCCAGACTGGACATCCAGGCGGTGCGGCGCACGGCGGCCCGGCCGCCGGAGCGGACCGTGGTGAGCACGGAGAAGCTGCGTACTCTCGTGCCGGAGTTCGCCGAGCACGACTTCGGCCACGGCTACCTCGACGACCTGCTGGACCGCTACCTGAGCTCACTGGTGCAGGACGCCCTCGCGCTCAACGCCTGAGCCTGACCGCCACCGTGGGAGTACCCGCCCGGGTACCCGTGAGTCTTTCCGGTCGCGCCGGCAACCCAAAAGACTCACGGACGCGGGAATCAGCTCACGAGACCGCGCAGCGAACCGACCACATCGGACGGTGCGGGCAGCGCGTTCGCCGCCACCGCGAGCTCTCGCGCCGAAGCGGTGAACGACGGCTCCCCCAGCAGCCGGTCCAGCGCCGACTTGATCCCGCCGAGGTCGGCTTCGTGGTTGGGGATGTCCAGTCCCGCACCGGCCGCGGTGACCCGGCCCGCCATCGCCGGCTGGTCGTAGCCGCACGGCAGCGACAGCTGCGGCACTCCGGCGACCACCGATGTCATGGTCACCCCGCCACCGCCGTAGTGCACCACCGCGTCGCACTCCGGCAGCACCAGGCTCAACGGCAGGTTCTCGCGAACGTGCACGCCCTCCGGCAGCGGACCGCTCCCGGCGACGTCGGCGGGAGAGGCCAGCAGCAGCACCTCGAACCCCAGCGACGCCGAAGCCTCCACCGCCTGCGGCATCTTGTTCACCACGGGACCGAACGTGCGCGTCGCCGAGCGCCCCCACACCACGCACACGCGCGGGCGGCCGGTGCGTCCGGGAAGGTCCAGCGGCACGGCGCCGGGGCCGTTGTAGGGGATGTACCGGCACGGGAGCAGATCGGCCTCGTTGCGCGGGCGAATGGCCGCCGGGCACGGGTCGAGCACGTGGTCGACGTGGTGGAAACCCATCTCGCCGACGCCGTAGCGCTCGAAGGCGGAGCTGGTGTCCTCCGGGGCCGCGGCCCGGCCCCGCGGGTGGCTGCCCACCGGGCCGTACTCGTCGGCGGTACCCACCGGACCCCACAGCTGCATCACGTCGGGCACTCCGGTGACCTTCGCGACCAGCGGGCCCTCCAGGCTCATCATGTCGTGCACCACCAGATCCGGGCGGAAGGACCGCGCGTAGGCCACCGCGGCGTCGGTGCTGCGCGTGGCGCGTTCGAGCAGCTCGGGCTGGATTCCCGCCTGCCACGTGGCGAAGTCGAAGGTGGTGACCTCCACCGGTTCCGCGGTGTCCGGGTGCAGCGGAGGCTCCGGGTACGGCCAGCGCCCCTGGATCGCCGAGAGCAGGTTCACCAGCCGCGCGCCGCGCAGGATGTCGATGCCGTCCAGCACCGGTACCGGCGTCAGGCCCGCCTGCGTCACCGCGGCCACATCGGTCTCGCAGCAGAGCACGCGCACGTCGTGCCCGGCCGCGCGCAGCGCCCAGCCCAGCGGGACCATCGGGAAGTAGTGCCCCGTCCACGACGACACCGCGAACAACACTCGCATGGCGCTCCTCTCCGCTCCGTTCCCTTCAGGACCACCAAGGTAGTTCGCCGTCAGGTGGGCGAATCCCCAGTATTCGGGCCGGATGGAGCACGCGCGGCCGCCGGGATCCCGCACGCCGCACGGCATCCGGCGAAGCGATGGACGAAAACCTAGTCTTCCCACGAGTTTTCGGCTGGTAGAGCGACTGGTCCGCCGGGACCGGCTGCCGCATGCTCGGGGCACGGCTCCCGGGGGCCGCGGTAAGTGCGGTGGCGGTCCCCAGGGCACCACGACTCCAGTTGCGGGGGATGCCACCGATGACCGTGCTCTCGACGGCCCGCACCGGCCGACCCGGCCACGGCGGACGGGACCCCGGGGCGCCGATGATCGAGGCCGTCGGCGTCGGCAAGACCTTCGGCCCGGTGCCCGCGCTGAGATCGGTCGACCTGGCCGTCCCCAGGGGCACCGTGCTCGGCCTGCTCGGGCACAACGGGGCGGGCAAGACGACGCTGGTGAACATCCTCACCACGATGCTGCCTGCCGGCTCCGGCACCGCCCGCGTCGCCGGCTTCGACGTCGCCGCGCAGCCGAGGGAGGTGCGCAAGCGCATCGGGCTGACCGGTCAGTTCGCCTCCGTCGACGAGCAGATGTCCGGGCGCGACAACCTGGTGATGCTGGCCCGGTTGCTCGGCGCGGACGCCGGACGGGCCAGGGCGCGGGCCGGCGAGCTGCTGGAGGCGTTCGACCTGACGGCGGCCTCCGGGCGGCGGGCCAAGACCTACTCCGGCGGAATGCGCCGGCGCCTGGACCTGGCGGCCTGCCTGGTCGGCAACCCGGAGGTGATCTTCCTGGACGAGCCGACCACCGGGCTGGACCCCTCCAGCCGGATGGCCGTGTGGGACATCGTGGAACGCCTGGTGACCGAGGGCACCACGGTGCTGCTGACCACGCAGTACCTCGACGAGGCGGACCGGCTCGCCGACACCATCACCGTGCTTTCGGCGGGGACCGTGATCGCCTCCGGTTCGGCCGCCGAGCTCAAGGCCCAGGTCGGGCAGCGGACGGTGACGATCGTGCCGGAGCCGGGCAGTGACCTGGCCGCGGGTTGCCGGGCGCTGCGGGCCGCCGGGATGGACCCCGCGGTCGGCCGGGAAGGCGCGGCGATCATCACGCCGATCGAGGCGTCGCGCGAGACCGCGACGGTGCTCCGCGTGCTGGAGGAGGCGGGCATCGAACCCGCCGAACTGGCCTTCGGGGAACCGACCCTGGACGACGTCTACCTCGCGCTGGCCCGCCACACCAGGACGGCGTGAACGCGCACCCGCGGTCGCCGGGCCCGCAAGGGCGGCGGTCGCGCGGTGCGGGCCAGGGCCGTGAGACCGCTCGACCGGCACGGCGCGCCCCGGTTCGCGGTTCCGGCCGGTGCTCCCGCGGCACCCGGCCCAACGGGCGCGCCTGCCGGAACACCTTCCGAACCTCAGTGGAGCGAGCATGACCGCAACCGCGCCGTTGCACTCGGACGCGCCGACCTCGTCCGCCCGGTGGGACGGGAGTTCCGTCCCCACCCAGATCGCCGTGCTGACGATGCGTTCGCTGCGCGCGTTCGTCACCGACCCCGGCCTCGTGCTGGTGGGGCTGATCCAGCCGGTGATGACGCTGTTCGTGTTCACCCAGATCTTCACGAACTTCGCGCTGGCCGCCAACCTCCCCAGCGGTACCGACTACCTCGACTTCCTGATGCCCGCGGTGCTGGTCAACCACGTGGTGCAGACCTCGTCGCAGACCGGCATCGGGCTGGTGGAGGACCTGCGCAACGGCATCGTCGCCCGCCTTCGCTCACTGCCGATCATGCCGAGCTCGCTGCTGCTGGCCCGCAGCATCTCGGACCTGATCCGCGGCGCGGTCCAGGTCGTGCTGATCATCGTGCTCGCCATGGCCGCGCTGGGTTACTCGCCGCAGGGCGGCCTCATGGGCACCGTGCTCTCGGCTCTGCTGACCCTGGGCGTCGGCAGCGCGCTGAGCTGGGCGTTCCTCGCGATGGGGGCGTGCCTGCGGCGGACCGAGCCGATGCAGAACATCAGCGTGCTGGTGATGGTGCCGCTGATGTTCATCTCCAGCGCTTTCGTGCCGATCAGCGAGCTGCCGGACTGGCTGGAGCTGGTCGCCCGGATCAATCCGCTGACCTACGCCGTCGACGCCTCCCGTGCGGTCGCCCTGGGCCTGGACGGCACCTACCTGGTGGCGCCGTCGCTGTTCATCAGCTTCGTGCTGGCCCTCGTCAGCGCACTGATCGCGATCCGCGGCTTCCGCCGCCCCCTGTAGCGGGCTCGCGTTTCGTCAACGGGCCTGCCACGGCGTGCCGTGGCAGGCCCGTTGGCGTCGAGGACTCGACTCACAGAGCCCGGCTCCACGACCGCGGAGGCCGTGGAGCCGGGCTCTGAGCAGGACCCGCCCGACGCTTCGATCAGGACTGACCGAGCTCGTTGTCCAGCATCTCGAACATGTCGTCGTCGGAGGCGCTGTCGAAGTCGAACCCGTCGCCGTCCTCGGCGCGATCGTCGCGCAGGGCCTGCCACCTGCCGCGCAGCAGCTCGAGTCGCCCGGTGACCTGCCCGTGCAGCTCGTCGTCGACTTCCACGTCCTCGAAGGACTTCAGCAGCCGGTCCAGCTCGGCCAGCATCGCCGCCGGGCCGTCCTGCGCCGGGGCCAGCTCCCCGAGCAGGTGCTCGACCAGCTCCACGGGCGTCGGGTAGTCGAACAGCAGCGTCGCCGGCAGCCGCAGGCCCGTCGCCGTCCCCATGCGGTTGCGGAACTCGACCGCGGTCAGCGAGTCGAACCCGAGGGCCTGGAACTCGCTCTGGGCCCGCACCTCCGAGGTGTCGGCGTGCCTGAGCACGGCCGCCGCCTGGGTGCGCACCACGTCGAGCAGCACCTCCCGCTGCTCCGTTGCCGCAAGCCCGTCGAGTCGCTGGGCCAGGTCGGCACCGCCACCTGCGGTGACGCGACGGGCCGGGGTCCGCACGAGTCCGCGCAGCAGCGGCCGGACCTCACCCTGCTCCCGCAGCGCGGCCAGGTCGAGCCGGACCGGGAGCAGCAGGGGCTGTTCGGAGCCCACGGCGGCGTCGAAGAGCGCGAGGCCCTGTTCGGCTGCCAGCGGCGGCATTCCGGAACGGGCGATCCGCTGGGCATCCTCCTCGGTGAGCGCGCTCGTCATACCGCCGGAGTCCCACGGACCCCACGCCAGCGACACGCCCGGCAAGTCCCGTGCCCGGCGGTACCGCGCCAGCGCGTCCAGGTAGGAGTTCGCGGCGGCGTAGTTGGCCTGCCCCGCCGCGCCGAAAACCCCGGCCACCGAGGAGAACAGCACGAAGGCGTCGAGGGGCAGCCGCTCGGTCGCTTCGTGCAGGTTCCACGCGGCGTCGGCCTTCGGCCGCAGTACGGCCGAGACACGCTCGGCGTCGAGTGAGCCGAGCACGCCGTCGTCGAGCACGCCCGCCGCGTGCACCACGGCGGTCAGCGGATGTTCGGCCGGGATCCCGTCGAGCAACAGGTCGAGCTGCTCGCGGTCGGCGAGGTCGCACGCGGCGACGGTCGCCTGCGCGCCCAGCTCCTCCAGTTCTGCCACGAGCTCCGAGGCGCCGTCCGCGGCCGGTCCGCGCCGGCTCGCCAGCAGCAGCCGCCGCACGCCTCGCTCGGCGAGGTGGCGGGCCATCAGCCTGCCGAGACCGCCGGTGCCTCCGGTGACGAGCACGGTGCCCTCGAGGTCCCAGGTGACCGGCTCCGCGGCTTCCGCACGCGCGAGCCGCAGCACCTTCGGCTCGTCGTCCTGAATGGACACCTCGGTCTCGGTGCAGCCGAGCGCCCGCAGCAGCGCGTCGGCGCTGATGTCCCCGTCGCCGAGGTCGATCACCCCGAACCTGCCGGGATTCTCCGACTCGGCGGTGCGCACCAGGCCGGCGGCCGCCGCGGCGGCCAGGTCGGAGTCAGCCCGCGTGACGAACACCAGCCGCGACGCACCGCGCCAGGACCGCACGAGTTCCAGCGCCCGGTGGACCAGCGCGTGCACCGGCTCCGGCTCACCGCCATCGCCGTGCAGCGAGCACAGCACGGGCCGCGACTCCGACTCCGGCACCGTACCGAGGTCGGCGTGCACCTCGGCGGTTTGCCCGGCCGACTTCAGCAGCTCCGCGAGGCCGAACGGGTCGCTGCCGACCAGCACCGGCGCCTCGCTCGGTTCCGGGACCTGCGGCAACGCCGTCCACGACGGCTGGAACAGCGAGTTCCGGCCGATGCCGAGACCACGCACCTCCTGCTGAGCCCGGGTGCGCAGCGTTGCGATCGAGGCGACCGGCTTCCCCGCCGCGTCCGCCAACGCGATGGTCAGCGTGTCCGGGCCGGTGCGCCGCATCCGCACCCGCAGCACCGAAGCGCCTGCGGCGTGCAGCGAGACTCGCTCCCACACGAACGGCACACCGCCCCCGGAGTCGGTGAGCATCGCCGCGTGCAGCGCGGAGTCCAGCAACGCCGGGTGCAGCCCGTAGGCGGTGGCGTCCACGTCGCCGGGGAGGCCGACCTCCGCGAACACCGCGTCGCCGTCGCGCCAGGCCGCCCGCAGGCCCTGGAACAGCGGGCCGTACTCGAACCCGAGGTCGGCGAAGGTCTCGTAGCAGCCCTCGACGTCAAGCTCGTCCGCCGCCGGAGGCCACTGGGCGTCGAAGTCCGCATCGTCGGGCCCGCTGCCCAGCACACCGCTGGCGTGGAGGGTCCAGTCGGACGCACCGTCCTGGCACGAATGCACGGTCAGCTCCCGCCGGCCCTCCTCATCAGGCGCCGCGGCGTACACCTGCACCCGCACGCCTCCCTCGGCAGGCAGGACCAGCGGAGCAACCAGCCTCAGCTCCTCGACCCGTTCGCAACCGGCCTCCTCGCCCGCGCGCAGCGCCAGCTCCAGCAATGCCGTGCCGGGCACCAGGACCGTGCCGCCCACCACGTGTTCGCACAGCCACGTGTGGGTGTGCCGGGAGAGCCTGCTGGTGAACAGCAGTCCCGCGGAGTCGGCGAGCTCCACGGCGGCGCCCAGCAGCGGATGTCCGGGCGCGGTCAGCCCAGCCGCGGCCACGTCGCCCGCGGCGGAAACCGGTGCATCAGGCCAGAACGTCCGCTGCTGGAACGGGTAGGTGGGCAGGTCCACGCGACGCGCACCGGGGAACAGCGCGCCCCAGTCCAGCCGGACGCCCCGCACGTGCAGGTGGCCGAGCGCGGTCAGCACCGCCTGCTCCTCCGCGGTGTCCCCGCGCATCGCCGGGATCAGCGCGGCGTCGGGGCCGGTCGACTCGCGGGCCATCGCGGTGAGCACGCCGTCCGGGCCGATCTCCAGGAACGTGCGCGCGCCCAGTTCGCCGAGCTCGCGGACGCCGTCGGCGAACCTGACCTCGTGGCGCACGTGGTCGACCCAGTGGTCCGGCCCGAGGTCGGTGATCTCGGCACCGGTCACGGTGGACACGATCGGGATCCGCGGTGCGCCGAAGGACAGTTCGGCCACGCCGGCGCGGAACTCCTCCAGCATCGGTTCCATCAGCGGCGAGTGGAAGGCGTGCGAGACCCGCAGTTGCGAGGTCCGGCGGCCGAGTTCCCGGAAGTGCCCGGCGATCTCGGCGACCGCCGCCTCGGTACCGGAGACCACGACGGCCCGCGGACCGTTGACGGCCGCGAGACCGACGTCGGACTCGCGGCCCTCCAGCAGCGGCGCGACCTCGTCCTCGCTCGCCTGCACGGCGGTCATCGCCCCGCCTTCGGGCAAGGACTGCATCAGCCGTCCCCGGGCCGTCACCAGCTTCGCGGCATCGGCCAGCGACAGCACTCCGGCCACATGCGCGGCCGTGATCTCACCGATCGAATGCCCGGTCAGGTGGTCCGGCCGGACACCCCACGCCTCGAACAGCCGGAACAGCGCCACTTCGACGGCGAACAGCGCGGGCTGCGAGAACTCCGTCCGGTTCAGCGCATCGGCGTCGTCGCCCCACACGATCTCCCGCAACGGGCGGTCGAGGTGCCGGTCCACGTCAGCGAACACCGCGTCCAGGGCTTCGGCGAAAACCGGGAAGCGGGCGTGCAGTTCGCGGCCCATGCCGAGCCGCTGCGAGCCCTGCCCGGTGAACAGCGCGGCGAGCTTTCCGGTCGTGGCGGAGCCTTCGACCACGGCCGGATCAGGGGTTCCGGCGGCCAGCGCGGTCAGCGAGCGCACCGCCTGGTCCTGGTCGGCGGCGAGCACGGCCGCCCGCCGGTCGAACGCGCTGCGGCCGGTGGCCAGCGAGTACCCGGTGTCGGCCAGGTCCGGGTGCTCGCTGCGCAGGTGCGCGGCGAGCCGGGTCGCTTGTGCGTGCAGAGCCTCGGGGGTCTGGCCGGAGACGACCAGCAGCGCGGGCCGATCGCTGTGCTCGCGATCCGATGGCGCGGTCTGCGGCCCTTGCTCCAGGATGAGGTGCGCGTTGGTGCCGCTGATCCCGAACGACGACACACCCGCACGCCGCACCCGACCGGTTTCAGGCCACTCGGTCGGCTTGGAGAGCAGCTCCACGGCCCCCGCCGACCAATCTACCTTCGACGACGGCGCATCCACGTGCAGGCTCTCGGGCAACACCCCATGCCGCATGGCCATGACCATCTTGATCACACCCGCCACACCCGCAGCAGCCTGCGTATGACCGATGTTCGACTTCACCGAACCCAGCAGCAGCGGAACCTCACGACCCTGACCATACGTCGCCAACAACGCCTGCGCCTCGATCGGATCACCCAACGTGGTCCCGGTCCCGTGCGCCTCCACCACATCCACATCGGACACATCCAGGCGCGCACTGTCCAACGCCGCACGAATCACCCGCTGCTGCGACGGACCATTCGGCGCCGTCAGACCATTCGACGCACCGTCCTGGTTGATCGCCGAACCCCGCAGCACTGCCAGCACCGGATGCCCGTGGCGTCGCGCATCCGACAACCGCTCCAGCAGCACCATTCCGATGCCCTCGGACCAGCCGACTCCGTCCGCCGCGTCCGAGAACGCCTTGCAACGCCCGTCGGGCGAGAGACCTCGTTGCCGGGAGAACTCGACGAACGCGGCCGGGGTCGACATCACCGTCACACCACCGGCCAACGCCAGCGAGCACTCCCCCGAGCGCAACGCCTGCGCCGCCCAATGCATCGACACCAACGACGACGAACACGCGGTGTCCACCGTCACCGCCGGACCTTCCAGCCCGAACGTGTAAGCCACCCGGCCGGAAGCGACGCTCGGCGCGCTCCCGTGCCCTTGGTAGCCGCTGTGCTCGGAGGCGGACAGCATGGTCCCGTAGTCGTTGTACATCACCCCGGCGAACACCCCGGTCCGGCCGCCGCGCAACGACACCGGATCGATCCCCGCCCGCTCGACCGCCTCCCAGCAGACCTGCAGCAGCAGCCGCTGCTGCGGATCGGTCGTGAGCGCTTCGCGCGGGCTCATCCCGAAGAACGCCGGGTCGAACTCGGCGGCATCGTGCAGGAACCCGCCGTGGCGGGTCGTGGAGGTGCCCACCGAATCCGGGTCCGGGTCGTACAGCGCGTCGAGATCCCAACCCCGATTGGCCGGAAAACCCGAGATCCCATCGCCACCATCCGACACCAACCGCCACAGATCCTCCGGCGAAGCCACCCCACCCGGATAACGGCACGCCATCCCGACCACCACGATCGGATCGTCCTCGACATCGCGGGTGACCTGCCGCGGCACCAGCACTTCCGGCTCCGCGCCCACCAACTCGCCGAGCAGGTGACCGGTCAGCGCGGACGGCGTCGGGTAGTCGAACACCAGCGTATGAGGCAGGCGCAACCCGACCTCGCTCCCGAGCCGGTTGCGCAGCTCCACCGCGGTCAGCGAGTCGAACCCGAGATCCTGGAAGGCGGCCTCCGGATCGACTTCACCCGCGCCGGAATGCCCCAGCACCGCGGCAACCTGGGCGCGGACGAGGTCCAGCACGAACTCGTGGCGCCGGTCCGAGTCCATCGCTGCCAGCCGCTCCCCCAGCGAGGTCGCTGCCGGGCGTGCCGCGATCCGCTGCCGAGCCGGGGTCCGCACGAGCCCGCGCAGCAGGTCGGGGACCTCGGGCTGCTCTCGCAGCACGGTGAAGTCGAACCGCACCGGCAGCAGCACCGCCCCGCCGCTGGCCAGCGCCGCGTCGAACAGCGCGAGGCCCTGCCGGTGGGTCAGCGGCGGCAGTCCGGACCTGGCGAGCCGCTGGCGGTCGGTGTCGGTAAGCGTGCCGGTCATGCCGCCGGTCTCCACCCACGGTCCCCACGCCAGCGACACCGCCGGCAGCCCGCTCGCGCGCCGACGGCGGGCGAGCCCGTCGAGGTAGGCGTTGGCAGCGGCGTAGTTGCCCTGACCGGCCGCACCGAACGTGCCGGCCAGCGAGGAGAACAGCACGAACGCCGAGACGTCACCGGCCAGTTCGTGCAGGTTCCACGCGGCGTCCACCTTCGGCCGCAGCACGGCCTCCAGCCGTTGCGGGGTGAGCGAGCCGAGCGCGCCGTCGTCGAGCACCCCGGCGGTGTGCACGACGGCGCCCACCGGGTGCTCGGCGAGCAGCCTGGCCAGCGCGTCGCGGTCGGCGACGTCGCACGAGGCGACCCGCACGTCGGCCGCCGACAGCTCCTCGACCAGTTCGGCCACGCCTTCGGCATCCGGTCCGCTGCGGCTGACCAGCAATAGTTCGCGGGCGCCGTGCTCGGTGACCAGGTGCCGGGCGACGGCGCGGCCCAGGCCGCCGGTGCCGCCCGTGACGAGGATCCGGCCGCACGAAGCCCAATCGACCGTCTCCGTCCGCTCCGGGGTGACGCGTGCCAACCGGCCTACGTGGCGGGTGCCACCGCGAATGGTCTGGGGCTCGGTCGCGCCGAGCGCCTGCGGCAACGCGGCCAGGGATTCGGGTGTGCCGTCGAGGTCCACCAACCCGAACGCGCCCGGGTTCTCCGCCTGCGCGGCCCGCACCAGACCCCGGACCGAGGACGCGGCGAGGTCGGTGGCGGCGTCCTCGGTGACGAAGACCAGGCGCCGCGAGCCGGCGAACCGCGCCTCGGCCTGTTGGAGGAGGTGGAGCACGCGGGCGCTCAGTTCGTGCACGGCCGCCGGGTGCGAGCCGGTCCGGCCCACCGGGACGAGCACCACGTCCACGTCCTCGGACAGCGCGTCGATGTCGGTGCAGACGTCCCGGTCCTCGGCCACCGCCGCGCCGAACTCGCCGTCGTCGAACCGCAGGACCACCGCGGAGCCCGCCTCAGTCCCGGTGTCTTCCGGCCGCCATTCCAGCCGGTACAGCGAGTCGTGCTCGGCGCCCCATGCCGCCTGCTCCGTGGAAACCGCGCGCAGGGACAACGAATCCACCGAGGCGACGGGTTCGCCGGAGGACGCGTCCGCCCTGATCGACACCGAGTCGGGGCCGTTCCGCGTGATCGTCACCCGCAGCGCGGTGGCGCCGGAGGCGTGCAGCGACATGCCCTGCCAGGAGAAAGGCAACGCGCCTTCGGGGAGATCGTCCAGCCACGCCGCCGCCTGCACACCGGCGTCCAGCAGCGCCGGGTGCACGCCGAACCCATCGGTGTCGGTGTCCTCCGGCAGCGCGACCTCGGCGAACACCGCCTCGCCCGACCGCCACAGCGCCCGCAAGCCCTGGAACACCGGACCGTAGGCCAAACCCGCTTCGGCGAACCGCGCGTACGCGCCGTCCAGATCGACCCGCTCAGCACCCTGCGGCGGCCACTCCGCCGCATCGGGGCCGGCCGGTGCGGGTCCGATACCGAGGACCCCGCTCGCGTGGTGGGTCCACGCCCGGCCTTCGGCGCTGTCGGGCCGCGAGTACACCTCGACGGTCCGCCTCCCGGCCTCGTCAGGGCCACCGACCCAGACCTGCACGCGGACCGCCTCACCGTCCGGCAGCACCAGGGGCGCGAGCAGCGCGAGCTCTTCGAGCCGGTCGCAGCCCGACTCGTCACCGGCGCGCAACGCCAGCTCGGCGAAGGCGGTACCCGGCACGACGACCGCGCCGCGCACCACGTGCTCGGCC
Organism: Saccharopolyspora erythraea; assembly: GCF_018141105.1. Classification (NCBI taxonomy): domain Bacteria; kingdom Bacillati; phylum Actinomycetota; class Actinomycetes; order Pseudonocardiales; family Pseudonocardiaceae; genus Saccharopolyspora; species Saccharopolyspora erythraea. The sequence goes on along the minus strand of NZ_CP054839.1, from coordinate 3,267,299 downwards.
AGCCACGGGTGCGACCGCGTGGAAAGCCTGCTGGTGAACAGGAACCCGTCTGCGTCCGCTCGCTCCACCGACGCGCCCAGCAGCGGGTGTCCGGCGGCGGTGAGCCCTGCCGAGCGCACGTCCCCGGCCCGGGCGGAGCGCATCGGCCAGAACCGGCGGTGCTGGAACGCATAGGTCGGCACGTCGGCCGGGCGCGTCCCGGCCAGCAACGGCGACCAGTCGACGGCGCGGCCGCGCGTGTGCAGTTCGGCCAGTGCGGTGAGGAAGGCCCGTTCTTCGTCCTGCTCCCGTCGCAGCAAGGCCACGGCGGCGGAGGCCGGTTCCTGCGCCGATTCGGCCGCGAGCGCGGTCAGCGAGCCGTCCGGGCCGACCTCCAGGAAGGTCCGCGCGCCGCGGCGCTCCAGCTCCCGCACGGCGTCGGCGAACCGGACCGCGGCCCGCACCTGCTCGACCCAGTGCTCGGGGTCGGTGAGCTCGCTCAGCTCACCGGTCACGGTGGACACGACGGGGATCGCGCCGGCGCCGAACGACAGGCTCCGCACCACTTCGCGGAACTCGTCCAGCATCGGCGCCATCAGCGGGGAGTGGAAGGCGTGCGAGACCCGCAGCCGGGTCGTCCTCCGGCCCAGCTCGGTGAAGTGCGCGGCCACGTCCGCCACGGCGGCTTCGGTGCCGGACACGACCACCGACCACGGGCCGTTGACCGCGGCCAGCCCCACTTCGGCCTCGCGATGTTCCAGCAGCGGGGCCACCTCGTCCTCGCTCGCCCGCACCGCGAGCATCGCGCCGCCCTCGGGCAGCGACTGCATGAGCCGCCCGCGCGCGGCCACCAGCCGGGCCGCGTCCGCCAGCGACAGCACGCCGCAGACGTGCGCGGCGGCGACCTCACCGACCGAGTGCCCGGCGAGCAGGTCCGGACGCACACCCCACGACTCCAGCAGCCGGAACAGCGCGACCTCGACCGCGAACAGCGCGGGCTGGGTGAACTCCGTGCGGTTCAGCGCGTCGGCGTCCTGGCCCCACACCACCTCGCGCAGCGGCCGGTGCAGGTGGGGGTCGAGGGCATCGGCGGCCGAGTCGAAGGCGTCCGCGAACGCGGCGAAGCGGGCGTGCAGCTCGCGGCCCATACCGATTCGCTGCGAGCCTTGCCCGGCGAAGAGGAACGCCAGCCCGCCTTCCACCGCCTTGCCATGCACCACGCCGCTGGGCGCTTTCCCGGACCACCTGCGCAACGCCTCCGCGGCCTCGGACGGCTCGTCGACGAGCACCACAGCGCGGTGCTCGAACGCCGTGCGCCCGGTGCACAGGGAGAACGCGATGTCGGCCGGGTGCTCCGCGGTGCCGTCGAGGTTCGCGGCGAGCCGCGCCGCCTGGTCGCGCAGCGCTTCCTCGGAACGAGCCGAGAGCACCCACGGCACCACACCGCCCCGCGGCTCGGACTCGCGTTCCGGCTCCGGTTCCGGCTGTTCGAGGACGACGTGCGCGTTCGTGCCGCTGATCCCGAACGAGGACACCCCGGCCCGGCGCGGACGGTTCCGCTCCGGCCACGCGGTCGGCTCGGCCAGCAGCCGCACGCGGCCGGACTCCCAGTCCACGTGCCCGGACGGCTCATCGGCGTGCAGCGTGCGCGGCAGCACCCCGTGCCGCATCGCCATGACCATCTTGATCACGCCCGCCACGCCCGCGGCGGCCTGCGCGTGCCCGATGTTGGACTTGACCGACCCCAGCAGCAGCGGCTCCTCGCGGTCCTGGCCGTAGGTCGCCAGCAACGCCTGCGCCTCGATCGGATCGCCCAGCACGGTCCCGGTGCCGTGCCCTTCCACCGCGTCGACCTCCTGGGCGGACAGCCCGGCGCCGGCCAGCGCCTGCCGGATGACCCGCTGCTGGGAGGGACCGTTCGGCGCGGTCAGCCCGTTGGAGGCGCCGTCCTGGTTGACCGCGCTGCCCCGCAGCACCGCGAGCACCCGGTGCTCGTTGCGCCGCGCGTCCGACAGCCGTTCCAGCACGACCACGCCGACGCCTTCGGACCAGCCCACCCCGTTCGCACCGGCCGAGAACGCCCGGCACCGGCCGTCCGGGGACAGCCCGCGCTGACGGGAGAACTCGACGAACGTGCTCGGCGTGGACATCACCGTCACCCCGCCGGCCAGGGCCAGCGAGCACTCCCCCGACCGCAGCGCCTGTGCGGCCAAGTGCATGCCGACCAGCGAGGACGAGCACGCGGTGTCCACCGTGACCGCCGGGCCCTCCAGGCCGAGGGTGTAGGAGACGCGGCCGGAGGCGATGCTGCCCGCGCTGCCGCTGCCCTGGTAGCCCTCCAGGTCCGGATCGTCGAGCAGGGTGGCGTAGTCGTTGTACATGACCCCGGCGAACACCCCGGTGCTGCTGCCGCGCAGGGACGCCGGATCGATCCCCGCCCGCTCGACCGCCTCCCAGGACACCTCCAGCAGCAGCCGCTGCTGCGCGTCGGTGGCCAGCGCCTCGCGAGGGCTCATCCCGAAGAACGCCGCGTCGAACTCGCCCGCGTCGTGCAGGAAGCCGCCGGAGCGCGTGTAGGACGTGCCGTGGTGGTCGGGGTCGGGGTGGTGGAGCGCGTCGAGATCCCAGCCGCGGCCGGTGGGGAACTCGCCGATCGCGTCCGCGCCGTCGGCCATCAGCCGCCAGAGGTCCTCCGGCGAGGTGACACCGCCCGGGTAGCGGCAGGCCATGCCGACGATGACCACCGGGTCGTCGGTGACCGCAGTGAGCGCGGCTGCCGGCGCGGTCGACTCGGCCGGAGTGCCGAACAGCTCCTCCTCGACGTGCCGGGCCAATCCCTCGGCGCTGGGGTAGTCGAACACGACGGTGGCCGCAAGCCGCAGCCCGGTCAGGGAGTTGAGCCCGTTGCGCAGCTCGACCGCGGTCAGCGAGTCGATCCCGAGCTCCTGGAATGCCTGCCTCGCCGGCACGTCCTGCGGTCCGGAGTGGCCGAGCGCCCGGGCGGCCTGCCCGCGCACCAGATCCAGCAGCACCGCCGCGCGCTCGTCGACGGGCAGTCCCGCCAGCCGCTCGGCGAGCGCGCGGGAGGCACCGCTGCCCGCGGAGGTCCGGCGCGTGCGAGTGGTGACCAGACCACGCAGGACCGCGGGGACGATCTCCTGCGATCGCAACGCCGCGAGGTCCAGCAGAGCCGGCACGACCACGGCGTCCTCAGTCGCGGTCGCCAGGTCGAACAGCCCGAGGCCCTGGCGGACCGGGAGCGGCGGCAGGCCCGAACGCACCATCCGCTCGCGGTCGACGTCGCTCAGACCGGCGGTCATGCCGCCGGTTTCCGCCCACGGCCCCCAAGCCAGCGAGACGCCCGGCAGCCCGGCCAGGCGCCGGTGCTGGGCGAGCGCGTCGAGGAAGGCGTTGGCGGCGGCGTAGTTGCCCTGCGCCGGAGAACCGAGCGTCCCCGCGAGCGAGGAGAACAGCACGAACGCCGAGACGTCACCGGCCAGCTCGTGCAGGTTCCACGCGGCGTCCACCTTCGGCCGCAGCACGGCCTCCAGCCGTTGCGGCGACAGCGAGCCGAGCACGCCGTCGTCGAGCACCCCGGCGGCGTGCACCACGGCGCCGACGTCGTAGCGCTGCAGGAGCGCGGCCAGCGCGTCGCGGTCGGCCACGTCGCAGGCGGCCACCTCGACATCGGCGTCCATCGCGGTCAGCTCGGCGACCAGCGGCACCACGCCTTCGGCCGTCCCGCCGCGGCGGCTGACCAGCAGCAGCCGGCGGACGCCGTGTTCGGCGACCAGGTGCCGGGCGACCGCGCCGCCCAGCCCGCCGGTTCCGCCGGTGATCAGCACGAGGTCGTCGGGGTCCCATGCCGCGGGCCGGGCGGACTCCGCGATCCGGGCGAGCCGGGCGGCCGACAGCACACCGTCGCGTACCCGCAGTTGGGGTTCGCCGGAGGCGAGCGCCTCCGCGATCAGGCCGGGGTCCGGTGCGCCTGCGTCGAGATCGAGCAGGACGAAGCCACCCGGGTTCTCCCGCTCGGCGGTGCGGACCAGGCCCCACACGGCGGCCGCGGCGAGGTCCCCGCCGTCGGTGGCGTGCCGGGTGACGAACACCAGGCGCTGCCCGGCGGGCTTGTGCTGGATCTTCTCCAGCACGTGGGCGGTCAGCGCATGCGCCGCCTCGTCGATCGGGCCGCGGCCCGCCGCGACGGGGACGAGCACGACATCGCGGCCTTCCGGGATACCGGCATCACGAAGGGCCTCGGCCAGCCCGAACCCGTCCCCTTCGACGGCGGCGGCGAACTCGCCGCCGTCGGCGCTCACCGGCGTCCACTCCAGCCGGAACAGCGAATCCTGCTTCGGGGCGGCGGGTTCGCCCGCGGCGCGCAGCGCCAGCGACTCGACCGTGGCCACGGCCGCACCCGACGGATCGGCCAGGGTGAGCGCCACCGTTCCGTCGTCGGCCGGGACGACCCGCACTCGCAGCGCGGACGCCCCGGCCGCATGCAGGGACACACCGTCCCAGGAGAAGGGCAGCCCACCCCGCTCGGCCTGCCCCCGGAGCTGCGAGATCACGTGCAGGGCGGCGTCGAACAGCGCCGGGTGCAGGCCGTAGGCGGCGGCGTCCGCCCGTGCGCTCTCCGGCAGCTCCACTTCGGCGAACAGCTCGTCACCGCGGCGCCATGCGGCGGTCAGCCCGCGGAAGGCCGGACCGTACTCGAAGCCGGCTGCGGCACTGGCGCCGTGGATTCCGTCCGGGTCGACCGCTTCGGCCCCAGTCGGTGGCCACGCGACCAGCTCCGCGCCGACCACGGCGCCGGAGGTGAGCGTCCCGCTCGCGTGCATGGTCCACGGTTCCTCCGGGTCGCCTTCCCGCCGCGAGTACACCTCGACGGGCCGCCGCCCGGATTCGGGTACCCCGAGCCGTACCTGCAACTGCACCGCACCGGATTCGGGCAGTACCAGCGGCGCGGCCAGCGTCAGGTCCGCGATCCGGTCGCAGCCGACCTCGTCGCCCGCGCGCGTGACCACCTCCACGAACGCCGTGCCCGGCAGCAGCACAGAGCCGCCCACCACGTGTTCGGCCAGCCACGGCGCGGTGATGCGGGAGAGCCTGCCGGTGAACAGCAGCTCGCCCGACTCGGCCACCTCGACCGCCCCGCCGAGCAGCGGATGCCCGGCCGGACGCACGCCGATCGAGGTGGCATCGCTCGCCGCCGTGGTCGGCACGGGCCAGAACGACTCGTGCTGGAAGGCGTAGGTGGGCAGCGGCACGCGCCGCGCGCCGGGGAAGACCGCCGGCCAGTCCAGCTCGACACCGCGTGCGTGCAGCCGGGCCATCGCCTCGAACGCGGTGCGCTCCTCGTGCTTGTCCTTGCGCAGCAACGGGAACGCGGCCGAGCCGTCCGGGGCGGACTGCTGGGCGAGCGCGGAGAGCACGGAGTCCGGTCCCAGTTCCAGGAACGTGGTCGTGGCCAGCTCGTGCATGGTCCGCACGCCGTCAGCGAAGCGGACCGCCTCGCGGACGTGACGCACCCAGTAGTCCGGGGTGGCGATCTCGGGGCCCGCCACCGCACCGGTCAGGTTCGACACCACGGGGATCTCCGGTGCGCTGAACCCGAATCCGGCGATCTCGGCCGCGAAGTCAGCGAGCATCGGTTCCACCAGCGGGGAATGGAAGGCGTGCGACACTCGCAGCCTGGTGGTCTTGCGGTCTTCGAAGTGCCGCGCGATCTCGCGCACCGTCTCCTCGGCGCCCGAGATCACCACCGAACCCGGGGCGTTCACCGCCGCGATCGAGACCTCGCCGGTCAGCAGCGGCAGCACCTCGTCCTCGGTGGCCCGCACCGAGATCATCGCGCCGCCGGGCGGCAACGCCTGCATGAGACGGGCCCGCGCGGCGACCAGCTTCGCCGCATCCGCCGGCGACAGCACACCGGCCACATGCGCGGCCGCGATCTCGCCAATGGAATGTCCAGCCAGGTAATCCGGCCGCACACCCCACGACTCCACCAACCGGAACAACGCCACCTCGACCGCGAACAACGCAGGCTGCGAAAACTCCGTCCGGTTCAGCGCATCGGCATCCTCACCCCACACGACCTCCCGCAACGGGCGGTCGAGGTGCTTTTCCAACTCGGTGAGCGTGCTGTCGAAAGCCTCGGCGAACGCCGGGAAGCGGGCGTGCAGATCGCGCCCCATGCCGAGCCGCTGCGAACCCTGCCCGGAGAACAGGAAGGCGAGCTTGCCCTCGGCTTCCTCGCCCTCGGTCAGCAGCGGGTCGGCTTCGCCGGTGGTCAGCGCGGCCAGTCCGCGCAACGCGTCGTCGCGGTCGCCGGCGACGACCACCGCGCGGTACTCGAAAGCGGACCGGGTGGTTGCCAGCGAGTACCCGAGGTCGGCCCGGGAGAGCTCCGGGTGGGCCTGGACGTGGCCGAGCAGCCGGGCAGCCTGCGTACGCAGCGCCTGCCGGGTCCGCCCGGACAGCACCCACGGCAGCACGCCCGCGTCGGCCTCCGCGCGCTCGACCGGTTCGGACGCGGGGGCCTGCTCCAGGATGACGTGCGCGTTGGTGCCGCTGATCCCGAACGACGACACACCCGCGCGCCGCTCGCGTCCCGTGTCGGGCCACTCGGCCGGCTCGGCCAGCAGCTCGACCGCGCCGGCCTCCCAGTCCACGTGGGACGACGGGATCGCGGAGTACAGGCTCTGCGGCAGCACCCCGTGCCGCATGGCCATGACCATCTTGATCACACCCGCCACGCCCGCGGCAGCCTGCGTATGACCGATGTTCGACTTCACCGAACCCAGCAGCAGCGGAACCTCACGGCCCTGGCCGTAAGTGGCCAGCAACGCCTGCGCCTCGATCGGATCACCCAACGTGGTCCCGGTCCCGTGCGCCTCGACGACATCGACCTCGTCGCCGGATAGACCGGCACTCGCGAGCGCCTGGCGGATGACCCGCTGCTGCGAAATGCCGTTGGGCGCGGTCAGCCCGTTGGACGCCCCGTCCTGGTTGACCGCCGAACCGCGCAGCACCGCCATGATCTCGTGGCCGTTGCGACGGGCATCCGACATCCGCTCCAGCACCACGATTCCGACGCCCTCGGACCAGCCGACACCGTCCGCCGCATCCGAGAACGCCTTGCAACGCCCGTCGAGTGCCAGCCCGCGCTGGCGGGAGAAGTCCACGAAGGTGCTCGGCGTGGACATCACCGTCACGCCGCCTGCCAGCGCGAGCGAGCACTCCCCCGCGCGCAACGCCTGCGCCGCCCAATGCATCGACACCAACGACGACGAACACGCGGTGTCCACCGTCACCGCCGGACCTTCGAACCCGAAGGTGTAGGCGACCCGGCCGGAAGCGACGCTCGGCGCGCTCCCGTTGCCCCGGTAGCCCTCGAACTCCTCGCCGGGAAGCATGGTGCCGTAGTCGTTGTACATCACCCCGGCGAACACCCCGGTCCGGCCGCCGCGCAACGACACCGGATCGATCCCCGCCCGCTCGACCGCCTCCCAGGACACCTCCAGGAGCAACCGCTGCTGCGAGTCGGTGGCCAGCGCCTCGCGAGGGTTCATCCCGAAGAACGCGCGGTCGAACAGGTCGGCGTCGTGCAGGAACCCGCCTTCGCGCACGTGCGTGCGGCCCGGCGTCTCCGGGTCCGGGTCGTAGAGGGCGTCGAGATCCCAACCCCGATTGGCCGGAAAACCCGTGACCCCGTCCCCACCATCCGACACCAACCGCCACAGATCCTCCGGCGAAGCCACCCCACCCGGATAACGGCACGCCATCCCGACCACGACGATCGGATCGTCCTCGATGCGCGCCGGCACAGGCGCGGTGACCACCTCGACCTCGGCGCCGAACAGTTCGTCGTGCAGGTATCCGGCAAGCGCGGTCGGAGTCGGGTAGTCGAAGACCAGCGTCGCGGGCAGGCGCAACCCGGTGTCGGCGTTGAGCCCGTTGCGCAGTTCCACCGCGGTCAGCGAGTCGAACCCGAGGTCCTGGAACTGCCTGGTGGCGGGCACCGATGACGCCCCGGAGTGGCCGAGCACCACCGCGATCCGCCCCCGCACGAGCTCCAGAACCGCCTCGCGCCGCTCGTCGGCGGGCAGCCCGGCCAGCCGGGAGGCCAACCCGTCGGCCGCCGCCGAACGGGCGGCGGTACGGCGGACCGGAGTCCGCACCAGGCCGCGCAGCAACGACGCGACCTCGCCTCCCGCCCGCAGCGCGGCGAGGTCCAGGCGCACCGGCAGCGGCGCTGCCTCGGCACCCGAAACCGCGGCGTCGAAGAGCGCGAGACCCTGTTCCAGTTCCAGAGGAACCATTCCGCTGCGGGTCAGGCGTTCCACGTCCACGTCGCGCAACGACCCGGTCATGCCGACGTCCTGCGTCCACGGCCCCCACGCCATCGAGGTCGCGGCCAGCCCGGCCGCACGCCGGTGCCGCGCCAGGGCGTCGAGGAAGGCGTTGCCCGCGGCGTACCCGCCCTGTCCGGCGCTGCCGAAGCTCGCCGCGACCGACGAGAACAGCACGAACGCCGTCAGCTCGTGGTCACGGGTGAGCTCGTGCAGGTTCCACGCGGCGTCCACCTTCGGCCGCAGCACGGCCGAGACCCGATCCGGTGTCATCGCACCGACCACGCCGTCGTCGACGACACCGGCGGTGTGCACCACGGCACGCAACGGCCGTTCGGAGGGGATCGAGTCGATCAGCTCGGCCAGCGCGGTGCGGTCGGCGACGTCGCAGGCGCGCACGGTCGCCTCCGCGCCCAGCTCGCGCAAGTCCGCGACCAGGTCCGCGGCTCCCGGCGCGCCGGCTCCGCGGCGGCTGAGCAGCAGCAGGTGCCGGACACCGTGCGCGCTCGCGAGGTGCCTGGCCAGGGCGCCGCCCAGGCCACCGGTGCCGCCGGTGATCAGCACGGTGCCCTCGGGCTCCCAGGTGATCCGCTCGTCCGGCACGCTCGACCGCGCCAGCCTGGCCGCCAGCACCTCCTCGCCGCGCACCAGCAAGTCGTGCTCGTCGGCCGCCAGCGCGGACGGGATGGCCCGCGGCGAAGCCGCGTCGTCGGCCTGGACGATTCCGAACCGGCCGGGGTTCTCGGTCTCGGCCACCCGCACGAGCCCGTGCACGGCTGCCGCGGCGGGGTCGGTTTCCGCGCTGCCGGTGGCGAACACCAGGCGGGCGCCGGCGAAGCGCTCCTGCGCCAGCCACTGCTGGATCAGTGCGAGCGCGCCGGTGGTGAGCTCGTGCGCGGAGTCGGCGAGTTCCGAGCTGCCTGCAACCGGCACGACGACCCGCTCCGGCACCTCCGCCAGCTCGTCGAGCTCGGCGACGTCGTGCACCTGGACTCCGGCCGAGCGCAACCGGTCAGCGAGGTCAGATTCTCCCAGCACCGCAACCGAGTCCGGCTGCGCGCCGGTCCGGACCGAATTCCAGTCCAGCCGGAACAACGACTGCCGCGCGATGGTCTCGGCACCGAGCCGCTCGGCCGGAACTTCCCGCGCCAGCAGGGATTCGAACGTCGCGACCGGCGCACCCCGGTCGTCGGCGACGACGACCTCCACCGCATCCTCACCCGCGCGCGAGATCCGTGCCCGCACGGTGGAGGCACCCGAGGCGTGCAGCGCGGCGCCCTCCCAGGCGAACGGCAGACCGCCCCGGCTGATCGGTCCCAGATCCTCGAACGCCGCGGCGTGCTGCGCGGCGTCCAGCAGCGCCGGGTGCAGGCCGAAGGCGGACGCCTCGGCGTCGTCGGGCAGGGCGACCTCGGCGAACACCTCGCCGGCACGGCGCCACACGCGACGCAGCCCGCGGAAGGCCGGGCCGTAGTCGAAGCCGATCTCGGCGAGCCGCTCGTAGCAGCCGGTCAGGTCGACCGCCTCGGCGCCGGTGGGCGGCCACTCGGTGAGCGCGACCGGCTCCGGCGCACCGGTGCTCAGCACTCCGGTGGCGTGCCGGGTCCACTCGCCGAGCTCGTCGGCGCGGGCGAACACCTCCAGCGCCCGGCGCCCGTCCTCGTCCGGCGCCGCGACCCGCACCTGCAACCGGACGGCGCCCTCGGCGGGCAGCTCCAGCGGCGCAGCCAGGGCGAGCTCCTCCACCCGCGCGCACCCCGCCTCGTCGGCCGCACGGATCGCCAGCTCCACGAATCCGGTGCCCGGGAACAGGACCCGGCGGCCGACGACGTGATCGGCCAGCCAGGGCTGGGTGTGGACGGACAGCTCGGCGCCGAACAGCAGTTCGTCGCCACCGGCGAGCTCCACGGCGCGCCCCAGCAGCGGGTGCCCGTCACCGGCTACAGGGCCGGCGGCGAGCGCGTCACCGCTGGCTCGCCCGGAGCCGTGCGGCCAGAACCGCTCGTGCTGGAAGGGATAGGTCGGCAGGTCCACGCGCCGCGCACCGGTGCCTGCCAGCATCGCCGCCCAGCGCACGTCGACGCCGGCCACGTGCAGCCGGGCGAGCGCGTGGGTCGCGGCGACCTCTTCGCGGCGGCCGTTGCGCAGCAGCGGCACGGCCACCGCCGGTTCGGCGGTCTCGGGCACCATCGCGGAGAGCACCGCGTCCGGGCCGAGCTCCAGGTGGGCCCGGACCCCGCGGTCGTGCAGCACCCGCACCGCATCGGCGAAGCGGACCGCCTCGCGGACGTGTCGGACCCAGTGGTCCGGTGACGAGAGCTCGGCCGAGTCCACCGCCCGGCCGGTCAGCGTGGACACGATCTGGATGTCCGGCGCTGCGAAGGGCAACCCCGCCACGACGGAGCGGAACTCCTCCAGCATCGGCTCCATCAGCGGCGAGTGGAAGGCGTGGCTCACCGCGAGCCGCTTGGCCTTCAGGCCCCGTCGCTCGCACTGCGAAGCGATGCCGACCAGCACCTCGTCGGCACCGGAGAGCACGATCGAAGCCGGTCCGTTGACCGCCGCGACACCCACCCGCTCCTCGTGCCCGGCGATGATCTCGGCGGCCTCGGACTCGCCGGCCTGCACCGCGAGCATCCCACCGCGCTCCGGCAGGGACTGCATCAGCCGCCCACGCGCGGCGACCAGCTTCGCCGCATCCGCCAGCGACAGCACACCGGCCACATGCGCAGCCGCGATCTCACCGATCGAATGCCCCACCAGGTAATCCGGCCGCACACCCCACGACTCCACCAACCGGAACAACGCCACCTCAACCGCGAACAACGCAGGCTGCGAAAACTCCGTCCGGTTCAGCACATCGGCGTCCTCGCCCCACACGACCTCCCGCAGCGGGCGGGGCAGGTGAGGATCGACTTCGGCGAGCACGGCGCCCAGGGCTTCGGCGAACACCGGGAAGCGGGCGTGCAGATCGCGCCCCATGCCGAGCCGCTGCGAACCCTGCCCGGAGAACAGGAAGGCCAGCAGGCACTCGTCGGCGGCCAGCCCGGTCGCGGCTTCGGTGAACCCGTCGGCGCCGGCCAGCAGCACCGAGCGGTGTTCGAAGGTGGACCGGGACTCGGCCAGGGTCAGCGCGATGTCGGTCGCCGGAACGCCGGGATGGTCGGCGGCGTAAGCCTTGACGAGGTCGACGTGCGCGGCCAGCGCCTCCGGGCTGCGAGCCGAGACTGGCAGCGCGATGACACCGGGCTCGATGCCGTGCGCGCGAGGCTCCTCAGCGACGGCAGCCGCCTGCTCGAGGATGACGTGCGCGTTGGTGCCGCTGATCCCGAACGACGACACACCGACACGACGCACGCGGCCGGTATCGGGCCACTGCCGGGCAGAACTCAGCAGCTCGACCGAACCTGCCGACCAATCCACCTTCGACGACGGCGCATCCACGTGCAGGCTTTCCGGCAACACTCCGTGCCGCATGGCCATGACCATCTTGATCACACCCGCCACGCCCGCGGCAGCCTGCGTGTGACCGATGTTCGACTTCACCGAACCCAGCAGCAGCGGAACCTCACGACCCTGACCGTATGTCGCCAGCAACGCCTGCGCCTCGATCGGATCACCCAACGTGGTCCCGGTCCCGTGTCCCTCCACCACATCCACATCGGACACATCCAGGCGCGCACTGTCCAACGCCGCACGAATCACCCGCTGCTGCGACGGACCATTCGGCGCCGTCAGACCATTCGACGCACCGTCCTGGTTGATCGCCGAGCCCCGCACCACTGCCAGCACCGGATGCCCGTGGCGTCGCGCATCCGACAACCGCTCCAGAACCAGCACGCCCGCGCCCTCGCCCCAGCCGGTGCCGTCGGCGGCCTCGGCGTAGGGCTTGCACCGGCCGTCGGCGGCCAGTCCCTTCTGCGAGGTGAACGCGACGAACGGTCCCGGCGTCGCCATCACCGAAGCACCGCCGGTCAGCGCCAGGGAGCACTCCCCGCCGCGCAGCGCCTGCACCGCCCAGTGCAGCGCCACCAGCGAGGAAGAGCAGCCGGTGTCCACCGTGGCCGCCGGGCCTTCCAAGCCGAACAGGTAGGACAGCCGGCCGGAGATCACGCTGGCCGCGTGCCCGGTCGTGGAGTACACCTCCACGTCCTCGTCGGATGCGGCGATGACCTTGCCGTAGTCCTGTCCGGTGGTGCCCATGAACACCCCGGTCTGGGTCCCCCGCAGGGAGGCCGGGTCGATGCCGGAGCGCTCGACCGCCTCCCACGCGGTCTCCAGCAGCAGGCGCTGCTGCGGGTCCATGGCGACCGCCTCGCGCGGGGAGACGCCGAAGAACCCGGCGTCGAAATCGGCCACGCCGTCGAGGAAACCGCCTTCCCTCGCCAAGCTCGCACCCTCGCCGTCGCCTGCGAGCCGGGCCAGGTCCCAGCCGCGGTCGGCAGGGAAAGCCGAGAGCGCGTCGCGGCCCTGCTCGACCAGGTCCCACAGCTGCTCCGGCGTGCTCACCCCGCCCGGGAACCGGCAGCCCATGCCGACGATCGCGATCGGCTCGGCCGAGGCCGACACCAACCGCTGGTTCTGCTCGCGCAGCCGCTCGATCTCCTTCAGCGAGGAGCGGAGCGCTTCGACGTACTCGTTGTCGGAGCCGGTCATCAGGCTCTCTCCCGCCTCAGTCGCCGGTGCCGGTCGCCAGTCGCAGCAGGCTCTCGGCATCCATGTCGTCGATCGAATCCGCCGGTACCCCGGCCGCCTCGGGCTCCTGCCCGCCGTCCTCGGCCAGCCGCAGCACCATGTCCAGCAGCCCGGCCTGGCGCAGCCGGCTGAGCGGGATCGTGGCGAGCACCTCGCGGATGCGCGCGTCCGGGTCTTCGGGTCCCTCGTCGGCCGCGGCGTCGCCGAACAGCTCGGCGGCCAGCAGGTTCGCCAGCGACGACGGGGTGGGGTGGTCGAAGACCAGTGCCGCGGGCAGCGGCAGGCCGGTGGCCGCGCGCAGCCGGTTGCGCAGTTCGACCGCGGTCACCGAGTCGAACCCGACGTCCTTGAACGCGCGGGAGGCCGGGATCGCCTCCGCCCCGTCGTAGCCCAGGGTCGCCGCCGCTTCGGCCCGCACGAGGTCGAGCAGCGCGCGGGAACGCTCCGCCGCGGGCAGTCCGGCCAGCCGCTCGCGCAGGCCCGATCCCGCGGCCCCGGCGGGCTCGGCCTCGGCGGCTCGCAGCGCTTCGCGGACCTCGGCCAGCTCCGACAGCAGCGGGCTCGGGCGTACCGAGGTGAAACCGGGCGCGAACCGCACCCAGTCCATCGAGGTGACCACGGCGGTCGCGACACCGTCCACAATGGCCTTGCCCATCGCGTCCAGCGCCTGCTCCGGGCGCATGGCGACCACGCCGTGCCGCCGCAGACGCGCACCCACCGCCGCTTCGGTGGCCATGCCCGCCTCGCCCCAGGTGCCCCACGCGATGGAGGTCGCCGGGAGCCCGCTCGCGCGGCGGTGTTCGGCCAAGCCGTCCAGGAACGCGTTCGCCGCGGCGTAACCCGGTTGACCACCGCTGCCCCACGCGGCCGCGCCGGAGGAGAACAGCACGAACGCGTCGAGCTCCCGGTCCCGCGTCAGCTCGTGCAGGTGCAGGGCGGCGTCGCGCTTCGAGCGCAGCAGCGCCGCGAGCTGGTCGTCGGTCAGCTCCCGCACCGCGTCGTCGCCTTCGGCCACCCCCGCGACGTGGAACACCGATGTGAGGTCGTCGATACCGCCCAGGACTCCGGAAAGCTGTTCGCGGTCGCCCGCGTCGCACGCCGCCACGGTCACCTTCGCCCCGAGCATCTCCAGCTCGGAGGCGAGCTCGTCCGCGCCGGGCGCTCGCGGTCCGCGCCGGCTGGTGAGCACCACGTGCTCGGCGCCGCGCTCCACCGCCCACCTCGCCACGAAGCCGCCGACGCCACCGGTGCCGCCGGTCACCAGAACCGTGCCGCGCGCCCGGAACTCCTCCGGTCGCGCGGGCGGGGCGTGCACGAGCCTGCGGCCGAACAGGCCGGACTCGCGGACCGCGACCTGGTCCTCATCGCCCGAAAGGACCGCGCGGAGTCCGCCGACCACCCGCTCGTCCACAACGTCGGGCAGGTCCACCAGCCCGCCCCACATCTCGGGATGCTCCAGGGCGACGACCCGGCCGAGTCCCCACACCCCGGCCTGCTCGGGGTCCACGTCCTCGTCGCCGATCGCGACCGCGCGGCGCGTGACCGCCCGCAGCGGCACGTCCAGCCCCGCGTCCAGCAGGGCCTGCACCAGCCGCAGCGTCGCCGACAACTGGGCCGGGACCTCGCCCGGTGCCGACGGCTCGACCTCGCTCAGCAACGACACCACGCCGGTGATCTCGTGCTCCGCGGCCACTTCCGCGAGCCTGTACGCCAGCTCCGCGCGCTGCTCGGATCCGGCCGGAAGCACCACCACGTCCTCGCCGAGGCCGTCGACGACCGCCGAGACCCACCTGTCGAGGGACTCCGGCACGACCACCAGGCGCATCCCGGTAGCCGCCGGCTGCGGCTCGGCCAGCCGGGTCCAGCCGACCCGGTACCGCAGCGAGTCCACCACCGCGTGGTGCCGCCTGCGCTCACGCCACTGCGACAGGGCCGGGAGCACGGTGCCCAGCACGGCGCCGTCGATCCCGAGCTCTTCGGCCAGCGCTTCCGGCCGGCCGTTCTCCACCAGCTCCCAGAACGCCGAGTCCGGCTCGTCCCCGGTCCTGCGCCGCGGGGTGAGCCAGTAGCGCTGGTGCTCGAACGGGTAGGTCGGCAGCTCCACGGTGCGAGCAGGCTCCCCGGTGAACAGCGCCGTCCAGTCCACCGCGACGCCGTGGGAGTACGCCTCGGCCAGCGACAGCAGCAGCCGGCGCGGGCCGCCTTCGTCTCGCCGGAGCGTGCCGAGCACGACCGCCGGGTCCGGGCAGGCGGCGTCGATGGTCTCCTCGACCGAGGACGCCAGCACCGGGTGCGCGCTGCACTCGATGAACACGCGGTGCCCGTCGGCCAGCAGCGCGCGCGTGGCCTGCTCCATCCGCACAGTGCGGCGCAGGTTCGCGTACCAGTAGTCGGCGGTGAGTTCGGTGGTGTCGATCCGCCCGCCGGTCACGGTCGAGTAGAACGGAATCCCGGCCGGACGCGGCGAGATCGCCGACAGGACCTCGGCCAGTTCGTCGCGCACCCGCTCCACGTGCGGGCCGTGCGAGGCGTAGTCCACGGCGACCTCACGGGCGCGGACTCCCTTGTGCCCGCACTCCGCGATCATCTCGGCCAGCGCCTCGGGTTCGCCGGACACGACCACCGACGACGGGCCGTTCACGACCGCCACGGAGATCCGGCCGTCCCACGCGCCGATCAGGTCGGCGACCGCGTCCTCGGAAGCCGCCACCGAGACCATGCCGCCCTGCCCCGCCAGTGCCAGCAGGGCCTTGCTCCGCAACGCGACCACCCGCGCGGCGTCGTCGAGCGACAGCGCCCCGGCCACGTGCGCCGCGGCGATCTCGCCCTGTGAATGGCCGATGACCGCGGCGGGCTCGGTCCCGTGCGCCCGCCACACCTCGGCGAGCGCGACCATCATCGAGAACAGCGCGGGTTGCACCACGTCGACGCGTTCGACGAGGTCCGGATCGGCCGATCCGCTCAGCACCGCGCGCAGCGACCAGTCCACGAACGGAGCCAGCGCGCGTTCGCAGTCGTCGATGCGCGCGGCGAAAACCTCCGACGAGGCCAGCAGGTCGCGGCCCATCCCCCACCACTGCGCACCTTGGCCGGGGAACACGAACACCGGTCCCGCACCACCGACATCGGTGCCCTGCACCACGTTGGTGGAGCTGCCCGACGACGACAGCGCCTCCAGGCCCGCGGTGAGCTCGGCCCGGTCTGCGCCGACGACGACCGCGCGGTGCTCGAAGCTGCTGCGCGTGGTCAGCAGCGACCAGGCGAGGTCGGCGGGCTCCGCTTCCACCAGTGGCAGCAGCCGGGCGGCCTGCTCGCGCAGCGCGGTGCCCGAACGGGCCGACAGCACCAGAGGCACGACCTCGTGGACCGGCGCGACCGGCTCACCGTCGACCGCCTCCTCGGCATCCGCCTGCTCCAGGATGACGTGCGCGTTCGTACCGCTGATCCCGAACGCCGACACCCCCGCGCGGCGCGGGCGCCCGTGCCACGGCCACTCGACCGCCTCGGTCAGCAGCCGCATCCGGCCGTCCGACCAGTCCACGTGCTGGGTGGGCCGCTCGGCGTGCAGCGTCGGCGGCAGCACCCCGTTGCGCAGGGCCAGCACCATCTTGATGACACCCGCGATGCCCGCGCTGGCCTGCGCGTGCCCGATGTTGGTCTTCAGCGAACCCAGCCACAGCGGACGCAGCGGGTCGCGGTCCTCGCCGTAGGTGGCCGCCAGCGCCTGCGCCTCGATGGGGTCGCCGAGCGCGGTACCGGTGCCGTGCGCCTCAACGACGTCGACCTCGCCCGGTTCGACACCGGCGTTGGCCAGCGCCTGGCGGATCACGCGCTGCTGGGCGGGTCCGTTCGGGGCGGTGAGCCCGTTGGAGGCGCCGTCCTGGTTGGTGGCCGAGCCGCGCACCACCGCCAGCACCGGGTGCCCGTTGCGCGTCGCGTCCGAAAGGCGTTCCAGCACGACGACGCCGACGCCCTCGGCCAGGCTCATCCCGTCCGCGCCCTCGGCGAAGGCCTTGCACCGCCCGTCCGCCGAGAGCGCACCGAGCCGGCTGAAGCCCAGGAAGTCCTGCGGCCCCGCGATGACCGTCGAGCCTGCCGCCAGCGCCAGCCCGCTCTCCCCGCTGCGCAGCGACTGGCACGCCAGGTGCAGCGCCACCAGCGACGACGAGCACGCGGTGTCCACCGTCACCGCCGGGCCCTCCAGCCCGAGCAGGTAGGAGATCCGCCCGGACAGGACGCTGGCGGCGGCGCCGGTGATGAACTGCCCCTCCGTGCCGTCGGCGACTCCGAACGCGCCGGCGCTGTAGCCCTGGTGGCTCGCCCCGACGAACGTGCCGGTGGCGCTGCCGCGCAACGTCTCCGGCACGATCCCGGCGCGCTCGATCGCTTCCCAGGCGGTTTCCAGCAGCAACCGCTGCTGCGGGTCCATCGCCCGGGCCTCGCGCGGGGAGATCCCGAAGAACGCGGCGTCGAAACCGGAGGCGTCGTCCAGGAAGCCGCCACGCACCGAGTACGTCGTTCCCGCTCGGTCGGGGTCCGGGTCGTAGAGCCCGGCGGTGTCCCAGCCGCGGTCGGCGGGGAACTCCGAGATCACGTCGGCTCCCTCGGACACCAGTCGCCACAGCTTCTCCGGGCTGTCGGCACCGCCGGGGAACCGGCACCCGATGCCGACGATGGCGATGGGCTCATCGGAGGCGGCGACCGCGGTCGCGGCGTGGGCTTCCCGCTCGCCGGAGAGCTGCGAGCCCAGGTGCACCGCCAGCGCCGACGGCGACGGGTGGTCGAAGACCACGGTGGTGGGCAGGGTCGTGCCGGTCGCGCGCACCAGCCGGTTGCGCAGCTCGACGGCGGTCACCGAGTCGAACCCGATCTCGCGGAACGTCCTGCGCTCCGCCAGGCCCGCGCCGTCCGCGTGCCCGAGCACCGCCGCGGCCTCGCCGCGCACCAGTTCCAGCAGGGTCCTCGCCCGTTCGGTTTCGGAAAGCGCGAGCAGCCGGTCGGCGAAGCCCTGGGTGCCGGTGGCCGCAGCGGTCCGGCCGGCCTGCCGCACCTCCGGCACGTCGTCGAACAGCGTCGTCGGCCGGCCGGAGGTGAACACCGGGTGGTAGGTGTCCCAGTCGATGTCGGTCAGGGCCAGCACCGAGGCGTCCTCGTCCAGGGCACGCTTGAGGCCCGAGTACGCCGTGTCCTGGTCGAGGATCCGCAGTCCGGTGCGCCGCACGCCGTGCCGGTCGGCCTCGGCGAGCTCCGGCGAGTCCGGCCACTTGCCCCAGTGCAGGGACAGCGCGGGGCGCCCGCGCGCCCTCCGGTTCTCCGCGAGCGCGGCGAGGTAGGCGTTGCCCGCCGCGTACGCCGCGTGCGACCCGCTGCCCCACATGCCCGCGATCGAGGAGTAGAGCACGAAGGCGTCCAGCTCCTCCTCGTCCAGCAGTTCGTCGAGATGCCGGGCGCCGGCGACCTTGGCGTGCACGGTCTCGGCGAAGTCCTCCAGCGTGGTCTTGTCCAGGGTGTGCAGACCGATGACCGCGGCCGCGTGCACGACGGTGCGGATCACGTGGCCTTCTGCCCTCAGACGGTCCAGCATCGCCGCGACGGCATCGCGGTCGGTGACGTCGCAGGGCTCCACGGCCACCGCCGCGCCGTGCTCGGCGAGCTCGGCCACCAGTTCCGGCATCCCCTCGGCGGCGAGCCCCCGCCGCGAGGTGAGGACGATCCGTTGCGCACCCTGCCCGGCCAGCCACCGCGCCAGATCCGGCGCGATGGCGCCGGTTCCCCCGGTCACCAGGACGGTGTCACGCGGCGCCCAGTCCCGGACCGGGCGTGGCGGCGCGGCCCGCACGAGGCGGCGAGCGAACACCCCGGCCGACCGGACCGCGAGCTGGTCCTCGCCGTCCCGCTGCGTCAGCGCCGCGGCCAGCAGCCCGGCCGGGCGCCCGTCGAGAGCGGCGGGCAGGTCCACACTCCCGCCCCAGCGCTGCGGATGCTCCAGCGCGGCGGTCCACGCGACGCCCATCACCTGCGACTGCACCGGGTTCGGCAGCGACTCGTCCGGTCGGCAGCGCACCGCCTCCCGCGTGAGCGCCCACACCGGGGCCTGGACTCCGGCGTCGCCGAGCGCCTGCACCAGCGAGACCGTCAGAGCCAGCCCGAGCGGCATGGCCGGGTACCGCTCGCCCGGCCGCTCGGCGAAGGCCAGTGTCGACACGATGCCGCTGAGACCGTCGGTGTCGGTCAGCCTGGCGGCGAGAACGTCCCGGTCGACGCAGGATTCGTCCAGCACGAGGCGCCGGACGTCGGCGCCCTGGCCTTTCAGCGCCTCGAGCACGTCGTCGTCCGCTGCCTCGGCGGTTGTGACCAGCAGCCAGTCCCCGGCGAGCGGGGCCGACCGCAGACCCGCGAGCGGCTTCCACCGCACCTCGTAGCGCCAGGCGTCGGACTCGGCGATGCCCCGGCGTTGGTCGTGCCACGACGACAACGCGGGCAGGACGGCTTCCAGTGCCTGCTGGTCGACGTGCAGGTCCGTCGCCAGCGACTCGGCATCGCCGCGCCGCACGGCCTGCCAGAACCCGGCGTCCTCGGCCTCGCCGGGCGCCGGAGCGGTCCAGAACCGCGCGCGCTGGAAGGGGTAGCTGGGCAGCTCCACCGCGCGGCCCCGGCCCAGCCCGTGCTTCCAGTCCACCGCGGCTCCGCGCACGAACGCCGAGGCCACGGAGGTCAGGAACCGGTCCATGCCGCCGTCGTCGCGGCGCAGCGTGCCGACCGCGACGGCGGGCTCGGCGTGGTGCTCGATGAGCTCCTGCATCCCGCCCAGCAGCACGGGGTGCGGACTCACTTCGATGAACGCGCGGTGCTGCTCGTCGAGCAGTGCCTCGATCGCCGGGGCGAACAGCACGGTCTCGCGCAGGTTGCGGTACCAGTACGCGGCATCCAGCTCACCGGGTTCGGACCACCGCCCGGTGGTGGTGGACAAGAGCGGGATGCGTGCCGCCTGCGGCTCGACGCCGGCGAGCTCGGCGAGCAGTTCCTCGCGCAGCGTCTCGACGTGGGCGGAGTGGGAGGCGTAATCGACCTGGATGCGCCGCACCCGCACACCGTCCCGGGCCAGCTCGCCGAACAGCTCGTCCAACGCCTCGGGGTCGCCCGAGACGGCGACCGAACGCGGCCCGTTGACCGAGGCGACCGAGATCCCGCGCGGCGCCACCAGCGGTTCGACCTCGGCGAGCGGCAAGGGGATGGACAGCATCCCGCCCGCCCCGGCCAGCCGCCGGGCGATGGCCTGGCTGCGCCGGGCCACGACCTTCGCGCCGTCGGCGAGCGACAGCGCGCCCGAGACCACCGCGGCGGCGATCTCGCCCTGCGAGTGCCCGACGACCGCATCGGGCCGGAGGCCGTGCGAACGCCACAGCTCGGCCAGCGAGACCATCACCGCGAACGTCGCGGGCTGCACGACGTCGACGCGCTCCAGGGAAGGTGCGCCGTCGGCTTCGCGCAGCACGTCGGTCAGCGACCAGTCCACGTGCGGGCGCAGCGCCTGCTCGCATTCGGCGATGCGGTGGGCGAAAACATCAGAGCTCGTCAGCAGGTCAGCGCCCATCCCGGCCCATTGCGAGCCCTGACCGGGGAAGACCAGCACCGTGCCGCCGTCCACATCGGCCGTTCCCTCGACCACGTCGGCGCCCGGAGCGCCGCCGGCAGCCGAGCCGAGTGCGGTGACCAACTCGTCGCGCCCGCGTCCGAGGACGACAGCCCGGTGCGCGAAGACCGAGCGGGCGCTGACCAGGGAGTGCCCGACGTCGCGGGCACGTAGCTCCGGGTTCCGCTGCACGTGGTGCAGCAACCGCTCCTCCTGCTCCCGCAGCGCGCCTTCGCTGTGCGCCGAGACCATCCACGAGACGACCGGGCCGGTCCGGTCCGGTTCCTCCGCGCCGGTGTGCTCCTCGGTCTGCTCAACCGGAGCCTCCTCCAGCACCGCGTGCGCGTTCGTCCCGCTGACGCCGAACGACGACACCGCAGCGCGCCGAGGCCGCTCACCCCGGGGCCACTCGACCTGTTCGGTCAGCAGCCGCACCGCGCCGGACTCCCAGTCCACGTGCGAGGACGGACGCTCGGCGTGCAGCGTTCTGGGCAGCGCCCCGTGCCGCAACGCCTGCACCACCTTGATCACGCCCCCGACCCCGGCGGCGGCCTGCGTGTGTCCCACGTTCGACTTCAGCGAGCCCAGCCACAGCGGCCTCTCGCGGCCCTGCCCGTAGGCCGCCAGCAACGCCTGCGCCTCGATCGGGTCCCCCAGCCGGGTTCCCGTGCCGTGCGCCTCGATCGCGTCCACATCGGACGGACGCAGGCCGGCCGCCCGCAGCGCCTGCTCGATCACCCGTTGCTGTGCCGGCCCGTTCGGCGCGGTCAGCCCGTTGGACGCACCGTCGGAGTTCACCGCCGACCCGCGCAGCACCGCAAGCACGCGGTGGCCCTTGCGGCGCGCGTCGCTGAGCCGTTCCAGCACGACGACACCGGCGCCCTCGGCCCAGCCGGTGCCGTCGGCGTCGTCGGAGAACGCCTTGCAGCGGCCGTTCGCCGCCAGCCCGCCCTGCCTGCTGAACTCCACGAACAGCGACGGGTCGGACATCACGGTGACCCCGCCCGCCAGCGCCAGCGAGGACTCGTCCTCGCGCAGCGACCGGGCCGCCAGGTGCAACGCCACCAGCGACGACGAGCACGCGGTGTCCACCGTGAGCGCCGGGCCCTGCAATCCCAGCGCGTAGGCCAGCCGTCCGGACATGACGCTGGAGGCGGTGCCGGTCATCGTGTAGCCCTGCAGCTCATCGGCCACAGCCTGCGAGCGGCCCCAGTGGTAGGCGCCGACGAACACCCCGCCCCGCGTGCCGCGCAGCGAGTCCGGCGCGATCCCGGCGTTCTCCACCGCCTCCCAGCACACCTCCAGCAGGACGCGCTGCTGCGGGTCCATCGCCCGCGCCTCGCGCGGGGAGATCCCGAAGAAGTCAGCGTCGAACTCGTCGGCGTCGTGGAGGAAACCGCCCGAGGTGGTCGCGCTGTCCCGCGCCAGCCGCGCGAGGTCCCACCCGCGGTTGGCGGGCGGACCCGAGATCGCGTCACCGCCGCCTGCGACGAGCTCCCACAGATCCTCGGGCGTGCGCACCCCGCCGGGGTAGCGGCAGGCCATCCCGACCACCGCGATCGGCTCGCGGGCCCGGCCCTCCAGTTCGTCGATGCGCCTGCGGGCGTGCCGCAGGTCGACGGTCATCCGCCGCAAGTAGTCGACGACTTTTTCCTGCTGGTCTTCCTGCACCGGTCAGTCCTCACATCAGCAGCGGGAGAAAGGTGGTCAGACGACGAACTCTTCGTCGATGAGGTCGAGCAGCCGGTCCACGGAGGCGTCGGTGATGTCGGCGTCGGCGACCGGTGCGGCGGAACCGCCGCGCACCCGCGCGGCGATCCGGTCGAGGCGGGCGGCGAGCTCCTCCCGCTGCTCGGAGTCGCCGGCGCCGGCGAGCACCCGCTCCTCGAGGTCGTCCAGCTGCACGGTCAGCGACTCCGAGCGGTCGTCGGCCAGTGCCTCGTCGAGGAACTCCGCGACCGAGGCCGGCGTGGGCCGGTCGAAGACCAGCGAGCTCGGCAGCGCGAGCCCGGTCACCCGGCACAGCCGGTCCCGCAGCTCGACACCGGTCAGCGACTCGAAGCCCATGTCCTTGAACACCCGGTCCGCCCCGACCGCGTCGAGCACGCGATGCCCGAGCACCGATGCGGCCTCCGCACGCACCAGGTCGAGCAGGAACGGTTTGCGCTTGCCTTCCGGCACGTCGTCCAGCCGCGCGGACAACCCGGGCCGCTCCGGTTCGGCCTCCGGCACGACCGGACGTGCACCGGCCTGCTCCGGCCAGTAGCGCTCGCGCTGGAACGGGTAGGTCGGCAGGTCCACCGGCCGCGCGCCGGTGCCCTCGAACAGCTCGCGCCAGTCGACCTCGGTGCCGGTGACGTGCAGCCGGGCCAGCGCGGTGACCCAGGCGACCTCTTCGTCGCGGTCCCGGCGCAGCGCGGCCACCACCGAGGCCGGGGCGTCGAGAGATTCGTGCACCATCGGCGAGAGCACGCCGTGCGGCCCGAACTCCAGGAACGTGGTGACGCCCGCGTGGCGCAGCGCGCGGACGCCGTCGCTGAAGCGCACCGGCTCGCGCACGTGCCGCACCCAGTACTCCGGGTCGGCCAGCTCGCCGGGCTCCGCGACGCGGCCGGTCAGGTTGGACACGACCGGGATCTCCGGTTCGCCGAGGCTGATCCCGCGCACGACCTCGCGGAAGGCGTCGAGCATCGGCTCCACCAGCGGCGAGTGGAAGGCGTGCGAGACGCGCAGGCGGTTCGTGCGGCGGCCGAGTCCCGCGAAGTGCGCGGCGACACCCTCCACCGCGTCGGCCGTTCCCGACACGACCACCGACCGCGGCCCGTTGACCGCGGCGAGGCTGACCTCCGGCGTCAGCAGCGCGCGCACCTCGTCTTCACCGGCCTGGATCGCCGCCATCGCGCCGCCCGCAGGCAGCGCCTGCATCATCTTGCCGCGCGCGCTGATCAGCGCTGCCGCGTCGGGAAGCGACAGCGCACCCGCGACGTGCGCCGCGGTGATCTCGCCCACGGAGTGCCCGGCCACGTAGGCGGGCCGCACGCCCTGCGACTCGGCGAGCCGGTGCAACGCGACCTCGATGGCGAACAGCGCGGGCTGGGTGTGCTCGGTGCGGTCCAGCCGCTCGGGGTCATTTCCCCAGATCACGCTCCGCAGCGGGTGGTCGAGGCGCCGGTCCAGCTCATCCAGCACCTCGTCCAGTGCCGCAGCGAAAACCGGAAACCGGTGGTAGAGGGCTTGGCCCATGCCGATGTGCTGCGCACCCTGCCCGGAGAACACCGCAGCGAGCGACCCGCCGTCCACGACCCCCCGCGCGGCCTCGACGAGCTCACCGCCCGTGCTCAGCAGCACCCCGCGGTGCTCGAACGCCGACCGGCGCGTGGCGAACGAGAAACCGAGATCAGCCACGTCGGCCGCGCCTGCGAGCTCGACGGCGCGGGCGATCTGCGCTTCCAGCGCGGCCTCCGTGCGGCCCGACACCGGGATCGCGACCGCGGCGGGCGTGACGCGCGCCGGAATCTCCTCCTGCGGGGCCGATATCCCCTGCTCCAGCACTACGTGCGCGTTCGTCCCGCCGATGCCGAACGACGAGACCCCCGTGCGGCGCGGGCGGTCCCGGCGCGGCCACGGCACGTGGTCGACGAGCACCTCCACCGCGCCGGAAGCCCAGTCCACCTCGGATGTGACCGCGCGCAGGCCGCCGATGCCGGGCAGGACTCCGTGCCGCATCGACAGCACCGCCTTGATCAGCCCCGCCATCCCGGCCGCCGCCTGCGCATGCCCCAGAGCACCCTTGACCGAACCCATCAAAAGCGGTGCGGCGCGGTCCTGGCCGTAGGTCGCCAGCACCGCCGCCGCCTCGACGGGGTCCCCGAGCCTGGTTCCGGTGCCGTGCGCCTCCAGCGCGCCGACGTCCGCGCCGGCCAACCCGGCGTCGGCCAGCGCGGCACGAATCACGGCCTGTTGCGCCGCACTGTTCGGTGCCGTGAGCCCCGACGAAGCGCCGTCGGAGTTCACCGCCGAACCCCGCACCACGGCGAGCACCTCATGACCGTTCGCGCGCGCCCGCGACAACGGCTCCAGCACCACCACCGCGACACCCTCCGACCAGACCGTGCCGTCGGCGTCGGCGGAGAAGGGCTTGCAGCGCGAGTCGGGCGCCAACCCGCCCTGACGGGCGTAGCCGACGAACGACGCCGGCGTGGACATCACCGTCACACCGGCCGCCAACGCCATCTCGCACTCGCCGGACCGCAGCGTCCGGCACGCCGTGTGCACGGCGACCAGAGAGGACGAGGACGCGGTGTCCACAGTGATCGCAGGGCCTTGCAGCCCCAGGAAGTAGGCCAGCCGCCCGGAAGTCACCGCCGGGGAGAAGCCGGTGACGGCGTGTCCGGAGAGGTCTTGCGGGCAATCCCGCGCCGCGACGGCGTAATCGTGCCCGTTCGTCCCGGCGAACACCCCGGTCCGGGTGCCCTCCAGCGAAAGCGGATCGGTCCCGGCGCGCTCGATCGCCTCCCACGCCACTTCCAGCAGCAGCCGCTGCTGGGGGTCCATGGCCAGCGCCTCGCGTGGTGAGATCCCGAAGAACGCGGCGTCGAAATCAGCCGCGTCCGCCAGGAAACCGCCCTCCGCGGGCACTCCCGCCGCGCTCAGGCCCGCCAGGTCCCAGCCGCGGTCGCCGGGCAGCGCCGACATAGCGCAGCCGCCCGAGACGACCAGCTCCCACAACTGCTCCGGGGACCGCACCCCGCCAGGGAACCGGCACGCCATCGACACCACGGCGACGGGGTCGGTCTCGCCGTCCGGGGCCGTCTTACGCGGGATAGTCATGCACTGCACCACCTCTGGCCTGGCTCGGGCGGGACCGCCACCACTGGTCACGGCGACCGTATTCGCGGCACCGCTGTACTTTTCCCCAGATTCGGCGAGGACCACGGTGGGAGGTGGTTGCCAGAACTAGGGATTCTCCTCGTCCTGATGTGGGAGAAACATCCTCGCCAGCACCGGCCCGCGTCCCGTCGGGACCCCGGGACGGCCAACTCGCGAAGGGTGTTGTTCATGGAGTCGACCCGGCGGCCGGTCCTGTTCGTCAGCCATCCGGAGAGTGGGCTGCTCAACCCGCTACTCGTGCTGGCCGAGGAGATGTCCCGGCGCGGCGTGGAGGACCTGCACTTCGCCACCGACGACAACCGGCGCGACGAGATCGAGGCGCTGCGCGACGACACCCCGGTGCGGTTCGTGCCGCTGGGCCCGGTGGTGCCGGAGATGTCGGCGGTCACCTGGGACGACGAGACCTACCGCGAGGTCACCCAGCGTTCGCGGTTCAAAGCGCACCGGGCCGTCATCCGGCACACGTTCTCCCCTGTGGCCCGCATCGCCAAGTACCGGGCGCTGGAGAAGGCGGTCGAGGAGATCCGGCCCGCGCTGATGGTCGTGGAGAGCATGTGCTCCTACGGCTACGAACTGGCCATCACCAAGAAGATCCCCTTCGTGCTGGGCGTGCCTTTCATGCCCAGCAACGTGCTCACCTCGCACGTGCCGTTCGCGAAGTCCTACACCGGGCCGGGCTTCCCCGTGCCGCACTCCGGGCTGCCCTACGCGATGAGCTTCGCGCAACGGATCGCCAACCAGCTCTTCAAGTTCCGCACGCTGGCGATGTTCATGACCAGGGAGCTGCGCGAGCGGGCCGCTCTGGACCAGCAGATCCGCGACGACCTCGGGGTCTCGCGCGAGGCCGCCGGGTTCATGTCCCGCATCGAGCACGCCGAGATGGTGCTGTGCTATTCGGTACCGGAGCTGGACTACCCCTTCCAGGTCCCGGAGCACATGCGGCTGGTCGGCACGATGGTGCCGCCGCTGCCGCAGGCGCCCGACGACGGCGGGCTGCAGGACTGGCTCAGCGCCCGCGAGTCGGTGGTCTACATGGGTTTCGGCACCGTCACCCGGCTCACCGGCGAACAGGTGCACGCACTGCTGGAGGTCACCCGCAGGCTCGGCGACCGCGGCACGCACGTGCTGTGGAAACTGCCCGCGGAGCAGCACCACCTGCTGCCGGACCGCGGGGAGCTGCCGGACAACCTCCGCGTGGAGAAGTGGGTTCCCTCGCAGCTGGACGTGCTCGCGCACCCGAACGTGCGGTTGTTCTTCACCCACGCCGGCGGCAACGGCTTCCACGAGGGACTGCACTTCGGCAAGCCGCTCGTCGTGCGTCCGCTGTGGGTGGACTGCGACGACCAGGCGGTACGCGGCCGCGACCTGGGCGTCAGCCTCACCCTGGACCGCCCCGAGACGATCGACGTGGACGACGTGCTGGACAAGCTGACCCGGGTGCTCGACGAGCCCTGCTTCCGCGCCCTCGCCGAGCGGTTCAGCCGGCTGCTGCACGAGGCCGGGGGCCGAGAGCGGGCGGCGGACCTGCTGCTGCAACTGCCCGCGATGCGCGACGACCGAGAGGCGAGGATCTGACGATGCCGGTGCGCTACCCCGTGTCCAAGCCCTGGCTGGCCGGGCGGGAGCTCGAGTACACCACGCAGGCCGTCACCGAGGGCTGGATCTCCTCGCAGGGCCCCTTCGTGCGGCGCTTCGAGGAGGAGTTCGCCCGCTACAACGCGATCGCGCACGGCGTCGCCTGCTCCTCCGGGACCACGGCGCTCACGCTGGCGCTGCGCGCGCTCGGGGTCGGTCCCGGCGACGAGGTGATCGTGCCCGAGTTCACCATGATCGCCAGCGCGTGGGCGGTCACCTACACCGGCGCCACACCGGTCTTCGTGGACTGCGCGGACGACCTGAACATCGACGTGGCGCTCATCGAGGAGCGGATCACCCCGCGCACCAAGGTGATCATGCCGGTGCACGTCTACGGCAGGCGCTGCGACATGGACCCGATCATGGAGCTCGCCCACGAGTACAACCTGCGCGTCGTGGAGGACTCCGCAGAGGCGCACGGCATCCGCCCGGTCGGCGACATCGCCTGCTTCTCGCTGTTCGCCAACAAGATCATCACCGCGGGCGAAGGCGGCATCTGCCTCACCGACGACGGGCGGCTGGCCGCGCAGATGGAGCACCTGCGCGGCATGGCGTTCTCCCGCGACCACAGCTTCCTGCACAAGAAGCTCGCCTACAACTTCCGGATGACGGCGATGCAGGCCGCGGTCGCGCTCGCCCAGACCGAGCGGCTCGACGAGGTCCTGACCGCCCGCGCCCGGATCGAGAAGCGCTACGACGAGGGGTTGCGCGACGTCGACGGCATCACGCTGATGCCCCGACGCGATGTGCTGTGGATGTACGACGTGCTGGCGCGCGACCGCGACGGCCTGCGCGAGTTCCTGGCCCGGGAAGGCATCGAGACGCGGCTGTTCTTCAAGCCGATGAGCCGCCAGCCCGGCTACCTCGCCCCGCACTGGCGCGAGCTCAACGCCAACCGGTTCGCCGAACGAGGTCTCTACCTGCCCACCCACACCGGGCTCACCGCCGACGACCAGGACCACATCGTTGGCAAGGTGCGCGAGTTCTACGCCGCTGACGACGACTGAGGAACGGGCCATGACCGGAACCGATACGAGTCTTGCCGACTTCCCGATGCGGCGTCCCGGCGTCGCGTTCCCTCCCCCGGAGTACGCGCACTTCCGCGAGCAGCCCGGCCTGGTCCGCTCCCGGTTGCCCACCGGCGCGGCGGTGTGGCTGGTGACCCGGCACGAGGACGTGCGCACGGTGCTCACCGACCCCCGCGTCAGCTCCAACCCGGACCACGACGGCTTCCCCAGCCTGCTGGGCAGGACCGGCGGGGTGCCCTCGCCGGACACCATGCCCGGCTGGTTCGTCGCGCTGGACCCGCCGGAGCACGACCGGTTCCGCAAGACCCTGATCCCGGAGTTCTCGGTGCGCCGCATCCGGCAGCTGCGCCCGGTGGTCGAGCGGATCGTCGGCGACCGCATCGACGCGATGCTCGCCGCGGGCGGCACCGCCGACCTGGTCGCCGACTTCGCGCTGCCGGTGCCGTCGCTGGTGATCTCCGGCCTGCTCGGGGTGCCGGAGGTCGATCGGGACTTCTTCGAGTCCAGGACACGGGTCCTGGTCACCACGACCTCCACCGACCAGCAGCGCGAGGCCGCCACCAAGCAGCTGCTGCGCTACCTCGACCGGCTGATCGCGATCAAGCGGAAGCGCCCGGGCGACGACCTGATCAGCCGGTTGCTGGCCGCGGGCACGATCACGCCCGCGGAGCTGTCCGGGGTGTCGATGCTGCTGCTGATCGCAGGACACGAGACGACCGCCAACAACATCGCCCTCGGCGTGCTCACTCTGCTCATGCACCCGCAGTGGATCGGCGACGCCGGGGTGGTCGAGGAACTGCTGCGCCTGCACTCGGTGGCCGACCTCGTGGCGCTTCGGGTCGCCACCGAGGACCTCGATGTCAGCGGACAGCTGATCAGGGCGGGTGAGGGCATCGTGCCGCTGGTCGCCGCGGCCAACCACGACGAGGGCGCCTTCGGCTGCCCGCACCGGTTCGACCCCGGCCGCAAGGCGCGCCACCACGTGGCGTTCGGCTACGGCGTGCACCAGTGCCTCGGGCAGAACCTGGTCCGCATCGAGATGGAAGCGGCCTACCAGGCGCTTTTCGACCGCATCCCCGGCCTGCGGCTCGCGCGGCCGGCAGCGGAACTGCCGTTCAAGTACGACGGCGTGCTCTTCGGGCTGCACTCGCTGCCGGTCCAATGGTGAACGGACTTCCCGACCCGCGAGGAGGACTCATGGTTGAGATCAGTGTCGACACCGAACGTTGCGTGGGCGCGGGCCAGTGCGTGCTCTCCGCCCCCGACGTCTTCGACCAGGACGACGACGGCATCGTGACGGTGCTGGAGGCGAACCCCGACGCCGACCAGGCGGCGGAGGTCGTGCAGGCCGAGCGGATCTGCCCGGCGCAGGCGATCACCGTGCGAGAGGGTTGAGCCTCGTCGGCTCGCCGTTCGACTTCCGGCGCTGCGGCGTCGGAAGCCGAACGCAACTTGATCGGCCGCGTCAGAGGTGCTCGGCGAAGAGCACGCGGCGGTAGGCCCATCTACGCGGCCGTAGCCCAGAACATCACCACCGAGTCGCAGGTGCGCACCACAGTCGAGTACCCGCGCTGATCTCGGTGTGGATCTTGCCGCCGTGGAACGGCTTCGGGGTGAGCTGAGCGAGTTTGTGGGCAAGGTGTTCGCCTCGGTGGCGCGGAAGGATCAGCGGCGGCAGGAGGACTGTTATCTGCGCGGGTTGATGCTGGATGGCCCGCGGAAGTCGATTCAGCCGATGGCTGAACGATTGCCGGATGGGAACATGCATGCCTTGAGACTTCCAGCGCGGCATCGCCGAACTCGGCATCACCTTCATCCGGCCCGACCGCCGCGATGAGAATTGCCGTCACGGCAACCTCGCGCTGATCCGGCAACGCACCGAGTCGATCATCAACACCGCCAAGGCCCGGCTCTCGATCGAGGGCCACGGCGCCCGAACCCCGGCCGGGATCATGACTCGCACCGCCCAGCGCATCGTCGCCCTGGCCGCGGCCATCTGGCACAACTGGGCCACCAACGCCCCGGTCAAACGTTCCCTCGTCGCCTACGACCACCGAGAACTCGGGGAATCAACCATCCAGCATCGGCGGCAGCCGCGTTCCAGCACCAGTTCGACGGGTCCGTCGAAGGCCGAGAGCAGATCGCCGGATACGGCCACGCCGTTCAGGTTCGCGGGAGAGCAACCTGTACGGCGTTCTGCCATGAGGTTGTCCGGCCGTGCCGCTTCACACCGTCGAAGTCACCGTTTCGGCCCAGTAATCAACAAAGGATGTAGTGGTGCACCATCAGCGACCTACTTTCGTAGATGCGAAATGCCGCCTTGGTTGCTAGCGACCGGGCACCGCACCCTGCTGAAATGATTGTCGCCATCGGAATTTCGGGGATCCGATGCTCGCAGCGGGGGAGCAATCTATCGGCCGGAGTCGTTCACTGCGGGAGATCCGGCTGGACAAGAAAGGAGATCGCACCTGGCGGTTTCAGTACCGGGATCGACAGTCTTGCCATTACTGAAATGAGGATGAAAATGAAGCGCAGGACAATTTCTTTGCTCGGCATGGCGGCTCTGACTGGAGCAGCGATGGCCGGTTTTGCTCCGGTGGCCGCGGCCGCGGACGACGCCGCGGAGGCCCAGGCTGGAAAGTTCTGGGTCTACCAGCACGACGACTACAAGGGGGGCTGGTACGGGTTTTCCAACACCGACTGGACCTTCACCAACAACTACTGGACGAACGCCGGAAACTCGGTCAACGACGGGGCGAGTTCGATGAAGAACGAGACCTCCCGTGAAGTCGTGATGTACGAGCACAAGGGCTATGCGGGAAGGACCTATTACGCCAAGCCGTATTCGGTCGACAGCGACCTGACGAACAACGGGTTCGACAACATGGCCAGCTCGCTCAGGTTCCGCTGAGCACCCGACCAATGAGTGGGGGCGCCGGCACCATTGCTGGTGCCCCCACGTCGTCCCGCAAGGGGGTTCAGTCACATGTCAGCACGCCGCCCGGTCCTGCTTCTGGCAGCCCTGTGGCTGGTCGCAGGGTGCTCCACCTCGACCGCGGAATCCGAAGCCGGCGACACGATCGCACCTGAGCCCTCTCATCAGGCGCGGAACATCGTGCTGCCGTTCGATTCCTACGAACTCTCTCTCAGTGACTACTACACCATATCCGATGCGCAGGACGTGCTCGCTCGCGAGTGCATGCGGGACCGGGGGCTGGAGTACCCGGTCATCGACCGGCCGACTGATGCCGAGGAGGTGAAGAACCGACGCCGCTACGGTGTCATCGAGCCTCTCGTCGCTGATCGGCTGGGCTACCACGTGAACGAGCACATGCCCGATCCGTACGGGATCGCCAAGAAAGAGGAAGTCCGGCAAGCAGGACTTGCCGAGAAGGAAGCCGAAGCTTTGGGCGACCCCGAGGTCGGGTGCAGTGCCCTGGCTTACAAGACGCTGGTTCGTGAGGCTGATTCCGATGTCAGCACAGATCTGTTCAACGGCCTGGGCGAGAAGATCATGGCCGAATCGCAAACGGAGCCCGAGGTAGCCCGAGCTTTGCGCGAATGGAGTGAATGCATGAGCAGTGCGGGCTTCGACTACTCGAACCCGTATGAGGCCGCGGGTGACGACCGGTGGTGGAAGGAGGGTGGCGAACTCGCGTCCAAGGAGGAAGTAGTCGCAGCCAGGGCCGACGTGCGTTGCAAGCAGCGTGTCGGGCTTGTGGGGATATGGTTCGAAGCGGAAAAGAAGCTCCAGCAGAACGCGATACGGGAGCACCCCGAATACTTTGCGGAGTTGGCAGCCGCGGGGCAGCGGCACATTGCTGCCGCTAAAGCCGTGTTGGGAAGGTAATCGGTCGGCGGATTGTGGAGTCGGGCGCGAAGCGGCGTTTCGGGATGGCGTGGAGGTTGTGCCAGCGGATCGGACCCATCGCGCGGAGCCGGACCGCGTCTGACTCGCCCCCCACCCTCGCCGTGCCCTGGCGCTCGTGAGCACCAGGGCCGCGAAGTAGGCGTTCCTCCGGCGCACCGGCCGCAAGCCGCACCGCGGCTCAAGCTCGGGGATCACCAGGTCACCGGCAGCTCCAGCAGACCACCGGACAGCTGCCCCGTCTCCATCCGCAGTTCCTCGGCGGGCACCGCGACCCGCAGGGTCGGGATGCGGCCGAACAGGGTGCTGAACGCGGTTTGCAGCTCCACCCGTGCCAGGGGTGCGCCGATGCAGTGCCAGATGCCGTGCCCGAAGGTCAGATGCGAGTTGGGCGCGCGCGTGATGTCGAACTCGTCCGGCCGGTCGAAGGCCGCGTCGTCGAAGTTCGACAGCGTGAAGTCCAGGAGCACCAAGTCACCCGCGCGGATGGTCGTGCCCCCGACCTCCACGTCGGCGGTGGCGTAGCGCGGCAGCATCGAGCTGCCCGCCTTGGCCGCGCGCAGCACCTCCTCCACCGCGATCGCCATCGCACCGGCTTCGCGCATCGCGGCGTCCCGCATCTCCGGGTTGTTCGACAGCACCAGCACGCCCACGTCGATGTGGCTGATCACGCTGTCCAGGCCCGCGAACAGCACGCCCGCGGCGAGCGTGCCGATGCGCTCGTCGTCCACCCCGGCCTCGCACAGCCGCGAGATCACGTCCTCACCGGGCCTGCCGCGCTTGCGCCCGACCAGCTCCGCCAGGTAGCCGAACAGCTCCTCGGCGCCCCGCTCGGCCGCGGCGGGGTCGTCGAGCACCGCCATCCGCCCCATCAGCTCGACGATCCTGAGCCGGTCCTCGGCAGGCACTCCGATCAGCTCGTAGAGCACGTTCAACGCGAACGGCTGCGAGAACACCGAGTGCAGGTCAGCGGGCGGGCCCTGGGCCAGCAGCGCCTGCACCGTCTCCTCGGCGAGCGCCTCGACCTTCGGGCGCAGCCGGGCCAGCCGGCGCGCGGAGAAGCTCGGCGTCAGCAGCGAGCGCATCTCGGCGTGCAGCTGCCGCGCCCGCTCCGGATCGGTGTCGGTGATCAGCAGGTTGAAGAACGGGGTGTCGACGTAGCGGGGCGCCGACGGCGGGTCCGGGTGCGAGCGGTTGAGCCGCTCGTCCTTGAGCAACTGCTTGACCGTGTCGTGCCGGGTCACCAGCCACGCCTCGTCACCGGCGGGAGTGCGGACCTTGCACACGGGTGCCCGCGCCTGCAGGTCGCGCAGTTGCTGTGGCGGGCGAAGCATGGCCGACGGGCCGGTGCCGAGCTCGGGCAATTCGCTCATGGGCGGTTCCTTCCCGATGTGGAGGGGTAGGCGGATATCGGTGTCCGGACGACGTCGGCCGGAGACAGCGCGTGGCGGTGGCCGGGCCGCGGCGAGCGGCGGAGTCAGCGTTCGACGGGAACCAACCCGGCCAGCCAGTCGCGCATGATCCCGGCGGTGCGGTCGGAGTGCTCCTTGGCGAGCGAGAGGTGGTCGGCCTCGACGGTGCGCACCGCGTCGGTGTCGATCGGCGGCTTCGGCGTGCTGCCGCGGCTGCCCGGCAGCGGCACGGAGCACTGCACCAGCAGCGTCGGCGCGGTGGTCACCGGTGCGTCGCTGATCGCGACGACCTTGTCGTACCAGTGCACCATCGCCGACAGGCGGGCGCTGTTGAGCTTGACCGAGGGCGAGTCGATGTCGGCCAGGTAGTAGCGGGCCACCTCGTCGTAGTCGACGTCGTCGCTCTCGTCGTAGCGCAGGCTCAGCGTGTCCAGCAGGATCACCGCCTCCGGCCGCACTCCCCAGGTCGCCTCCAGCATCCCGGCCGCGTGGTAGGCGATGGTCCCGCCGGTGGAGTGCCCGACCAGCACGAACGGGTCGCCTTCGCTGCCGTGCAGGGCGCTTTCGGCCACCGAACGAATCGCGGCGGTGCCGTCCTCGGGAAGGTTCTCCCCCGCACCGAAGCCGACCAGCGGCAGCGCCGAGACGTGCCTGCTGCCGCGGAAGTGCGCGGCGATCCGGGCGTACTGGTGCACCCCGCCGGTGGCTCCCGGCGAGCTGACACAGATCAGCCGCGGATCGGTGGGCCCGTCGGACAGTGTGACGGGTTCGGGCAGCACGTCGAGCTCCGCGGGGGTCTCGAACGTCGGACGGGTGGCGGCGACCGCACCGAGCATGCGCATGGATTCCTTCTGCTTGCCCGAATGCACGCCCGTCAGGAAGAGGTTCACGAGGGTGTCGTTGGGGTTGCCCCCCTGGGCCTGCCCGGCCGTTGCCCACTGGTCCTGCATCTCGTTGCGCAGCCAGCGGGCAAGCGCGGCCGGGGTCCTGGTGTCGAACACGACCGACGAGGCCAGCCGCAGGTCCAGCGCCTCGCCGAGCCGGTTGCGCAGCTCCACCGCGATCAGCGAGTCGAAGCCCAGCTCCAGGAATTCTCGCTCGGCGTCCACGGCGGAGGTGTCGCGGTGGCCCAGGACCGCCGCCGCCTGCTCGACGACCAGGCCGGTGATCAGCTCCTCCCGCCCGGCCGGGGTGGTCTCGCGCAAACGGTCCCGCAGCGTCTCCTGCGAGAACCCGGAGGAGGCCGCGGCGCGGCGTCGTGTGGGAACCAGTTCGCGCAGCACGGACGGAACGTGCCCCGGCGCCCGCACCCCGGTGGCGTTGGTGCGGATCGCCACCACCAGCTCCTCGTCGCGGCGCAGCGCCGCGTCGAACAGCGCCAAGCCCTGCTCCACGGACAGCGGTGGCAAACCCGAGTCAGCCATGCGCTGCACATCGGTCGCGCTGAGTTCGCCCGTCATACCGCTGGTCTGCGCCCACGGACCCCAGGCCAGCGATGTCGCGGTCAGTCCCTGGTCGCGGCGGAACCGGGCCAGCGCGTCGAGGAAGGCGTTGCCCGCGGCGTAGTTGCCCTGGCCGGGACCGCCCAGGACACCGGAGGCCGAGGAGTACAGCACGAACCGCGCCAGCGGCAGGTCGCGGGTGAGCTCGTGCAGGTGCCACGCCGCGTCGGCCTTCGGCGCCAGCACTCCGTCCAGCCGCTCCGGTGTCAGCGAACCGATCGCGCCGTCGTCGAGCACCCCCGCGGTGTGCACGACCACGCTCAGCGGGTGCTCGGGGGCGATTCCGGCCAGCAGGTCCTCCAGCGCGGAGCGGTCGGCGACGTCGCACGCGGCGACCCGCACCTCGGCCCCGTGCGCGGTGAGTTCGGCGCGCAGCTCCAGCGCGCCGGGCGCGTCCGGTCCCCGCCGGCCGGCCAGCACCAGGTGGCGCACACCGTGCTCGGACACCAGGTGCCGGGCCAGCTCCGCGCCCAGCCCGCCGGTGCCGCCGGTGATCAGGACCGTGCCTTCGGCGTCCCACCCGGGCTGATCCTCACCGGTGCCTTCCAGCGGCAGCAGCCGGGCTGCCCGGGCCTCGCGCTGCCGCAGAGCGAACTGCTGCTCGTCGGTGCCGAGCAGGCCCGGCAGCAGCGCCGCCGAGGTGAACGCGTCGTCGAGGTCGGCCAGCAGAAGCCGTCCGGGGTTCTCGGCCTGCGCGGACCGGACGAGCCCGCACACGGCGGCGGCTGCCGGGTCGGTGACGGGTTCGGCGTCCACCGCGACCGCGCCGCTGCTGACGAAGACCAGGTGGGTGCCGGCGTACCGCTGGTCGGACTGCCATTCCTGGAGCAGCGCCAGCGCGCGGTGGGTCAGCTCGTGCACCGCCCGCGGACCGGCCGAGTCGCCGCGGATCGGTACCAGGAAAGCGTCCGGGAGCGCGCCGACCCCGTCCAGGGTCTCGGCGTAGCCGATGACTTCCTCGTCCGCGCGGTGCAACGCGTAGGCGAGGTCGAACTCGTCACCTCCGATGATCGCCCAGCGCTTCCCGCGCACCGACTCGGGCACGGGAGACGGCAGCCACCGCACCCCGAACAGCGAGCTCTGCTCAGCGGCAGGTGACGTCTCCGTTGCCTCGCCGGGATCACCGAAGGTCAGGGACTCCACGCTGAGCACCGGGTTGCCCTGGGTGTCGACGGCGACGAGCTCGACTCCCTCACCCGATGTCGCCCGGATGCGCAGCGCAGTGGCACCGGTGGCGTGCAGGGACATCCCGCGCCACTCGACCGGCCGGGCCGCCGACGTGCCCGCGGCGGCCGCTTCGGGATCGGCGAGCGCGGCGGCCCGCGCCGCGGCGTCCAGCAGCAGCGGGTGGATACCGTGGCCGTCGGTGGCCTCGACCCCGGTGGGGAGCGCCACTTCGGCGAAGACCGCGCCGTCGTGCCGCCACGCGGCACGCAGGCCGTCGTCCACAGCCCCGTCCTCCAGCGCCACCGGCTCAGCCTCCGCGGGCACGGCCACGTCGAAGTCGACCGGCTCCGCGTCCGCGACGAGGACGCCGCTCGCGCACGCGATCCACGACTGCTCCCGCGCATCGGCCGGACGAGCGTGCACGGTGAACCCGCGCTGTCCCGTCTCGTCCGGTTCGGCGACCTTGACCTGCACCGACTGCGGTTCGCCCGCGTTGAGCGGTGCTTCGACGGACAGGGCCCGCACCCGGGCGCACCGGGTCTCGTCGCCTGCCCGGATCGCGAGTTCGGCCAGCACCGCTTCGGGCACCCGGTCTCCGCTGAGCCAGGGGTGCGTCTTCGCCGACAGGCGCCCGGTCAGCAGCAGTTCGCCACTGCCTGCCACGCCGGTCGCGGCGCCGAGCAGCGGGTGCTCGACGCGGCGCAGCCCGAGTCCGGTGGCGTCCCCGGTGGACGCGGCGGGAGAAGGCCAGTACCGCTGGTGCTGGAAGGCGTAGGTCGGCAGGTCCACCCGCCCGGCCCCGGTACCGGCGAAGTACTCCGCCCAGTCCACGTGGTGTCCGCGCACGTGCAGGCAACCGAGCGCACTCGCGAACGCGGACTCCTCCGGCCGGTCCCCGCGCAGCGCGGAGACGACTGCGGCGGTCTCGGGCAGGGATTCCTGCGCCATCGCCGAAAGCACGCCGTCCGGGCCGATCTCCAGGAACGTCGAGGCACCCTGCGCGGCCAGTGCGCGCACGCCGTCGGCGAACCGCACGGCCTCCCGCGCGTGCCGCACCCAGTACTCCGCGGTCCGCAGCTCGGCGGCCGTGGCGACCTCACCGGTCAGGTTCGACACCACCGGGATCGCGGGCTCGGCGAAGGACAACGCCGCGATCTCCGCGCGGAATCCGGCGAGCATCGGCTCCACCAGCGCCGAGTGGAACGCGTGGCTGGTGCGCAGCCGCTTGGTCCGGCGTCCCTCGGCCTCCAGCCGCCCCGCCACGGCGAGCACTGCGTCCTCCGCGCCCGACACGACCACCGAACGCGGGCCGTTGGCCGCCGCGATCGACACCTCGGCGCTCAGCGTCGGTGCGACCTCCTCCTCGGTCGCCTCCACGGCGACCATCGCACCGCCGGTCGGCAGCTCCCGCATCAACCGCGCGCGGACCGACACCAGCCGCGCGGCGTCCTCGAGGGAGAGCACCCCGGCGACGTGCGCGGCCGAGATCTCGCCGATCGAGTGCCCTGCCAGCAGGTCGGGCTTGATCCCGAGCGATTCGGCCAGGCGGAACAGGGCGACCTCGACGGCGAACAGGGCGGGCTGGGTGTTGCCGGTGTCGTCCAGCGCCGCGTGGTCCTCACCCCAGATCACATCGCGCAGCGGCGAGGCGCGGTGGCGGTCGAGCTCGGAGAGCACCTTCTCCAACGCCTCGGCGAACACCGGGAAGCGGCCGTGGAGCTCGCGGCCCATGCCGAGGCGCTGCGAGCCCTGCCCGGAGAACAGGAAGGCGAGCTTGCCGGTCGAGGTGCCGACGACGCCGCGGGCGACCTCGTCCACTCTGGACCCGGCGGCCAGCAGCACGGCCCGGTGCTCGAATGCCGAACGCCCCGTCGCCAAGGAGAAACCGACGTCCACCGGATCGAGGTGCGGTTGCCGCTCGTGCAGCGCGGTGATCCGCTCGACCTGGGCGGCGAGGGCATGCGCGGTGCGGGCGGACACCGGCCACGGCACCGCCGCCGGTCTCGGTTGGTCCCGCTCGACTCCGTCGCCCTCCGGCTCGGGGCCCTCCTCGAGGACGACGTGCGCGTTGGTACCGCTGATGCCGAAGGACGAGACCCCGGCGCGGCGCGGCCGGTCGACGTCCGGCCACCGGGTGCGCGCGGTCACGAGCTCCACCGCACCGGTGTCCCAGTCCACGTGCGGCGACGGTGCGTTGACGTGCAGGGTCGGCGGCAGCTCGCGGTGCCGCATCGCCTGCACCACCTTGATCACGCCGGCGACTCCGGCCGCGGCCTGGGTGTGCCCGAGGTTCGACTTCACCGACCCGAGCAGCAGCGGAACCTGGCGATCCCGGCCGTAGGTCGCCAGCAGCGCCTGCGCCTCGATCGGGTCGCCCAGCGCGGTACCGGTGCCGTGCGCCTCGACCGCGTCCACGTCGGCGGGGGACAGACCGGCACTGGCCAGCGCCTGCCGGACGACCCGTTGCTGCGCGGGTCCGTTCGGTGCGGTGAGCCCGTTGGACGCGCCGTCCTGGTTCACCGCGGAACCGCGCAGCACCGCCAGCACCGGATGGCCGTTGCGCTGGGCGTCGGCGAGCTTCTCCACCACCAGGACGCCCACGCCTTCCGACCAGGCGGTGCCGTCGGCGTCGTCGGAGAACGCCTTGCACCGCCCGTCCGGGGCGAGCCCGCCCTGCCTGCTGAACGAGGAGAAGTTCGCCGACGTGCTCATCACCGTCACGCCCCCGGCCAGGGCCAGCGAGCATTCCCCGCCGCGCAGCGACTGCGCGGCCAGGTGCAGTGCGACCAGCGACGACGAGCAGGCGGTGTCGATCGTGAGCGCCGGGCCCTCCAGCCCCAGCGCGAACGCCAGACGGCCGGACAGCACGCTGGCGGCCATGCCGGTGGAGGCGTGCCCCTCCATGTCCTGCCCGGACGACAGCAGCAGGTGGATGTAGTCCTGCCCGGTGGTGCCGACGAACACCCCGGTCCGGCTTCCGCGCAACCGCTTGGCGTCGATCCCGGCGCGCTCCAGCGCCTCCCAGGACACCTCCAGCACCTGGCGCTGCTGCGGGTCCATCGCGACCGCCTCCCGCGGCGAGATGTCGAAGAAACCCGCGTCGAAGTCGGCCGCCGCGCGCAGGAAACCGCCCCGCTTCGTGGCGCTGCGACCGCCGCCGAGCTCGTCGAGGTCCCAGCCCCGGTCGTCGGGGAACCCGGAGATCGCGTCCCCGCCCGCGCCCACCAGGTCCCACAGCCGCTCCGGTGAGTCGGCGGCGCCGGGGAACCGGCAGGCCATCCCGACGATCGCGACCGGCTCGTGCCTGCCGGACTCGGCCTCCTGGAGGCGCCGACGCGTCTCGTGCAGGTCCGCGGTGACCCACTTCAAGTAGTCGACGAGCGTGCTTTCGTCCGGCATCGTCGGTGCACCTTCCTCTCTGCCCGCGAAGGGGACCTTCGCCGCGCTGGCGAGCGGCCCGGGTACGGCGGTGGCGCTCAGCCCTCGTTCCGCCTGCCGAGTTCGTTGTCGATGAACGCCAGCACCTCGTCTGCGCTGGCCGTCTGGAGGCGGTCGCCGATCGCGGGTTCGTCCACGCCGCCGTCTGCGCCGGAGCCGTCGCCGCAGCGCTCCAGCAGGCGGCGCAGCCGCGTCGCGAGTTCGCCGCGGACCTCCTCGCCGGGACCACTGCCGTCCAGGGCGCGTTCGATCCGGTCGAGTCCGGCCAGCAACGCGGCCGCACCCTCCTGCGGCCCGCCGCCGAGGCTCTCGGCCAGCAGCACCGCCACGGCCAGCGGCGTCGGGTGGTCGAACACCAGCGTGGACGGCAGCCGGACACCGGTGACCGCGGCGATCCGGTTGCGCAGCTCGACGGCGGTCAGCGAGTCGACGCCGAGCGCGCGGAACTCCCGCTCCGCGCCGATCGCGTCGGTGGAGCCGTGTCCGAGCACCGCCGCCGCCTCCGCGCGCACCAGTCCCAGCAGTTCCTGCTCACGCGCTTCGGGATCAAGCCCGGACAGACGCTCCGCCAGCGCACCGCGCGCCGCGGAGTCCGCACTGCCGGCCACCGTGCGGCGGGCGGACCGGACGAGTCCGCGCAACAGTGCGGGCACATCGCCGCGGACCCGGTCGGTGCCGCCGGTGATGCCCAGCGGGACCACGAGCGGCTCGTCCGCGCCGATCGCCGCGTCGAACAGGGCCAGGCCGCGTTCGACCGGCAGCGGAGGTACGCCGTTGTCGTTGATGCGGCGCAGGTCCCGGTCGTCGAGCCCGGCGGTCATGCCGGTGCTCTGCTCCCAAGCGCTCCAGGCCAGCGACACCGCGGGCAGCCCCGCGGCGCGCCGGTGCGCGGCCAGCGCGTCGAGGTAGGCGTTGCCCGCCGCGTAGTTGGCCTGCCCGGGGCTGCCCATGACACCGGAGGCCGAGGAGTAGACGACGAACGCCGCCAGGTCCAGGTCCCGGGTCGCCTCATGCAGGTTCCACGCACCGTCGACCTTGGGCCGCAGCACCGCCTCCAGCCGTTGCGGCGTGAGCGACTCGACGACGCCGTCGTCGAGGACTCCGGCGGCGTGCACCACGGCGGTGAGCGGATGTTCGGCCGGCACCGCGGCGACCAGCTCGCGCACGGCGTCGCGGTCGGCGACGTCGCACGCGGCCACGGTGACCTCCGCGCCGTGGTCGAGCAGTTCCGCGCGCAGGCCCTCCGCTCCGGGAGCGTCCGGACCGCGGCTGCCG
The DNA here is from genome assembly GCF_018141105.1 of Saccharopolyspora erythraea. Lineage (NCBI taxonomy): Bacteria > Bacillati > Actinomycetota > Actinomycetes > Pseudonocardiales > Pseudonocardiaceae > Saccharopolyspora > Saccharopolyspora erythraea. Next base: position 3,226,423 of record NZ_CP054839.1, on the reverse strand, counting down.
GCCAGCACCAGGTGCCGCACGCCGTGCTCGGCGACGAGATGACGGGCGAGCACACCGCCGAGCCCGCCGGTGCCACCGGTGATCACAACGGTGCCGTCCGGGTCCCAGGCACGGGGCACCGTGAGCACGATCTTGCCGATGTGGCGGGCCAGGCTCATCTCCCGGAACGCCTCGGGGGCGCGGCGCACGTCCCAGGAGCGCACCGGCAGCGGGCGCAGCGCGGCGTCCTCGAACAGCGCCACCAGCTCGCGGAGCATCGCCTGGATGCGGTCCGGATCGACCAGGCCGAGGTCGAAGGCCCGGTAGTCGGCGCCGGGAAGGTCCTCGCGGATGTCGGTCTTGCCCAGCTCGATGAACCGGCCGCCGTCGCCGAGCAGCCGCGCGGAGGCGTCGACGAACTCGCCGGAGAGCGCGTTGAGCACGACGTCGATGCCGCGTTCCCCTGCCACCTCCGCGAATTCGCCCTCGAAGCCGGTGGTCCGGGAGGAGGCGATGTGGTCGTCGGCCACGCCCAGCTCCCGCAGCGCGTCCCACTTGCCCTCGCTCGCGGTGGCGAACACCTCCGCGCCGAGGTGCCGCGCGATCTGGATCGCGGCCATGCCGACGCCGCCGGCACCGGCGTGGACCAGCACCCGCTCCCCCGCGCCGAGCCCGGCGAGGTCGACCAGCCCGTGGTAGGCGGTGAGGAACGCCAGCGGTACCGAGGCGGCAGTCGTCCAGGACCACTCCCGCGGCACCGGGGTCAGGAAGCGCTCGTCGATGGTCCCCTGCGGGCCGAACCCACCGAAGAGCATGCCCATCACCCGGTCGCCGACCCGCAGGTCCCGCACCTCGGGGCCGGTCTCCACGACCACGCCCGCGGCTTCGGAACCGAACAGCCCGGCCTCTCCGGGGTACATGCCGAGCGCGTTGAGCACGTCGCGGAAGTTCACGCCCGCGGCCTCGATCCGCACCCGCACGTCGCGGCCGGTGAGCGGCTCGACCGCGCAGGGCACGAGGGTGAGTCCGTCGAGGCTGCCCTTGCGCGTGCTGTCGAGCCGCCACGCGGTGCCGGCGGGCGGCACGAGCGCCTCGCCGTCGGCGAGAGGGGCGAGCCTGCCCACGTGCAACCGTCCGTTGCGCAGGACCGCCTGCGGCTCGTCCTGGTCCCCCAGGCCGAGCACCGCGGGCAGGGCGGCCATGGACTCGGCCGTGCCGTCGAGGTCGGCCAGGAGGAAGCGCCCCGGGTACTCGGCCTGCGCGGAGCGCACCAGACCCCACGCCGAGGCCGCCGCGAGGTCGCTCGGCCCGTCGCCGTCCACCGCCGCACGCGTCACGAACACCATGCGGGAGTGGGCGAACCGGTCGTCGCCGAGCCATTGCTGGACCAGCTCCAGCACCCTGCGGTTCACCGCGTGCACCGCCTGGACGTCGTTGCCGCCCACCAGCGGCACCGCGACCGCCTCCGGCACCGGATCCGGCAGCTCCGTTAACGCCGGGACCGGCTCGCCGAGCCGCAGGCCCCACTCGTCTAGCCCCAGCACCGCCCACGTGCCGGACACGGGTCCGGCCTCGTGCGGCACCCAGTCGACGTGGAACAGCGACTTCGACTCGTCCGGGCGGGTCGTGCTCGGCCGATCGGATACCTCGCGCACCACCAGCGAATCCACCGACAACACCGGAACGCCGTGCGGGTCCGCGGCCACGATCCGCACGGAGTCCTCGGCGTTCTTGACGATGCGCACCCGCAGTGCCGCGGCTCCGCTCGCGTGCAGCGAGACGCCGCTCCAGGAGAACGGCAGGAGTCCACGACCATCCCCTTCGGACAGTGCGAACACCGTGGCGTGCAGGACCGCGTCGAGCAGCGCAGGATGCACCCCGTACCGCTCGGCGTCCTCGGTGCGCTGCGGAAGCCGCACTTCGGCGAAGAACTCGCCATCGCCCTGCCACACCGCGTGCAGACCGCGGAACAAAGACCCGTAGGTGAGGCCACTGGCGGCGTAGTCGTCGTAGATGCCCGCGATGTCCACTTCGGATGTGCCAGGGGGTGGCCAGGTGCCGGTGTCGAAGTCCAGCACGTGCTCGGCTTCGGTGAGCGTGCCCGTGGCGTGCTGGGTCCACTCGCCCCCTGGATCGTCGGCGGGCCGGGAGTGCACGCGCAGCTCGCGTTCGCAGGACTCGTCAGCCGCACCGACGCGCAGCTGCACCCGCAACGCGCCCTGCGCGGGCAGCACCATCGGCGCGGCCAGAGTGAGATCGCGGACCTGCGCGCAGCCGGCCTGGTCGGCCGCGCGCACGGCGAGCTCCAGGAATCCCGTGCCGGGGAACATGATGTGACCGCCGACGACGTGGTCGGCCAGCCACGGGTGCGAAGCCAGCGACAGCCGTGCGGTGAACAGCAGCTCGCCGCTGCCCGCGAGTTCGACCGCGGCCCCCAGCAGCGGGTGATCGGCACTGGTCAGGCCGAGCCCGCTCGCGTCGCCGCGATCGACCGCCGCCCGCGGCCAGAACCGCTCGTGCTGGAAGGCGTAGGTCGGCAGGTCCACCCGCCGGGCACCGGAACCGGCGAAGAAACCGCTCCAGTCGACCTCCACGCCGTGCGCGTGCAGCCCCGCCAGCGCGGTCACGGCCGCGGTCCGGTCGTCGCGGTCGCGGCGCAGCACCGGGACCACCGGCGTGCCGGGCTCCAGCGAGTCCGACGCCATCCCCGCCAGCGCGCTGTCCGGGCCCACCTCCGCGAACACCGAGGCGCCTTCGGCGGCGAGAGCCTGCACTGCGTCGGCGAAACGCACGGCCTCCCGCACGTGGCGCACCCAGTGCTCGGGGTCGGCCAGCTCGGCGGCGGTGGCCACGCGCCCGGTCAGCGTCGACACGACGGGAAGCCGGGGCCTGCCGAACGACAGCCGCCGCACCACCGAGCGGAACTCCGCCAGCATCGGCTCCATCAACGGCGAGTGGAACGCGTGGCTGACGGTGAGCCTCCTGGTCCTGCGACCGCGCTCCTCGAACACCGCCGCGATGCGCTCCACCGCCTCGGTGACTCCGGACAGGACCACCGCGCCGGGCGCGTTCACCGCCGCGATCGCCACGTCGGGGCCGAGCAGGGCCGCCACCTCGTCCTCGCTCGCCCGCACGGACACCATCGCACCGCCCGCGGGCAGGGCCTGCATCAGCCGCCCGCGGGCGGCGACCAGCTCGGCGGCGTCGGCCGACGACAGCACGCCGGCGATGTGCGCGGCGCTGATCTCGCCGACCGAGTGGCCCGCGAGGAAGCCGGCCCGCACTCCCCAGGATTCGAGCAGCCGGTAGAGCGCGACCTCCACGGCGAACAACGCCGGCTGGGTGTAGGCGGTCTGATCCAGCGCCGCGGCCTCCGGGGTGCCCGGCTCGGCGAACAGCAGCTCGCGAAGCGGCCGGTCCAGGTGGCGGTCCAGCTCGGCGAGCACCTCGTCCAGGGCTTCGGCGAACGCCGGATACCGCGCGGCCAGTTCCCGCCCCGCTCCGGGGCGCTGCGCCCCCTGACCGGAGAACAGCACGGCGAGCTTGGCGGGATGCTCAGCGGTTCCGCGCCAAGCGGCGGAGCCTTCCGCGAGCCACGCCGCCAGCGCGTCGCGCAGCTCGCTCCGGTCGGTGCCCACGACGGCGAGCCGGTGCTCGAACGCGGCACGTCCGGTGGCCAGCGACAGCGCCGCGTCCGCCGGGCGCAGGTCCGGGTCGGAGTCCACGCGGGCGAGCAGTTCGACGACCTGGTCCCGCAACGCCCGCTCGGTGCGGCCGGACACGATCCACGGCACCGCACCGGGAACGGGCTCGGGCTCCACCACGGCCTCGTCGCCGGGGGCCTGCTCCAGGACGGCGTGCGAGTTGGTGCCGCTCACCCCGAACGAGGAGACCGCCGCCCGGCGCGGACGGCCGGTCACCGGCCACGGCCGCGTCTCGGTCAGCAGCTCGACCGCACCGGCGGACCAGTCGACGTGCGAGGAGGGCTGCTCGGCGTGCAGCGTGCGCGGCAGCACGCCGTGGCGCATCGCCTGCACCACCTTGATCACGCCGGCGACTCCGGCCGCCGCCTGGGTGTGCCCGAGATTCGACTTGACCGAACCCAGCAGCAGCGGCACCTCGCGATCCTCGCCGTAGGTGGCCAGCAGGCTGCGGGCCTCGATCGGGTCACCCAGCGGCGTGCCGGTCCCGTGCGCCTCCACCACGTCGACGTCCGAAGTGGACAGATCGGCCGCGGTGAGCGCCTGCTCGATCACCCGCCGCTGGGCCCGTCCGCTCGGCGCGGTGAACCCGTTCGACGCACCGTCGGAGTTCACCGCCGAACCCCGCAGCAGAGCCAGCACCGGATGCCCGTTGCGGCGGGCGTCGGAAACCCGCTCCAGCAGCAGGACTCCAACGCCTTCGGACCAGCCGGTCCCGTCGGCGGCGTCGGAGAACGCCTTGCAGCGCCCGTCGGTGGCCAGCCCGCCCTGGCGGCTGAACTCCACCAGCGAGCCCGGAGTGCACATCACGTTGACCCCGCCGGCCAGCGCCAGCTCGCACTCCCCCGCGCGCAGCGCGTGTGCCGCCTGGTGCAAGGCCACCAGCGACGAGGAGCACGCGGTGTCCACGGTGACGGCCGGGCCTTCCAGACCCAACTCGTAGGCGAGGCGACCGGAGGTGGCGCTGGCCGCGATGCCGGTGCCCACGTTGCCGTCGGCGTCGTCCAGCGAGCGCACCAGCAGGTGGGCGTAGTCCTGCCCGTTGGTGCCGACGAACACTCCGGTACGGCTGCCGCGCAGTCCGGTGGCGTCGATCCCGGCGCGCTCGATCGTCTCCCATGCCACCTCGAGCAACAGCCGCTGCTGCGGGTCCATGGTGAGCGCCTCGCGGGGCGAGATGCCGAAGAACCCGGGGTCGAAGTCGGCCGCGCAGTCCAGGAACCCGCCGCGCCGGGTGACGACGTTGCCGCGCTCGTCGGTGCCGGCGCCCCGCAGCGCCTCCAGGTCCCAGCCGCGGTCGGTGGGGAACTCGCCGATGGCGTCGCCACCGCCCGCGACCAGGTCCCACAGGTCCTCCGGTGAGGAGACCTTGCCGGGGAAGCGGCATCCCATCGAGACGATGGCGATCGGTTCGGTGCGCGCGGCGTGCAGCTGCCGGTTGTGCCGCCGAAGCCGCTCGGTCTCCTTCATCGCGGCGCGCAGGGCCTTCTCGACCCGGGAGTGCGCGGTCGGCTCGTTGGAGGTCATCATCCCGCTCCGTCGGTCTCGGATCAGTCGGTCGGATCAGTCGGTCGGGTCAGTCCGTCTCGTCGGCGCCCTCCAGCGCCGCGCGCACCAGGTCGTCGAGCGCCATGGAGTCGACCGACTCGTCGGCGTCCTCCGCTCCGTTCGTGCCATCGCCGTCGGCGCCCTGCTGTTCGGCGAGGGTGAGCAGCGAATCCAGCACCCCGGCGTCCCGCAGCCGCTCCAGCGGCACCGCGGCCAGCAGCCGCCGGATCCTGGTCTCCTCACGGCCCACGCCGCCGGGGTCCTCCCGGCGACCTTCGGACCCGGCGTCGTCGAGACCGAGCTCGTCGAGCAGGTGCCCGGCCAGCGCGGCCGGCGTCGGGTGCTCGAACACCAGCGTCGCGGCCAGGCTCAGGCCGGTGGCGGCGCCGAGCCGGTTGCGCAGCTCGACGGCGGCCAGCGAGTCGAACCCGAGGTCGCGGAACGCCCGCTGCGCTCCGACCGCATCGGCCCCGGTGTGCCCGAGGACGTCCGCGCAGCGGGCCCGCACCAGGTCCAGCACCACGTCCATCCGCCGTCCCGCGGGCAGCTCGGTCAGCTCGTCGCGAAGCGACGAGCCTCCGCCGACCGGGACCTGTTCGGTCGCCGCGGCGGGTTCGGCGTAGCCGGGCAGGTCCCGCAGCAGCGGGCTCGGCCGCGCGACGGTGAACGTCCGCGCGAACCTGTCCATGTCCACTTCGGCCACGAGCGGAGCGGCGAGGTCGCCGACCGCCAGCTCGCCCAGGGCCTTGAGCGCCAGCTCCGGTGCCATGGCGGCGATCCCGGTGCGACGGGCGCCGTCGCCGGCCCGCGCCCCGGCGGCCATGCCGTCGCCGGCCCACGCTCCCCACGCGATGGACGTCGCGGGCAGGCCCTCCGCCCTGCGCCGTTCGGCGAGCGCGTCGAGCACCGCGTTGGCCGCCGCGTAGTTGGCCTGTCCGGCGTTGCCGACCGCCGCCGCGGCCGAGGAGAACAGCACGAAGGCCGTCAGACCGCGGTCGCGAGTGAGCTCGTCGAGATGCAGCGCCGACGCCACCTTCGTGCGCAGCACCGGAGCGAACCGCTCGGGGGCGAGCCCGTCGATGATCCCGTCGTCGAGCACCCCGGCCGCGTGCACCACGCCGGTCAGCGGGTGCTCCTCGGGGATTCGGTCGAGTACCGCCGCCAGCTCGGCGCGGTCGGTCACGTCGCAGGCTTCGATCACCGCCGAGGCCCCGATCGCCCCCAGCTCGTCACGGAGTCCGGCCGCTCCGGGCGCGTCCAGGCCGCTGCGGCTGAGCAGCACCAGGTGCCGCGCGCCGTTCTCGGCGAGCCAGCGCGCGACCCGCGCGCCGAGGGAGCCGGTACCGCCGGTGACCAGCACGGTGCCGGTGGGCGACCAGCTCGTCCGCGGCCGTTGCGGCTCGGGAACCAGCCGCCGGCCGAAGACCGCCGAGGAGCGCACCGCGACCTGGTCCTCCCCGTCGATCCCGGCCAGCACGGCGGCGAACCTCTCGGTCACCCTGGCTTCGAGCCGTTCGGGAAGGTCAACCAGGCCGCCCCAGCGGTCCGGGTGCTCCAGTGCGGCGACCCGTCCGAGCCCCCACACCCCGGCTTGCGCCGGGTTCGCCGGGGCCTCCGAGCATCCGGTGGAGACCGCGCTGCGGGTGACCGTCCACAGCGGAGCGTCGATACCCGCATCGCCCAGTGCCTGCAGCAGCGTCGCGGTCAGCGCCGGTGCCTGCGGCACGGTGTTGCCGGAATCCCGCAGGGCCAGCAGCGACACGACACCGGTGGCCGAGCACCCGCGCAACCGCTCGGTGAGCTCAGCGCGGCTGATCTCGCCGACCTCGATGCGCTTCGAGGCACCGAGCACACCGAGGACCTGCTCGGTCCACTCGTCCGCGAGGCCCTCGGGCAGCACCGCCAGCCAGTCCCCGCTCGGTGGCGCCGAGGGCTTCGCGATCAGCGGCTTCCAGTGGAAGCGGTGCCGCCAGGAGTCCACGATGGACTCCTCTTGGTGCTGCTTGCGCCAGCCCGACAACGCCGGCAGGACTTTCGCCAGGGCTTCGTCCTCGACGTCCAGCCGCTTGGCGAGCGAGGCGAAGTCCTCCTCCGCCACGGCGTTCCAGAAGGTCTCGTCCGATGCCTCCGCGGCGACTTCGGGCTCGGGGGCCTCGGGCCAGAAGCGCTCGTGCTGGAAGGCGTAGGTCGGCAGGTCCACCCGGCGACCGGTTCCGGCGAAGAACTCCGACCACCGCGGCGAGGCGCCCGAGACGTGCAGTTCGGCCAACGCGGACACCAGGACCGCCTCCTCGCCGCGGTCGCGGCGCGTGGCCGGGACCGCCGTGGCGTCCGCCCCCAGCGTGCCGGTGACCAGCGCGGAGAGCACCGCGTCCGGCCCGAGCTCGCAGAAGGTGCGCACGCCGCGACCGGCGAGGGTACGCACGCCGTCGGCGAAGCGCACCGCGTGCCGCACGTGCCGCACCCAGTACTCCGGGTCGCACAGCTGCTCGGCGGTGGCGATGTCACCGGTCAGGTTCGACACGACCGGCACTTGCGGGGCGTCATAGGTGACTTCCCGTGCGACGCGCCGGAAGTCATCGAGCATGGCGTCCATCAGCGGCGAGTGGAACGCATGGCTGACCCGCAGGCGCCGGGTCCTGCGACCCTCCGCGGCGAGCTCGTCCGCGATCCGGGCGACCTCGGCCTCCGCCCCGGCGATCACTACGGAGCCGGGACCGTTGATCGCGGCGACCGACACCTGCTCGGTCAGCCGTGGGAGCACCTCGTCCTCGGTGGCCTGCACCGAGATCATCGCTCCCCGATCCGGGAGCGCCTGCATCAACCGCGCCCGCGCGGCCACCAGCTTCGCCGCGTCCGCCAGCGACAAGACCCCCGCCACGTGCGCGGCGGCGAGCTCACCGATGGAGTGCCCGGCCAGGAAGCTCGGTCGCAGGCCCCAGGACTCGACCAGCCGGTACAACGCCACCTCGAAGGCGAACAACGCCGGCTGCGTCCACCCCGTCTCATCCAGCAACCCCGCCTCAGCAGAACCCTCCTCAGCGAACATCACCTCCCGCAACCGACGATCCAGCTCCAGATCCAGATGAGCACACACCTCATCCAAAGACTCAGCGAACACCGGGAACCGACCACACAACTCAGCACCCATCCCCACACGCTGCGAACCCTGGCCCGAGAACAGCAACGCCAGCTTTCCGGGCCGCGAGGCATCGCCGCGCAGCACGTTGCCGACCGCGCGGTCCTCGGCCAGCGCGGTGAGCCCGGCGATCAGGGAGTCGCGGTCCTCGGCCAGCACCGCGGCCCGGTGCTCGAAGTGCGCACGGGTCGTGGCCTGCGAATGCGCGAGGTCGGCGAGTGCGCCCTCGTGCCCGGCGAGCCGCGCGGCCTGTGCCCGGAGAGCCTGGGGTGTGCGGCCCGAGACGACCACCGGCACCACGGTCGCCGGGGACTCGACGGGCTCGGCCACCTCGGTCGCCGGCGCCTGTTCCAGCACGACGTGCGCGTTGGTGCCGCTGGCGCCGAACGACGACACGGCGGCTCGCCGCGGGCGCCCGGTCTCCGGCCAGGGAGTGGCCCCGGTCAGCAGCCGCACCGCGCCCGAGTTCCAGTCCACGTGGGTGGAGGGCTCGTCGACGTGCAGCGTCCTGGGCAGCACGCCGTGGCGCATCGCCAGCACCGTCCGGATCACCCCGGCGACGCCTGCGGCGGACTGGGTGTGCCCGATGTTGGACTTCACCGACCCCAGCAGCAGCGGCCGCTCCCGGTCCTGCCCGTAGGTCGCCAGCAACGCCTGCGCCTCGATCGGGTCACCGAGGCGGGTGCCGGTGCCGTGCGCCTCCACCGCGTCGACCTCACCGCCGGGCAGGCCCGCGTCGGCCAGCGCCTTGCGGATCACCCGCTGCTGCGCCAGCCCGTTCGGCGCGGTCAGCCCATTGGAGGCGCCGTCGGAGTTGATCGCCGAACCGCGTAGCACCGCGAGCACCTCGTGCCCGTTGCGCCGCGCGTCGGACAACCGCTCGACCACAAGCATCCCGACGCCTTCGGCCCAGCCGGTGCCGTTGGCGGCCTCGGCGAACGCGCGGCAGCGCCCGTCCGGCGACAGCGCCCCCATCTCGCCGAACTCCACGAACCCGACCGGGCTCGACATCACCGTGACCCCGCCGGCAAGCGCGATCGAGCACTCCCCGGTGCGCAGTGCCTGGGCGGCCTGGTGCAGCGCGACCAGAGAGGACGAGCAGGCGGTGTCCACCGTGACGGTCGGGCCCTCCAGGCCGAACGTGTAGGCGAGGCGTCCGGAGATCAGGCTCGCCGACTGCGCGGTCCTGGCGTGCCCGATCTGCCCGGCAGGCGGCTGGTAGTCACCGGTGCCGCCACCGACGAACACGCCCGCGTCGGTGCCGCGCAGCGAAGCGGGGTCGATGCCGGCGCGTTCCAGCGCCTCCCACGCCGCCTCCAGCGTGATCCGCTGCTGCGGGTCCATCACCAGCGCCTCGCGCGGGGAGATGCCGAAGAACCCGGGGTCGAAGTCGGCGGCGCCGGGCAGGAAACCGCCTTCCCGGACCGCCATCGCCGACAGGTCCCAGCCGCGGTCGGTCGGTGCCGGGCCGATGGCGTCGACCTCGTCGCGCAGCAGCCGCCACAGGTCCTCCGGCGAGCGGACGCCGCCGGGATAGCGGCAGCTCATGCCGACGATCACGACCGGGTCGTCCTCGACCGCGACCGGAGCCGCGGCGGCGGCCTCCGTTCTCGTACCGCTGAGCTCGGAGTTCAGGTGCGCGGCCAGGGCGTTGGGGGTCGGGTGGTCGAAGACGAGCGTGGCTGGCAGCGCCAGCCCTGTCTCAGCGGTGAGGATGTTGCGCAGGTCCACGGCGGTGAGCGAGTCGAAGCCGAGGTCGCGGAACGCCAGCTCCCCTTCCAGCGCTTCGGGGTCGGCGAAGCCGAGCACGCGGGCGGCGGAGGTGCGGACCAGCTCGAGGATGCGCTCGGTGCGCTCGGACTCCGGCATATCCGCGAGGTCCTTGCGCAGCGCGTTCGCGCCGGGCTCGTCCCGCACGGCCTCCGGCAGTTCGGCCAGCAGCGGGCTCGGCCGCTCGGCGGTGAACGCGGGAGCGAACGTCGGCCAATCGACGTCGGCGATGGTCAGCACCGTCTCGTCGCCGCCGATGGCGCGGCCGAGGGCGGTCAGCGCCCGCCGCGAAGCCAGCGCCGCGAGCCCGTTGAACCGCTGGTGCGCCGCGGCCTCGTTCTCCGCGACGTCCCATGCGCTCCAGGACACCAGCAGAGCGGGCAGCCCGCGGGCCCGTCGCCGCCTGGCCAGGGCTTCGAGCCGAGCGCCGGCCGCTGCGTCCTCGGCGCGACCGCGCACGCCCCACGTGGCGGCGATCGAGGACATCAGCACGAAGGCTTCGAGCTGCATCCCGGCCGTCAGCGCGTCCAGGTTCTCCGCGACCTGCGCGGTTCCGGTGTGGAACACCGCGGTGAGTCCGGTCAGCTCCGCCAGGGCGCCGGCCAGCGCCTCGCGGTCGGCCGGGTCGCAGTCGAGGACCGTGGTGGGCACATCGAGCTGCGGGCCGGTTCCGAGAAACACCACGTGCTCGGCTCCGCTGTCCGCGAGCCAGCGGGCGAGGTGACCACCGGCCTCATCCTCGGCGCCGGTCACCAGGACGGTGCCGTGGGGATGCCACGGGGAGGAGCCGGGCGCCGGGGCGTGCACCAGCCTGCGTCCGAACGCGCCGGTGGCACGTACCGCCACCTGGTCTTCCTCACCACCGAGCACACCGGGCAGCCGGGAGATGGCCCGCTCCTCGGGCTGTTCCGGCAGATCGACCAGTCCTCCCCAGCGCGCCGGGTGCTCCAGCGCCGCGACGTGTCCGCGGCCCCATAGCTCGGCCTCGGCGCCGGGCTCCTCCGAGGCCCCGACCGCGACGGCGCCGCGGGTGAGCAGCCACAGCGGCGCCGAGACACCTCGCGCCTCCAGCGCGGACAGCAACTCCACCGGGCGAGCACCCAGCAACGAGACGACACCCGCATAACCGCCGGCGAGATCCGGCAGCGCACCGGCGTTGACTTCGCGGAACTCCGCACCGGACAGCGCATCGCGGACCGCTCGGGTCCAGTCGTCCGAGGCACCCTCCGGCACCAGCACCAGCCAGTCGCCCCGCGACGCCCCGCTCGGCGGCGGCGCCGGCAGCGGCTTCCACGTCGTGACGTAACGCCATTCGTCCACAACGGACTGTTCGTGGCGTTCCCGCCGCCAGGACGACAGGGCCGTGACGACGCTCGACAGCGCCTCGTCGTCGACGTCCAAGGTCTGCGCGAGCGAGCCCAGATCCTCGCTTTCCACGGCCGTCCAGAACTCGCCGTCCAGCGGATCGGCGTGCACCGCCGGTTCCGGCCAGAACCGCTCGCGCTGGAAGGCGTAGGTGGGCAGGGTGACCGTTCGAGCGGCAGTGCCGTCGAAGAACGCCTCCCAGTCGATCCGCACGCCTGCGGTGTGCAGGCGGGCCAGCGCCGTCGTCAGTGCGATCTCCTCGCCCCGGTCCTTGCGCAGCGACGCGACCAGCAGTGGCGCCTCGGCGTCGGCGAGGCTTTGCTGCGCGAGGGCGGTCAGCACGCCGTCCGGGCCGATTTCCAGGAAGCGGGTGACGCCGTGGTCGCGCAGGCTGCGCACGCCGTCGGCGAAGCGCACCGGGCGGCGGACGTGACGGACCCAGTGCTCCGGGTCGCACAGCTGCTCGGCGGTGGCGACTTCACCTGTCAGGTTCGACACGACCGGGATTCGCGGTGGCTCGAAGGACAGTCCGCGGGCCACGCGGCGGAAATCGCCGAGCATCGGGTCCATCAGCGGCGAGTGGAAGGCGTGGCTGACGGGGAGCTCGCGGGTCCGGCGGCCCTGCTCGGCGAAGTGCGCGGCGACGGCTCGGGCGGCTTCGGCCTCACCCGCGACGACCACGGCCTCCGGGCCGTTGACCGCGGCGACCGACACCTGTTCGGTCAGCAATGGCAGGACCTCGTCCTCGGCGGCCTGCACCGACACCATGACTCCGCCCGCCGGGAGAGCCTGCATCAACCGCGCTCGTCCGGCCACGAGCTTCGCGGCGTCCGGGAGCGAGAGCACACCGGCGACGTGCGCCGCGGCGATCTCTCCCACCGAGTGACCGGTCACGTGATCCGGCACGATGCCCCAGGATTCGACCAGCCGGTACAACGCCACCTCGAAGGCGAACAACGCCGGCTGCGTCCACCCCGTCTCATCCAACAACGCCGACTCCGGAGAGCCCTCCTCAGCGAACATCACCTCCCGCAACCGACGATCCAGCTCCAAGTCCAGATGAGCACACACCTCATCCAAAGACTCAGCGAACACCGGGAACCGGCCGCACAACTCACGACCCATCCCCACCCGCTGCGAACCCTGACCCGAGAACAGGAAGGCGCTGCGGCCGCCCGCCGCCTCCGCGACCCCGCGCGCCGCCTCGACAACACCGTCTGAAGTGGACAGCAGCACCGCCCGGTGCCGCAGCGCAGCGCGCCCGGTGGCCAGCGAGTAGGCGATGTCCACTGCGGACTCGTCGGAGCCTGCCGCGAACCCGGTCAGCTGCTCGATCTGCGCGTCCAGCGCGGGTCCGGACCGCCCGGACACCACCCACGGCACCATCTGCGGCCGCACGCGCGGCTCTGGACGTGCCGCGGTGTGCTCGGGCGCCTGCTCGACGATCAGGTGCGCGTTGGTGCCGCTGACGCCGAACGCCGACACCCCGGCCCGGCGCGGACGACCCGCGTCCGGCCAGGCGGTCTCGGCCCTCAGCAGCTCGATCGCGCCGGTCTCCCAGTCGACATGGGTGGTGGGGTTCTCGGCGTGCAGTGTCTTCGGCAGCACGCCGTGCCGCATCGCCAGTACGGCCTTGACCACGCCCGCCACCCCGGCGGCGGCCTGGGCGTGGCCGAGGTTGGACTTGACCGCGCCCAGCAGCAGCGGCTCGGAACGCTCGCGGCCGTAGGTCGCCAGCAGCGCCCGCGCCTCTATCGGGTCACCGAGCCGGGTGCCGGTGCCGTGCGCCTCCACCACATCGACGTCCATCGTGGACAGTCCAGCGTCGGCCAGCGCCCGCCGGATCACCCGCTGCTGCGCCAACCCGTTCGGTGCGGTCAGGCCGTTGGAGGCACCGTCCTGGTTGACCGCGCCGCCGCGCACCACGCCCCAGATCTCGCGCCCGTTGCGCACCGCGTCGGAAAGCCGCTCCAGCACCAGAATCCCGACTCCCTCGGACCAGGCGGTGCCGTCGGCGGCGTCGGAGAACGCCTTGCAGCGCCCGTCCGGGGCGAGCCCGCTCTGCGTGCTGAACTCGACGAACGAGTCCGGCCCCGACATCACCGACACGCCGCCGGCCAGCGCCAGGGAGCACTCGCCGCCGCGCAGCGCGTTCGCGGCCCAGTGCAGCGCGACCAGCGAGGACGAGCACGCGGTGTCCACCGTGACCGCGGGTCCCTCCAGGCCCAGGGTGTAGGACAGCCGCCCGGACATCACGCTGGCGGTGTTGCCGGTGGCGACGTGGCCCTGCACGTCCGCGGCCGCCTTGCGCAGCAGGTCGGCGTAGTCCTGACCGTTGGTGCCGACGAACACGCCGGTGTCGCTGCCGCGCAGCCGTTCCGGGTCGATCGCGGCCCGCTCCAGCGCCTCCCAGGTGGTCTCCAGCAGCAGCCGCTGCTGCGGGTCCATGGCCAGGGCTTCACGCGGGGAGATCCCGAAGAACGGCGCGTCGAAGTCGGCGACGCCGTCCAGGAACCCGCCCTCGCGGGTGGCTGAGGCCCCCGCCGCCAGCGCGTCGAGGTCCCAGCCCCGGTCGGTCGGGAACGGGCCGATCGCGTCACCGCCGGAGGCCAGCAGCTCCCACAGGTCCTCCGGGGAGCGGACTCCGCCGGGGAAGCGGCAGCCGATGCCGACGATGGCGATCGGGTCGTCGTCGGTCCGGGTGAGAGCGGCGGGCGCGTCCTGCGGCAGGGAGCCGACGAGCCCGGCCAGCAGGAAGTCCGCCAGGGCCAGCGGCGTCGGGTGGTCGAAGACCAGGGTGGACGGCAGGTCGAGCCCGGTCGCGGCGGCCAGCGCGTTGCGCAGCTCGACCGTGGTCAGCGAGTCGAACCCGAGGTCGCTGAAGGCGCGCTCCACGTCGATCGCCGCGGGATCGGAGTGCCCGAGCACCACCGCGACCTGGGCCAGCAGCAGGTCCAGCACGACCGGGCGGCGCTGAGGCGCCGGTAGGTCGGCCAGTCGCGCAGTCAGTCCGCCGGAGACCGGGACGGCCTCGTCCGCGCGGCTCTCACGAACCTCCGGCAGGTCGCTGACCAGCGGGTTCGGCCGTGTGGCGGCGAAGGCCGCGACGAACCGCTCCCAGTCGACGTCGGCGACCGCGAGCACGGTGTCGTCCTGCTCCAGGGCTCGGCGCAGCGCCGCGATGGCCCGTTGCGGTGCCATCGGGCTGAATCCGCCGCGCCGCACCCGGTCCTGGACGCCGCCGTCCACGGCCATGCCCGCCTCCGCCCACGGGCCCCACGCGATCGAGGTCGCGGGCAGCCCGGCCGCGCGGCGGGCCTCGGCCAGCGCGTCGAGGTAGGCGTTGGCCGCGGCGTAGTTGCCCTGCCCGGCCCCGCCGATGGTCCCCGCGGTGGAGGAGAACAGCACGAACGCCGACAGGTCCACCCCGGCGGTGAGCTCGTGCAAGTTGCGGGCCGAGGTGACCTTGCTGCGCAGCACCGACCGGAACTGCTCCGGGCTCAGCGCGTCGAGCACGCCGTCGTCGACGACCCCGGCGGTGTGCAGCACCGTGGTCAGCGGGAACTCCTCCGGGACCTCGCGCAGCAGCGCGGCCAGCGCGTCCCGGTCCGCGACGTCGCAGGCCGCGATCGTGACCCGCGCACCGAGCTCGGCGAGCTCCGCGCGCAGTTGCTCGGCACCCGGGGCGTCCTGACCCTGGCGGCTGACCAGCAGCAGATGCTGCGCGCCCGACTCGGCGAGCCAGCGGGCGACGCGGCGGCCGATTCCGCCGGTGCCTCCGGTGACCATAGCGGTCCCGCCGACGCTGAAGGGCTTCTCCTCCTCCGCCGAGACCGGGGCGTGGACGAGCCGGCGCGCGAAGATCCCGGACGGCCGCACGGCCACCTGGTCCTCGCTGCCGCCGAGCACCGCGGCGAGGCGCTCGGCGACGTTCTCCCCGCTCGCCGGGAGGTCGATCAACCCGCCCCAGCGCTGCGGCTGCTCCAGCGCGAGCGTCCGCCCGAGGCCCCACACCGCGGCCTGCTCCGGGACGGTGCCCTGCTCGGCCCGGCCGACGGCGACCGCTCCGCCGGTCAGCAGCCACAGCGGGGCGTCGATCCCGGCGTCGGCGAGAGCCTGGACGGCCGCGGTGTTGAGCAGCAGTCCCGCCGGGACGTCCGGCACGGTCTCGCCGCCGCCGAGCGCGAGCAGGGACACGACTCCGGCGAACCCATCACTGCCGTGCGGGAAACCGGCGTCGTCGGCCTCGGTCCGCAGCCGCCAGGCCAGCTCGGCGCGGTCCGCGCGGGGCACCTCGACGCGCACGACGTCGGCGCCGAGCGCTTCCAGCACGTGGTTCATCCGGTCCTCGTCGACCGATGCCGGCGTCAGCACCAGCCACGTGCCCCCGGGTGCGCTGTCCCCGCCGCGCACGGGCTTCCAGGTGCAGCGGTACCGCCATCCGTCCACAGTGGAGTTCTCCTGGCGCTTGCGGCGCCAGGACGACAGCGCGGGCACCATCGTGCGCACGGTCTGCTCGTCCAAGTCCAGCCCGGAGGCCAGCGCGGAGGTGTCGGACCGCTCCACCGCCGCCCAGAACTCCGCGTCCACCGTGTCGACCGCGGCTTCTTCCGCGGCGGTCCGCTCCGGCCAGAACCGCGTGCGCTGGAAGGCATAGGTGGGCAGGTCGACGAGACGGGCTCCGGAGCCGGCGAAGAACTCCGGCCAGTCCACGTCCAGCCCGGTGACCTCGAGCCGGGCCAGCGCCGTCGTGATCGCCTCGGTCTCGTCGCGGTCGCGGCGCAGCACCGGTACCAGCAGCGCGTCGTCACCGACGGTCTCCCTGGCCATGCCCGACAGCGCGCCGTCCGGGCCGAGCTCCACCATGGTGGTGGTACCGGCCTCGGCCAGGTACCGCACGGCGTCGGCGAAGCGGACCGTGCCGCGCACGTGCTCGACCCAGTAGTCGGCCGTGCACAGCCGTTCCGCGGTGGCGGGCGAGCCGGTCAGGGTCGACACGATCGGGATCGTCGGGGCACGGTAGGTGACCGACTCGGCGACGCCCCGGAACTCCGCCAGCATCGGCTCCATCAACGGCGAGTGGAACGCGTGGCTGACGTTGAGCCGCTTGACCCGACGACCCTGCGCCTCGAAATGCCCCGCGACCGCGGCCGCCTCGTCGCCATCACCGGACACGACGACCGAGTGCGGACCGTTGACCGCCGCAACCGACACCCGCTCGGTCAGCAGCGGCACCACCTCGTCTTCCGCGGCCTGCATGGAGATCATCGCGCCGCCTTCGGGGAGCGCCCCCATGAGCCGGCCGCGGGCCGCGACCAGCGCGCACGCGTCCTCCAGCGAGAACACACCCGCCACGTGAGCGGCAGCGATCTCACCGACGGAATGTCCCGCCAGGTAGTCCGGGCGCACGCCCCAGCTCTCCACCAGCCGGAACAGCGCCACCTCCAGTGCGAACAGCGCGGGCTGGGTGAAGGCGGTGGTGTCCAGCAGCGCGGCCTGCTCGGTACCGGCCTCCGCGAACAGGACGTCCCGCATCGGGGTGTCGAGTTCGGCGTCCAGGCAGGCCAGCACCTCGTCGAGGGCGTCGGCGAACACCGGGAACCGGCCGTACAGCCGACCGCCCATCCCGGCGCGCTGGCTGCCCTGACCGGTGAACAGCAACGCCATCCGACCGCCGGAAGCCCTGCCCAGCACCAGGTTCCCGGCCGGAAGGCCATCGCGCAGCGCGGTGAGCCCGGCGCGCAGCCCGGCCTGGTCCGCCGCGACGACCGCTGCCCGCCGCTCGAACCGGGACCGGGCGGTGGCCAGTGAGAACGCCAGATCGGTCAGGTTCAGCTCGTCGGCCCCGGACAGCAGTCGCGCGGCCTGCGCGCGCAGAGCGGTTTCGGTGCGCGCCGACAGCAGCGCCGGGACGACGCCGCCGATCGGCGTCCCCGCCTGCTCCTCCGCCGCCGGTGGCTGCTCCAGGATCGCGTGCGCGTTGGTGCCGCTGAGCCCGAACGACGACACCGCGGCGCGGCGCGGACGCCCGGTGTCGGGCCACTCGGCCTGCGAGCCGAGCAGTTCGATCGCCCCGGACGACCAGTCCACGTGCGAGGACGGCTGGTCCAGGTGCAGCGAGCGCGGCGCGCTGCCGTGCCGCAGCGCCATGACCATCTTGATGACACCCGCGACTCCGGAGGCCATCTGGGTGTGCCCGATGTTGGACTTCACCGACCCCAGCAGCAGCGGCCGCTCCCGGTCCTGCCCGTAGGTCGCCAGCAACGCCTGCGCCTCGATCGGGTCACCCAGCGCCGTGCCGGTGCCGTGGCCCTCCACGACGTCGACCTCCTGCGGCCGCACACCGGCGTCGGTCAGCGCCGCGCGGATCACGCGCTGCTGCGACAGCCCGTTGGGCGCGGTCAGCCCGTTGGACGCGCCGTCGGAGTTGATGGCCGAGCCCCGCACCAGCGCCAGCACCGGGTGCCCGTTGCGGCGCGCGTCGGACAGCCGCTCCACCAGGACCAGGCCGATGCCCTCGGCCAGGCTCATGCCGTCGGCCGAGTCCGAGTAGGCCTTGCAGCGGCCGTCGGCGGCCATCGCGCGCTGGCGGCTGAAGCCGACGAACGCGCTGGGCGTCGACATCACCGACACTCCGCCCGCCAGCGCCAGCGAGCTCTCCCCCCGTCGCAGCGACTGGCACGCCAGGTGCAGCGCGACCAGCGAGGACGAGCACGCGGTGTCCAGCGTGACCGCCGGTCCTTCCAACCCGTACAGATAGCTCAGCCGCCCGGACAGGATGCTCGCCAGCGCGCCGGTGATCATGTGGCCCTCGGAGCCGTCGGCGGCGTTGGCGTTGTAGTCCTGGTAGCTCGCGCCGATGAACGCACCCGTGCTGCTGCCGCGCAGCCGTTCCGGGTCGATCCCGGCGCGCTCGAAGACCTCCCAGGTGGTCTCCAGCAGCAGGCGCTGCTGCGGGTCCATCGCCAGCGCCTCGCGCGGGGAGATCCCGAAGAACTCCGCGTCGAAGTCGGCCGCGTCGTGCAGGAACCCGCCGCGCGTGGAGTAGGTCCTGCCCTGCCGGTCCGGGTCGGGGTCGTAGAGGCCCTCGGCGTCCCAGCCGCGGTCGGCGGGGAACTCCGAGATCACGTCCGCACCGCTGACCAGCAGCTCCCACAGCTGCTCCGGAGAGCTGACCCCGCCGGGGTAGCGGCAGCTCATGCCGACGATGGCGATCGGTTCGTCATCGACGGCCCCTGCGGTCGTGGAGCCGGTCTCCACGGCGGTCGTCCCGGCGATCTCGGTGCGCAGGAACTCCACCAGCGCCGAGGGGTTCGGGTGGTCGAAGACCATCGTGGTCGGCAGCGTGAGGCCGGTCGCCGCGGCGATCCGGTTGCGCAGCTCCACCGCGGTCAGCGAGTCGAACCCGGCGTCCCGGAACGCGCGGCGTTCGCCGAGGGCCTCCGACGAGGTGTGCCCGAGGGCCGTGGCGGCCTCGGCGCGCACCAGATCGAGCAGCATCCGCTTCTGCTCCGCAGCCGGCCGGCTGCGCAGTGCCGCGGCGAACTCGCCGCCCACGGCGCTCGCACTGGCCTGCTCGGCCCGCTCCGCGATCGCGCGGACCTCGGGGATCTCGTCGAACAGCGCGGTCGGGCGGGCGGCGGCGAACACCGGGTGGTAGCGGTCCCAGTCCACGTCGGCGACCGCGAGCGCGGTCTCGTCGTGCTCCAGGGCACCGCGCAGCCCCGCCAGCGCCAGCCCTGGGGGCATGAAGACCAGCCCGCTGCGGCGGATCTCGTCCGGGTCGACGCGTCCGAGCTTCTGGTCGTCGGCCCAGATCCCCCACGAGACCGATGTGGCGGTCAGCCCGCGAGCACGGCGGTTCTCGGCCAGCGCGGCGAGGTAGGCGTTGCCCGCGACGTAGGCGGCGTGCCTGCCGCTTCCCCACATGCCCGCGGTCGAGGAGAACAGCACGAAGGCGTCGAGCCGGTCGTCGTCGAGCAGTTCGTCCAGCAGCCGGGCGCCCACCACCTTCGCGCGCAGCACGTCGGCGAACGACTCGGTCGTGGCCTCGGAGATCGGCTCCAGGCCGATGAACGCCGCGGTGTGCAGCACGGTGCGAACCGTGCGGCCTTCGTTCTCCAGGTGCGCCAACAGGTTCCGGACCGACTCGCGGTCGCCGAGGTCGCAGGGCAGCATCTCGGCGTCGGCACCCAGCTCGGTCAGTTCGGCGAGCAGCTCGGCCGCTCCCGGTGCCTGCGCGCCGCGGCGGCTGGTGAGCACGATGTGCTCGGCGCCCTGCTCGGCCAGCCAGCGCGCCAGATGCGGTGCGAGGGTGCCGGTGCCTCCGGTGACCAGCGTGGTCCCCCGCGGGGTCCAGGAGCGCGCCGGCGCGCGGTCACCCGCCGGGGCGCGCACGACGCGGCGGGCGAAGACCCCCGAGGCGCGGACGGCGAGCTGGTCCTCCTCGCCGATCCCGGCCAGCGCGGCGGACAGCCGCTGCCCGGCCCGCTCGTCGAGGTGCTCGGGCAGGTCGAGCACGCCGCCCCAGCGCTGCGGGTGCTCCAGCGCGGCGGTCCAGCCGAGGCCGAGGACCTGCGCCTGCTCCGGGTTGGTGACCCGTTCGGCGCGGGTGGTGGCCACGGCGCCGCGGGTGAGCAGCCACAGCGGGGCTTCGACCTCGGCATCGCCGAGGGCCTGGACCAGGGTCACCGACAGCGCCAGGCCGAGCGGGAGCTCGGGGTAGCGCGTGGTGGGCTGCTCGGCCAACGCCAGCAGGCACACCGCACCGGCGATCCGCTCGGCGTCCTCGGCCGCTGAGATCTCCGCGGCCAGGCGTGCGGTGGCTGCCTCGCGGTCCAGGCACGACTCGTCCAGTTCCACGCGCCGCACCCTCGCCCCGTTGGCGGTCAGCGCGGCGGTCACCGCCGAGTCGTCCACTCCCGCGGCGGTCACCACCAGCCAGGTGTCGGACAGCACCGCCGAACCGATGCCGCTCAGCGGCTTCCAGACGACCCGGTAGCGCCATGAATCCACAGTGGATTCATCGGTGCGTGCGCGTCGCCACGACGAGAGCGCGGGCAGCACCGCCGCCAGCGAGTCCTCGTCCACGTCGAGGCGATCGGTCAGCGAGTCGAGGTCCTGGGCTTCGACGGCGGCCCAGAACTCCGCCTCCGCCGCGTCGGACTCGCGCACGGCCGGCGCCGGCGCGGCGGGCAGGGCCCAGAGGTGCTCGTGCTGGAACGCATAGGTCGGCAGGTCCACACGCCGTGCCCCGGTCCCGGCCAGCGCAGGGCCGAAGTCCACGGCGACGCCCCTGGCGAACAGCTCCCCCGCCGACAGCAGGAACCGGTCCACGCCGCCTTGGTCCCGGCGCAGCGTGCCGCAGGCCACGACCGGCCGCCCGGCCGCCTCGACGGTCTCCTGCACGCCGATCGTCAGCACCGGGTGCGGGCTGATCTCGACGAACACCCCGTGCTCCTGCTCGACGAGAGCGCGGATGGCGGGTTCGAAGCCCACGGTCTGACGCAGGTTCCGGTACCAGTAGGCGGCGTCCATGCCGGTGGTGTCGAGCCAGTCCCCGGTGACCGTGGAGAAGAACGGCACGCTCGGGGTTCGCGGCGCCACGGGGGCGAGCACGTCGAGCAGTTCGGCCTCGAGCGCTTCGACGTGCGCGGAGTGCGAGGCGTAGTCCACGGCGATGCGCCGCACCCGCACGTCCTCGGCGGTCAGCTCCGCCCGCAGATCCTCCAGCGCCGACGGGTCTCCGGAGACCACGACCGAACGCGGTCCGTTGACCGCCGCGACCGACAGCCCCGCGCCGATGCGGGCTTCGACCTCGGCGGCCGGCAGCGCGATCGACATCATGCCGCCGGCACCGGCCAGCGTCCGGGCGATCGCCTGGCTGCGCAGGGCCACCACCCGCGCGGCGTCCTCCAGCGACAGCGCGCCGGAGACGCAGGCGGCGGCGATCTCGCCCTGCGAGTGCCCGACCACCGCGTCCGGGACGACGCCGTGGTGCTCCCACAGCGCGGCCAGCGAGACCATCATCGCGAACGACGCGGGCTGCACCACGTCCACGCGCTCCAGCGACGGCGCTCCTTCGGCCTCGCGCAGCACGTCCAGCAGCGACCAGTCCACGAACGGCTCCAGCGCGGCGGCGCACTCGGTGAGCCGCTCGGCGAACACCGAAGACTCCGCCAGCAACCGCGCGCCCATTCCCGCCCACTGCGAGCCCTGGCCGGGGAAGACGAACACCGTCCCGCCGTCGGCCTCGGCGACCCCGTGCGCCACGCCGGTCCCTGCCTGCCCCGCGGCGAAGGTCTCCAGCGAGCTCACCAGCTCGTCGCGGTCGGTTCCGACGAACACCGCGCGGTGCTCGAACCGGGCGCGCGAGCTCAGCAACGAGTGCGCGACGTCCACCGGCCGCTCGCCGCCGACGTGGGCGGCGAGCTTCGCCGCCTGCGCACGCAGCGCGGACTCGCCCCGGGCCGAGAGCACCCACGGCACCGCATCGCACGGGACCTCGACGACCCGCGGTTCGGCAGCGGTCTCGTCTTCCGCCGAAGGCTGCTCCAGGACGGCGTGGGCGTTCGTGCCGCTGATGCCGAACGACGACACGCCGCACCTGCGGACCTCGGCCTGGGGCCACTCGGTGTTCTCGTGCAGCAGCGCCACCGTGCCCGGCGACCAGTCGATGTGCGAGGAGGGCTGGTCGGCGTGCAGCGTCTTCGGCAGCACGCCGTGCCGCATCGCCAGCACCATCTTGATCACGCCGACCACCCCGGCGGCGGACTGGGTGTGGCCGATGTTGGACTTCACCGAGCCCAGCAGCAGCGGGCTCGCCGGGTCTCGGTCGCGGCCGTAGGTGGCCTGCAACGCCTGCGCCTCGATCGGGTCGCCCAGCGCGGTTCCGGTGCCGTGCGCCTCCACGACCTGCACGTCCGTGGCCGACAGGCGCGCGTTGGTCAGCGCCTGCCGGATCACCCGCTGCTGCGACGGACCGTTCGGCGCGGTCAGTCCGTTGGACGCGCCGTCCTGGTTCACCGCCGAGCCGCGCACCACCGCCAGCACCGCGTGCCCGTTGCGGCGCGCGTCGGAAAGGCGTTCCACGAGCAGCATCCCGACGCCCTCCGACAGCGTCATGCCGTCGGCGTCGTCGGAGAACGCCTTGCACCGCCCGTCCTGGGCCAGCCCCCGCTGGCGGCTGAACGCGATGAACGCGTCGGGCACCGGCATCACCGTCGCCCCGCCGGCCAGCGCCAGGTCGCTCTCGCCGTTGCGCAGCGACTGGCAGGCCAGGTGCAGCGCGACCAGCGAGGACGAACACGCGGTGTCCACAGTGACCGCCGGGCCCTCCAGGCCGAACAGGTAGGACAGCCGGCCGGACAGCACGCTCGGACTGGTGCCGGTGACCATGTGGCCTTCGGAGCCTTCGGTCGCGCCGCTGCCGTAGTCCTGGAAGCTGGAGCCGACGTAGGTGCCGGTGCGGCTGCCGCGCAGCGAGTCCGGGTCGATCCCGGCGCGCTCGAAGGACTCCCAGGTGGTCTCCAGCAGCAACCGCTGCTGCGGGTCCATCGACAGCGCCTCGCGCGGCGAGATCCCGAAGAACCCGGGATCGAACCGCCCGGCGTCGTGCAGGAATCCGCCCTGCGTGGAGTACGTGGTGCCCGCCCGGTCCGGGTCCGGGTCGTAGAGCCGGTCGACGTCCCAGCCCCGGTCCACCGGGAAGTCGGAGATCGCGTCGGCTCCGCCGGAGACCAGGTCCCAGAGCTGCTCCGGGGTGTTCGAGCCGCCCGGGAACCGGCAGGCCATGCCGATGATCGCGACCGGCTCGCCGGTGGCGACCGCGGCGGCGGCGACCTGGTTCTCCTCGGCGGCGCCGACCAGTTCGCCCTGCAGGAAGGCAGCCAGAGCCTGGGCGCTCGGGTAGTCGAAGACCAGCGTGCTCGGTAGCGCCAACCCGGTCGCGGCCGCCAGCCGCTTGCGCAGCTCCACGGCGGTCAGCGAGTCGAAGCCGATGTCGCGGAACGCGCGGCGCTCGGGCACCCGGTCGGCCGAGGCGTGCCCCAGCACCGCCGCGGCCTCGGTGCGCACCAGGTCCAGCAGCACGCGCTGCTGCTCGTCCTGGTCCAGCCCGCGCAGCCGGGCCGCGACCTCGCCGCCCGGCTCATCGGCCGGCCCGTCCAGCGCGCGGACGCCGGGGAGCTCGGAGAGCAGCGGGCTCGGGCGACCCGAGGTGAAGACCGGGTGGTAACGCGACCAGTCCACGTCGGCGACGGTCACCGCCACGTCGCGCTGCACGACGGCGCGTGCGAGCTCGGCGACGGCGCGTTCCGGCGCGAGCATGCCGAGGCCCTGGCGGCGCAGCGAGTCCGCCATGGCCTCGCCGGTGGCCATGCCAGCCTCCGCCCACGGCCCCCACGCGATCGCGGTGGCGGTCAGTCCGCGAGCGCGGCGGTGCTCGGCGATCGCGTCGAGCTGCGCGTTCGCCGCGCCGTATGCGCTCTGCCCGCCGCTGCCCCAGACCCCGGCGATCGAGGACAGCAACACGAAGAAGTCCAGCTCGCGGTCACCGAGCAGCGCGTCCAGGTTCGCCGCCCCGGCCACCTTCGCCGACATGACGGTGGCGAACTCGGCCAGGCCGGTGTGCGCGATCGGGTTGTCCTGCCCGATCCCGGCCGCGTGCACCACTCCGGTGAGCGGGTGCTCCTGCGGGATCTCCGCCAGCACCGCGGCCAGCGCCTCGCGATCGGCCACGTCGCAGGCGGCGATGTGGACCCGCGCACCGAGGTCGCGCAGCTCTGCGGCGAGTTCGCCCGCGCCGGGGGCGTCCGCACCTCGGCGGCTGGTGAGCACGAGCCGGTCGATCCCGCTGCGCGCCAGCCAGCGGGCGACCTCCGCTCCGAGGGCACCGGTACCTCCGGTGACGAGCGCCGTCCCGGACGGGCGGAACTCGCGCGCGCTCCCGGCGATCGGGTGGTGCAGCAACCGCCGCCCGCGGACACCGGACGCGCGCACCGCGATCTGGTCCTCCCCGTCGAGCCCGCTCAGCGCGCACGCCAGTCGCGCCCCGCCCTGCCGGTCCAGCTTCGCGGGCAGGTCCACCAGCCCGCCCCAGCGCTGGGGGTGTTCCAGGGCGGCGACGCGGCCGAAGCCCCACACCGCGGCCTGCGCCGGGCTGGTGACCGGATCATCGGGGCCGGTCGACACCGCACCCCGGGTGAGCGTCCACAGTGGCGTGTCCGGGGCCAGGTCTCCGAGCGTCTGGGTGAGCACCACGGTCAGCGCGAGCCCGGCGGCGAGCGCGGGTTGCGCGGCGCCGGGCCGCTCCTCCGCCGCCAGCAGCGAGACGATCCCGGCCACCGCTTCCAGGTCCGCCAGCCGTTCGGCCATCGCCTGCTGGTCCAGGCAGTCCTCGTCCAGCACGACCTCGCGCACGCTCGCGCCGTGCGCCTGCAGGGCTTCGACCACGTCGCCGCGCTCGGCGTCCTCGGTGGTGACCAGCAGCCAGGTGCCGTCCAGCACGGCCGGCGCCGGGGTGCTCAGCGGGCGCCAGTCGATGCGGTAGCGCCACGAGTCCAGCAGCGCCTTCTCGTGCCTGCCCTGCCGCCAGGACGACAGCGCGGGCAGCAGCGAGTACAGCGAGGCGTGCTGGGAGTCCTCCAGCCCGAGAAGCGCGGCGAGCTCCTCGCCATCACCTCGTTCGACCGCGCCCCACAGCTCGTCGTCCTCGTCCACGCGCGCGGCGAGCGCGCTGGTCTCCGGCCAGTACGGCTCGCGCTGGAAGGCGTAGGTCGGCAGGTCGACCCGCGCACCGGGGAACATCGCCGACAGGTCCACCGGGACGCCCCGCACGTGCAGTCGGGCCAGCGCGGCGGTGAGCGAGAAGACCTCTCCCCGCTCGGCGCGCTGGGCGGGCACGGACTCGGCCTCGTCGCCGAGGACCTCCTGCGCCATCGCGCTCAGCACGCCGTCCGGGCCCAGCTCCAGGAAGGTCCGCGCCCCGGCCTCGGCCATGGCGCGCACGCCGTCGGCGAACCGCACCGTCGCGCGCACGTGCTCGACCCAGTACTCCGGCGAGCACAGCTCCGCCTCGGTGGCCGGCGCACCGGTCACGTTGGACACGACCGGGATTTCCGGCCGCTGGTAGGTCAACTCCTCGGCGACCGCGCGGAAATCGGCGAGCATCGGCTCCATCAGCGGCGAGTGGAAGGCGTGGCTCACCGACAGCCTCTTGGTCCTGCGGCCGGCGAACCGCGCGGCGACCGCGCCGACGGCCTCGTCCGCGCCGGAGATCACCACCGAGTCCGGGCCGTTCACCGCGGCGAGGGAGACCCCGCCGGTGAGCAGCGGCGCCACCTCTTCTTCGGTGGCCTGCACGGCGATCATCGCTCCACCCATGGGCAACCGCTGCATCAGCCGGGCACGGGCGGAGACCAGCGCGCACGCGTCGGCCAGCGAGAGCACCCCGGCCACGTGCGCCGCGACGAGCTCGCCGATGGAGTGGCCCGCCACCTGCGCCGGCTTGACGCCCCACGACTCGACCAGCCGGTACAGCGCCACCTCCAGCGCGAACAGCGCGGGCTGGGCGTAGCCGGTGTGGTCGAGCAGTCCGGCCTCGGCGGTGCCGGGCTCGGCGAACAGGACCTCGCGCACCGGCCGGTCGAAGCCGGCGTCGAAATGCGCCAGCACCTCGTCCAGAGCGGCGGCGAACACCGGGTGCCCGTCGTAGAGCTCCCGTCCCATGCGGGGTCGTTGGCTGCCCTGCCCGGTGAACAGCACCGCGAGCTTGCCCGGCTGGGTCTCACCGGCGACCAGCGCGGGGTCGGGCCGGTCCGCTGCCAGCGCGCGTAGCGCGCCGAGGAGTTCGCCGCGGTCGCTGCCTACCACGGCGGCGCGCTGCTCGAAGGCCGAGCGGGTGGTGGCCAGCGAATGCGCCACGTCGGCCGGGGCGAGATCCGGATCGGATTCGACATGGGCGACCAACCGGGCCGCCTGAGCGCGCAGGGCGTCGCGGGTCCGGCCGGAGAGGTGCCAGGCCACGACCCCGCCGCTGGTGCCGCGCTCGGCGGCGGGCGCGGCCTCGGGCTGTTCGAGAACGAGGTGCGCGTTGGTGCCGCTGATGCCGAAGGACGACACCCCGGCGCGACGGGGGCGGCCCACGTCCGGCCAGGCGGTCTCGGCGGTCAGCAGCTCGACCGCACCCGACTCCCAGTCCACGTGCGAGGACGGCTCGTCGGCGTGCAGCGTGCGCGGCAGCACCCCGTGGCGCATCGCCATGACCATCTTGATCACGCCCGCCACGCCCGCGGCGGCCTGGGTGTGGCCGAGGTTGGACTTGACCGCCCCGAGCAGCACCGGGTGCTCGCGGTCCTGGCCGTAGGTGGCCAGCAGGGACTGCGCCTCGATCGGGTCACCGAGACGGGTGCCGGTACCGTGCGCCTCCACCACGTCGACGTCCGATGTGGACAGACCGCCGCTCGCGAGCGCCTGCCGGATCACGCGTTGCTGCGAGGGCCCGTTCGGCGCGGTCAGCCCGTTGGAGGCCCCGTCCTGGTTGACCGCGGAGCCGCGCACCACGGCCAGCACCTCGTGCCCGTTGCGGCGGGCGTCGGAGAGCCGTTCCAGCACCAGCATCCCGACGCCTTCGGACCAGCCCACGCCGTCGGCGTCGTCGGAGAACGCCTTGCAGCGACCGTCCGGGGAAAGCCCGCGCTGCCGGGAGAACTCGACCAGCGCCGCCGGGGTGGACATCACGGTGACACCGCCGGCCAGCGCCAGCGAGCATTCCCCCGCGCGCAGGGCCTGCATCGCCCAGTGCATCGCCACCAGCGAGGACGAACAGGCGGTGTCGACGGTCACCGCGGGGCCTTCCAGGCCGAGGGTGTAGGCGACGCGGCCCGAGGCGATGCTCGCGGAGGTGCCGCTGCCCTGCAGGCCCTCGTACTCCCCGCCCGCGAGAACCGCGCCGTAGTCGTTGTACATCACCCCCGCGAACACGCCGGTCCGGCTGCCGCGCAACGACTTCGGGTCGATCCCGGCGCGCTCGACGGCCTCCCACGACGACTCCAGCAGGAGCCGCTGCTGCGGGTCGGTGGCCAGCGCCTCCCGCGGGCTCATCCCGAAGAAGGCGGGGTCGAACTCCGCGGCCTCGTGCAGGAACCCGCCGGAGCGGGTGTAGGCGGTGCCGAGGTTGTCGGGGTCGGCGTCGTAGAGCGCGTCGAGATCCCAGCCGCGGTTGGCGGGCAACCCGGAGATCGCGTCGGTGCCCTCCCGCACCAGCCGCCACAGCTCATCCGGTGACGACACGCCACCCGGGTAGCGGCAGGCCATGCCGACGATCACGATCGGGTCGCCGGACACCGCCACCGGTGCCGCGGTGTCTTCGGCGGACTCCGCGCCGACCAGCTCACCCAGCACGTACTCGGCCAGCGCCCGCGAGGTCGGGTAGTCGAACACGACGGTCGCCGAGACCCGCAGGCCGGTGGCGGTGGCCAGGCGGTTGCGCAGCTCCACGGCGGTCAGCGAGTCGAAACCGAGGTCCTGGAACGCGCGGTCGGGCTCGATGTCGTCGGCTCCGCCGTGCCCGAGCACCGCCGCGACCTGGCTGCGCACCAGGTCGAGCACGGCCTCGAGACGTTCTCCGGCGTCGAGCGCGGCGAGCCGCTGCACCAGCCCGGCCGCCCTGCCGGAGCCAGTGACCGCGGAACGCCGCGCGGGCGTGCGGATCAGGCCGCGCAGGAACGCCGGGACGCCGCCGCGCGAGCGCAGCACCGGCAGGTCCAGGCGCACCGGCAGCAGCACCGGCTCGCCTGCTCCGAGCGCGGCGTCGAACAGGGCGATGCCCTGCTCCGGCTCCAGCGGCGGGGTCCCGCTGGCGGCCAGCCGGTGCAGGTCGGTTTCGGCCAGCCCGCCGGTCATCCCGCCCGAGGACGACCACGGACCCCAGGCCAGCGACAACGCGGGCAGCCCGGCGCCGCGCCGATGCCGGGCCAGCGCGTCGAGGAAGGCGTTGGCCGCGGAGTAGTTCGCCTGCCCGGTGGCTCCGACCGCCCCGGCCAGGGAGGAGAACAGGACGAACGCGTCGAGGTCGTGGCCGCGGGTGATCTCGTGCAGGTTCCAGGCCGCGTCCACCTTCGGGCGCAGCACGGTGGAAACCCGCTCCGGCGTCATCGACTCCAGCACTCCGTCGTCGAGGACGCCCGCAGCGTGGACGACCGCGGTGAGCGGGTGCTCGGCCGGGATCCCGGCGACCAGGTCGGCGACGGCCTCCCGATCGGCCGCGTCGCAGACGGCCACCCGCACGTCCTCCGCCCCGTGCTCGGCGAGCACGCCGACCAGCTCGCCCACGCCTTCGGACTCCGCACCGCGACGGCTGCAAAGCAGCAGGTGCCGCACACCGCGCTCGGTCACCAGGTGCCGGGCGAACATCGCCCCGAGGCCGCTGGTGCCGCCGGTGATCAGCACCGTGCCCTCGGGGTTCCACTCCGGCGCGGTGGCTTCTGGCAGCGACGCTCGCACCAGCCGCGCGGCCTGCAGTTGTGCCCCCTGCACGCGCAGTTGCGGTTCGTCGGCCAGACCGATCGCCTGCGGCAGCAGCGCCGCGTCGCTCCGGGCATCTCCGCTGAGGTCGATCAGCCCGAACCGGCCGGGGGTTTCGGCCTCCGCGGTGCGGACCAGTCCCCACACCGCCGAGGCAGGCAGATCGTCGCCGCCGGTCGCGCTGCGCGTGACGAACACCAGCCGCCCGCCGGTGGAGCGCTCGAGCCAGGACTGCGCGATCGCCAGCACGTGCGCGGTCAGCTCGTGCACGGCCGCCGGCGACGGTGTCCCACCGTGCACGGGGACGAGCACGACCTCGGCCTCGTCCGGGAGCTCAGCGATGTCCTCGACGAACGGGACCTCACCCAGCAGTGCCCGCACGCCGAGGGGATCAGCCCCCAGCACCGCGACGTTCTCGGGCGCCGACGAGCGCGGCGCGACCGGCGACCAGTCCAGCCGGAACATCGACTCGCGCTCGGTCGCGCCCAGACGGCGTTCCCCGGCGGGCCGCAGCACCAGCGATTCCACCGACGCGACCGGCGCGCCCGACTGCTCGGCCACCTCCAGCGACACCGCGTCGTCACCGGCGCGGGTCAGGCGCACCCGCGCGGTCGAAGCGCCGCCGGCGTGCAGCGTCACGCCCTCCCACGAGAACGGCAGCCTGCCGCGGTCGTCCTCGCCGAACCCGGCGAACACCGAAGCGTGCAGGGCCGCGTCGAGCAGGGCGGGATGCACGCCGAACGCGGCGGCGTCGGAGCCCGCCGAGTCGGGCAGCGCGACCTCGGCGAACACCTCGTCGCCGCGCCGCCACGCGGCGCGCAGGCCCTGGAAGACCGGCCCGTAGCCGAAGCCCTCCGAAGCCAGCCGCTCGTAGAGCCCGTCCAGCTCCACCGGCTGCGCGCCGACGGGCGGCCACTCCGGGCCGAACTCGGCCGCCTCGGCCGGCCCGGCGGCCGTGAGCACGCCGTCGGCGTGCCGGGTCCACGGCTGCTCGTCATCGCCGTCCGGCCGCGAGTACAGGGCGAGCGAGCGCCGCCCGGACCCGTCCGGCCCGCCCAGCCATACCTGGACCTGCACGCCGCCTCGTTCCGGCAGCACCAGCGGCGCGGCCAGTGTCAGCTCCTCGATCCGGTCGCAGCCGACCTCGTCGCCTGCGCGGATCGCCAGCTCCACGAACGCCGTGCCGGGCAGCAGGGCCGTGCCCCCCACGGTGTGGTCGGCCAGCCAGGGATGGGTCTGCGCGGACAAGCGCCCGGTGAGCAGAACGCCGTCGGAGTCGGCCAGCGAGACCGCGGCGGCCAGCAGCGGGTGGTGCGCGGCACCGAGTCCGGCCGAGCGCACGTCACCGTCCTGGGCGCGCATCGTCTTCGGCCAGAATCGCCGGCGTTGGAAGGCGTAGGTGGGCAGCTCGATCCGCTGGGCCCCGGTTCCGGCGAAGAACTCCGTCCAGCGCACCGCGATGCCATGCGCGTGGAGTTGCGCAACGGCCTGCGTGATCGCGGATACCTCGTCCTGCTTGGCGCGCAGCGCCGGCACGGCGACAGCCTCCTGCGCGGAGGAGTCCGCGAGGCAGTCCGGAACCGCGGCCGAGAGCACCCCGTCCGGCCCCAACTCGAGGAACGCCCGCACGCCGTGGTCGCCGAGCCAGCTCACCGCGTCGTGGAACCGCACGGCCCGCTGGACGTGCTCGACCCAGTAGTCGGCCGTGGCGAGCTCGCGCGCGGTGGCCTGAGCACCGGAAACGGTGGACACGATCGGCAGCAGCGGTTCCTGCGGCGAAAGCCGTTCCACGACCGCGCGGAACTCCGCCAGCATCGGCTCCATCAACGGCGAGTGGAACGCGTGGCTGACGTTGAGCCGCTTGACCCGACGACCCTGCGCCTCGAAATGCCCCGCGACCGCGGCCGCCTCGTCGCCATCACCGGAGACCACCACCGAGCTCGGCCCGTTGACCGCCGCAACCGACACCCGCTCGGTCAGCAGCGGCACCACCTCGTCCTCGGCAGCCTGCAACGCGATCATCACGCCACCGGGCGGCAACTCCTGCATCAACCGGCCCCGCGCGCACACCAGCGCGCAGGCGTCCTCCAGCGAGAACACACCCGCCACGTGAGCGGCAGCGATCTCACCGATGGAGTGACCGGCCAGGTAGTCCGGACGCAGGCCCCACGACTCGGCGAGCCGGTGCAGAGCGACCTCGACGGCGAAGACGGCGGGCTGGGCGTAGCGGGTCCGGTCCAGCAGCGCCGCCTCCGCGGTGCCGGGCTCGGCGAACATGACCTCCCGCAGCGGGCGGTCCAGCTCTGTGTCGAGCTGCGCGAGCACTGACTCCAGCGCGTCGGCGAACACCGGGAACCGGGCGTGCAGATCACGCCCCATGCCCAGACGCTGCGAACCCTGCCCGGTGAACAGGAACGCGAGCTTCGAACCGGACTGCGCCGTGCCGCGGACCAGACCGCGCGCGTCCTCGCCCGCGGCAAGCGCGCGGAGCCCGGCGAGCACGTCATCACGGTCGTGCGCAGTCAGCACCGCGCGGTGTTCCAGGGCCGCTCGGGTCGTCGTTGTGGACAACGCGACGTCCAACGGCCGTGGTTCTCCGGCCTCGACCACCTCCAGCAGCCGGGCGGCCTGCTCACCCAGCGCCTCGCGGGTCTTGCCGGACAGCGCGATCGGCACGACCTCCGCGGCCACCGCGGGTTCGGTCTGCTCGGCCTCGACCGGTGGGGCCTGCTCGATGATGGCGTGCGCGTTGGTGCCGCTGATTCCGAACGACGAGACCGCGGCGCGGCGGGGCTGATCGCCCTGCGTCCACGGGATCTGCTCGGTCAGCAGCCGCACCGCGCCGCTGCTCCAG
This sequence comes from Saccharopolyspora erythraea, assembly GCF_018141105.1. Taxonomy (NCBI): domain Bacteria; kingdom Bacillati; phylum Actinomycetota; class Actinomycetes; order Pseudonocardiales; family Pseudonocardiaceae; genus Saccharopolyspora; species Saccharopolyspora erythraea. Next base: position 3,194,544 of record NZ_CP054839.1, on the reverse strand, counting down.
TCCACATGCGACGACGGCTCGTCCACGTGCAGCGTCCGGGGCAACACGCCGTGGCGCATCGCCATGACCATCTTGATCACGCCGGCGACACCGGCGGCGGCCTGGGTGTGGCTGATGTTGGACTTCACCGAACCCAGCCACAGCGGACGGTCCCGCTCCTGACCGTAGGTGGCCAGCAGCGCCTGCGCCTCGACGGGATCACCGAGCACGGTGCCGGTCCCATGCGCCTCCACGGCGTCCACTTCGGACGCCGACAGCCGCGCGTTCACCAGCGCCTGCTGGATGACGCGCTGCTGCGACGGGCCGTTGGGCGCGGTGAGCCCGTTGGACGCACCGTCCTGGTTCACCGCACTGCCGCGCACCACCGCGAGCACCTCGTGCCCGTTGCGGAGCGCGTCGGACAGCTTCTCCAGCACCAGCACGCCCGCGCCCTCGGCCCAGCCGGTACCGCCCGCGCTGTCGGCGAACGAACGGCAACGCCCGTCGGCCGCCAGCCCGCCCTGCCTGCTGAACTCCAGGAACGTCGCCGGGCTGGACATGATCGTGACCCCGCCCGCCAGCGCCAGCGAGCACTCCCCTGCGCGCAGCGAGTGCGCGGCCAGGTGCAGCGCCACCAGCGAGGACGAGCACGCGGTGTCCACGGTGATCGCCGGGCCGACCGCGCCGAAGGTGTAAGACAACCGTCCGGAGAGGACGCTCGCGCTGTTTCCGGTGAGCTGGAAGCCGTCCACGTCGTCGGCCGGCCCGACGCGGTAGTCCTGCGCCATCGCCCCCATGAACACACCGGTGCGGCTGCCGCGCACCGAAGCCGGGTCGATGCCCGCGCGCTCGAACGCCTCCCAGACCACCTCCAGCAGCACGCGCTGCTGCGGGTCCATCGCCAGCGCCTCACGCGGGGAGATCCCGAAGAAGCCGGCGTCGAACTCGCTCGCGTCGTGCAGGAACCCACCGGAGCGGGTCGCGGTGTCGAGCTCGTCGACGTCCCAGCCGCGGTCGGTGGGAAACCCGGAGAGTCCGTCGCGGCCCTCGGCTACCATCCGCCACAGGTCCTCCGGTGCGCTCACGTCGCCGGGATAGCGGCAGCTCATGCCGACCACGGCGATGGGCTCCCGCGCCGCGTCCTCCAGCTCCTGCACACGCGCGCGGGACCGCCGCAGGTCGGCGCCGGCCCGCTTGAGGTAGTCCCGGAGCTTCTGCTCGTTGTCCATTTCCACCCTCAACCCGTCTGCGGCCGCCCCCGCGGACGGGCCGGAGCCCCGCCCGCTGCGGCAGTTCCAGGAGCGTTTTGGTGCGCCCGGGCACGGCGAACGCGCCGGGCGCGCGAACTCACGTCAGCACGGGGCCGGTCGCACGCGCTTCCTGCCCATCGGCATGCGCTCAGTTTCCTCAACCCAGTGCAGGGAAATCCCTAGATCGGCCCGATGTGGAAGGCATCCTCCACGGCAGGCCGGGCCTCGTCAGCCCGCGGACCCGTCGATCACCAGCTCGCGGCGGAGAGCACCGCCGCGTAGTCGCGCTCGCGCGATGCCTGCCGGAGGTCGCTTTCGACCATCATGGTCATCAGCTCCCGGAAGTCCACGGTCGGCTCCCAGCCCAGCTGCTCGCGAGCGCGCGTGGAGTCGGCGCACAACGTCTCCACCTCCGCCGGGCGCACCAGCTCCGGGTCGATGGCGACGTGTTCCTCCCAGTCCAGGCCGGCGGCCTCGAAAGCGATCCGCACCGCCTCGCGCACCGAGTGCATCCGGCCGGTTCCGACCACGAAGTCCGAGGGCTCGTCCTGCTGCAGCATCAGGTGCATGGCCCGCACGTAGTCGCCCGCGAAGCCCCAGTCCCGCACCGCGTCGAGGTTGCCGAGGTAGAGCTTGTCCTGCAGCCCGAGCTTGATCTGCGCCACCGCGAGCGAGATCTTGCGGGTGACGAACTCAGCGCCCCGGCGGGGCGACTCGTGGTTGAACAGGATCCCCGACACTCCCCACACGCCATAGGACTCGCGGTAGTTCTGGGTGATGTAGTGCCCGTAGGTCTTGGCAACGCCGTAGGGGCTGCGCGGATGGAACGTGGTGCGCTCGCTCTGCGGGGTCTCGGCCACCTTGCCGAACATCTCCGACGACGACGCCTGGTAGAACCGGACGCCGCCGGACCCGGAGTTCGCCCCCGAACCGCCGCGCCCGCTGACGATGCGGATCGCCTCCAGCATCCGGAGCACGCCCATGCCGTTGACCTCGGTGACCAGCTCGGCCTGCTGCCACGACATCGGCACGAACGAGATCGCGCCGAGGTTGTAGACCTCGTCCGGCTGCACCAGATCGACCGCCGAGACCAGGCTGCCCTGGTCCATCAGGTCACCGTCCACGAAGGTCACGTCGGCGGCCAGCCTGCTGATCCGCGACTTGCGCGGGTTGGCCTGGCCGCGGATCAGCCCCCACACCTGGTAGCCCTGCGCGAGCAGGTGCTCGGCCAGGTACGAGCCGTCCTGGCCGGTGATCCCGGTGATCAGCGCACGTCGGGACATCTGTTCCCCTTCCACCACCTGCGACAACGAAGCACCCGTGCGGACGGCGGGCGGCGCGGCGGAGGCGGTTCGCGCGGGGCGAGGCGCGCCGGGCACCGGCGGGTCGACGGGCGTCCGCCGGGCGACTCGGCCCGGCCGGAGCGGTGTCCGACGCTTGCAGCCGCCCGCACCGCATGTCAAAGGAACCAGCGCGATCCCGGGAAAATCCAGCCGGAAACTAGGGAATCGACAAGTTCTGCGCGCCGCACGCCCGGGTCGGCCAACACTAGGAATTTCCCGGTCCGCGTGCTGCTGTACTCGGCGACGAGTGCGCTGACGCCCCCAACCCCCGGAGGAAGCCCGTGTCCGATCTAGCCCCAGGAAGCTGGCTGCGGCGCTATTTCCCCTCCCCCGAAGCCGCGGTGCGGCTGGTGTGCTTCCCGCATGCGGGCGGATCGGCGAGCTTCTACCGGCCGGTGGCGTCAGCGCACTCCACACATGCCGACGTCGTGGTCCTGCAGTACCCGGGCAGGCAGGACAGGCACCGGCATCCGTTCATCGAGACGATCGACGACTACGCCGACGCGATCACCTCGGTGCTCGCGTCCGAGCCCGAGCTGCCGACGGCGTTCTTCGGACACAGCATGGGCGCCACGCTGGCGTTCGAGGTGGCGCACCGGCTGGAGCTGGGCGCGGGCCGGCCACCGCGGGCACTAATCGTCTCCGGCCGCCGCGCGCCCGGCACCGTCCGCGAAGAGCGGGTCCACGAAAGCGACGACGAGGGCTTGCTCGCCGAGCTGCGACGGCTCAACGGAACCGGAGCGGCGCTGGACGACGAGGAGATCGTGCGGATGTCACTGCCGGCCATCCGCAACGACTACAAGGCGATCGAGACCTATCCCCCGCGCCCGAACCGCTCGGTCAGCTGTCCGGTGTGGGCCCTGGTGGGCGACGACGACCCGAAGACCACAGTGGACGAGGCGTTGCGGTGGAAGCACCACACCTCCGCGCTGTTCGGGATGCGCACCTTCCCCGGCGGGCATTTCTACCTGACCGAGCACGCGTCCGCGGTCAACGCGGAGATCCGCAAACGGCTCGACGAGCTGGAGCAGCCGGCTTCCAGTCGATGAACGGAGTTGGGGAATCCGGGCACCCACCGCCGTTCATGCCGCGGCGTCGGCGCGGACTGGACGTTCCCCGAGTGGGCGGCGGCCATGCACGGCACGGCCAAACCCCACTACCAGCCCGAGGACGTCTACGCGGGCACCCTGCTCGGCCGCCTGGAGGCCCTGCACTCCGGCGTGACCACGATGCTGGACTGGCACCACGTCGCGCAGGGCCGCGAGCACGAGGACGCCGCCGTCGCCGCTCTGCGGGACGCGCCGGGACGGTCGATCTTCTGCCTGGGCGCCGGATGGGGCACCCCCGCCCCCGTCGACGCCGAGATCCGCCGCGTCCGCTCCGACCTGCCCGGCGACGGCCTGGTCACCATGGCGCTGGGCCTGCGCGGAGCCGATGACACCAGCATGGGCACCGTCGCCCGGGAGCTGGAGCTGGCAGCCGAACTCGGCCTGCGCACCAGCCTGCACACCGTCGCCGCCGGGACGCAGCGCCCGATCGCCGACTTGCACGAGCACGGTCTGCTGCGCGACACCACCACGTTCGTGCACGCCAACGGGATCAGCGACGAAGAGCTACGGATGCTCGCCGACGCAGGCAGTTCGGTGTCGATCAGCCCGGACGTCGAGCTGAAGATGGGATTCGGATCACCCATGACCGGCCGGGCGTTGGCCGCCGGCCTGCGCCCGACGCTGTCCATCGACGACGTCCCGTCGGTCGGCGGCGACATGTTCTCCACCATGCGTACCGCCTTCGCCGCGCAGCGCGGCCTGGACGGCGGCCTGCGCTCCCGGGACCTGCTGGAGTTCGCCACCGTCGATGCCGCCCAGTCGTGCGGGCTCGACGCCCGAACGGGCAGCATCACGCCCGGCAAGGACGCCGACCTCGTCCTGCTGCGCGCCGACGACCTGACCGTGTTCCCGGTCACCGACCCGGTCGCCACCATCGTCAGCGCCGGCCATCCCGGTCTGGTGGACACCGTTCTCGTCGCCGGCCGCGTGGTCAAACGCGACGGCGTGCTGGTGGGCGTGGACCTGGCGGCGCTGAGGACCCGACTGGTCGAATCACGCGACCGGATCGCGGCGGCCGCCGGCATTCCGCTCGACGGCACGTGGCGCCCACTGCCGGAATCGGAGTAGAAGCACCTGGCTGTGCACGTCAAAACGGTGCCCGAAGGGGGTAAGCCGACCCAATCCGACTTGTGGTTCCTCGAGGGTCGGCCCCGCCTTCGAATCGACACCCCTGGCACAGGCCGTCCGGAAACCCGTGCTCGACCGCGGTCAGCGCCCCGCATCGTGATCGGAACGCAGGTCGCGCCCCCGGGTTTCCCGGACGATCAACGCGCAGACCAGGCCGGTCAGCGCCGCCACAGCCCACAGCGATGCGATCGGCCAGGAGGCACCACCTGCCGCGTTGACGAGGGCACCCGTCACGAGCGGCACGAACCCTGCCACGACACCGCCGAGCTGATAGCCGATCGACGTGCCGGTGTACCGGACGTTCGGCCCGAACAGTTCCGCGTACAGCGCGGCGGTGGGCCCGTACATACCCGCGTGCGCTACTGCGAGCGCGAGCAGCATGGCCAGCCAGGTGAGTCCCACCTGCCCGGTCGCCAGCAGCCAGAAGAACGGGAAGGCGAGCAGGGCGGTGAACGCGGCAGCGGTCAGGAACACCGGACGTCGGCCGAGCTTGTCGGACAGCGCACCGAAGTAGGGCACCGTCAGCCCCTCGACCACGGCCGCGATGAGCATCCCCGTCAGCAGTACGCTCCGCGACAGGCCGAGGTGGGCAGAACCGTACGACAGCACGAAAACCGAGACGATGTAGAACGGGACGCCGGCTGAGACATACATGCCGACGGTCAGGGCGATCGCCTTCCAGTGGTGGCGCAACGCCTCCACGGCCGGCAGCTTGCGCACCCGCCCCGACTCCTTCACGTGGACGAACGCCGGAGTCTCGGTCATGTGGGACCGGATGAACAATCCCACCACGATCAACACGATGCTGAGCAGGAACGGGATCCGCCAGCCCCAGGTGAGGAGATCGTCGTCGGGCAGCAGGGAGAGCGCGGCGAACACGCTGGACGACAGCACGAGACCAAGGGGAACGCCCATCTGCGGCAGGCTGCCGTAGAAGCCGCGCCGGTGGCGCGGCGACGACTCCACAACCATGGTCACCGCGCCGCCCCACTCGCCGCCGACGGCGAAGCCCTGCAGGAAGCGCAGTGTCACGAGCAGGATCGGCGCCCAGATCCCGATGGTCTGGTAGCCAGGTAGCAAGCCGACGAGGACGGTCGCCGCGCCCATCAGGAACAGCGTGAGCATGAGTGCGTTCTTGCGCCCCACGCGGTCCCCGAAGTGCCCGAAGATGACACCGCCGAGCGGGCGGACGATGAATCCCACCGCGAACGTGGCGAATGCGGCCAGCGTGCCGGCCGCGGGTGAGAACTCGGGGAAGAACTCCGTGCCGAAGACCAGCGCCGCGGCGAGACCGTAGATGTAGAAGTCGTACCACTCGATCGTGGTGCCGATCATGCCGGCCAGCCCTGCTCTGCGGGTGACGGCCGGAGGCACCTCGTTGCGTCGTTCATCTGCTTCGGCTGCGAAGTGGGTGTTGCTCATGCGGGTTCACCGCTCTCGTCGTTGGGAGTCGGGGGAACTGCCTGACCGGGTCAGAGAGCCGGCACCAGGCCGCCGTCGCACCGGAGGGCAGTGCCCGTGATGTATGCGGCCGGTGCGCTGCACAGAAATGCGGCCGCGGCGCCGAACTCGTCCGGTTCGCCGTAGCGCCCCGCCGGGATCGCGGCCTTGGACGCGGCCTCCACCTCGCTCAGCGACTGGCCGGCGCGCTGGGCGGTGGCTTCGTCGATCTGCCGAGCGCGGGGAGTCGCGATGCGCCCGGGCAGCAGGGAGTTGACCGTCACGCCCTGGGGAGCGACCTCGGTGGCGAGGGTCTTCAGGTACCCGGCGAGCGCCGCCCGGCCGAGGTTGGACAGCGAGAGGTTCGGCAGGGGCGCCTGCACACTCGTCGAGCTGATGCTCAGGACGCGGCCCCATCCCTTCTCGAGCATCGCGGGGAGGACGCCCTGCACCAGGATCTGCTGGGGTTTGACCAGGGTGGCGATGGCCTGCTCGATCCCGGCGGTGTCGGTGGCGCGGGCCGGCCCCGGAGCTGGACCTGGTCCGTTCAGGACGAGGATGTCGAGGTCGCCGACAGCCTCGCGGGCAGCCGCGAGGAGCTGCTCCGCACCACCGTCCGCGAGCAGGTCGCAGCTCACGCCGACCGCGTTGGGCAGTTCACCTGCCACCTCCTCGGCTCGGTCGCCCGACCGGCCCGTGACCACGACGCTGACGCCTTCTCCCGCCAGAGCCCGGGCGGTCGCCCGGCCCAGCCCGGACGTGGACGCGCACACGAGTGCGGTTTTCCCATGCAGACCGAGTCGCATTCCGTCTCCTTGTCTCAAATATAAGACGTCGTCTGACAACCAAGGCAGATGGTTGCCCGCCCGAAGCCGCACGTCAAGACTTGACTCCGCTCGATACCTGAAACCACAATCCGAGTTCTCAGACTTAGTCCAATATTTCGTCGTCCTCTGAACGGCCTTTGGCATCCGCATATCGAGAGGCATGAGAGTGACCGCCACCCAGCCCCAAGCTCCAGCCGCAGTCCCGGCCTCAGCCCGCGAGCGGCCTCGCATCGCGCGACAGCGTCCCCGGTGGACCGAGCTCCGGAAGCTCCTCCGGCTGCGCCGACCAACTCTCAACCCGGTCGAACGGCGACTCGGCGCCGCGCTGAGCATCGGCGATCTGCGGGCGGTGGCGATGCGCACGACTCCGCGCGCGGTGTTCGACTACGTCGACGGCGCGGCGGACGCGGAGCTGACCGCCCGGCGGAACACGGCCGCGTTCGCGGCGGTCGAGCTCGTGCCGGAATACCTGTCCCCAGTCGACCACCCGGACCTTTCCACGGGCGCGCTCGGGCGGGAGATCTCAATGCCGCTGATCTTCGCGCCGACCGGCTACACCCGGATGATGCACCACGAGGGCGAGGCGGCGGTCGCACGCGTCGCCGCCCGCCACGGCCTGCCCTACACACTGTCCACAGTGGGCACTTCCACCGTCGAGGACATCGCCGCGTCGGCTCCCGGCGGCGAGCACTGGTTCCAGCTCTACCTGACCCGCGACGAGCGCCTCAACGCGGAACTGCTCGACCGCGCGCTGGCGGCCGGGTTCACCACCGTGGTCCTCACCATCGACACCCCGGTGGCGGGCAGGCACCCCAAGGATGTTCGCAACGGCCTCACGATCCCACCGTCGCTCACCACGCGGACGCTGTTCGACATGGCCCGCCACCCGTCCTGGGTGCTGAACAAACTGACCACCGCCCCGATCACGTTCGCGTCGCTGAGCAGCATGGCCAGCGGCGCGATCGACGCCGTGCGGGTCGCCGACGTCGTGTTCGAACCGACGCTTAGCTACGACCACCTGGCCTGGCTGCGCGCTCGCTGGCCGCATCGGCTGCTGGTCAAGGGAATTCTCAGCCGACGCAACTCACGCCGCGCCATCGAGACGGGCGCGGACGGTGTGATCGTGTCCAACCACGGCGGGCGGCAACTCGACCGCACACCGGCCACACTCGCCGTGCTGCCCGAAATCCGCGATGAGCTCGACGCCGACGCGCTGGTGATCCTCGACAGCGGCGTCACCCACGGCCAGGACATCATCGCCGCGATGGCGCTGGGGGCGGACGCGGTCATGATCGGCCGTGCCTACCTGTACGGCCTGATGGCCGGCGGCGAGCGCGGTGTGGAACGCGCCATCACGATCCTGCGCGAGGAGTACTCGCGCAGCCTGCAACTGCTCGGCCTGAACTCGACCGCCGCGATCGCGCGGCATCACGTGCGTGTGCCTTGAGCGATCCGCGGGCGGACGACGATGCCCGATCCATGCGCGCCACGGGAACCTGCCCACCTGAACGGGAAGCGGGATTGTCCCGGCGCCAGGGGCAGAGAAGCCGGGTCGAAGGACAGGCACTCAGAGCACGGCCTGCGAGCCACGGCGTGGGCCCGGACCCGACGCCGGTCGGCGATGCGAATGCGATCGCATTCGCTCAGGTGGTGCGAGGCACCAGCGGGGGCGCTACCGCAGTCGGCAGCGCCCCCAGCACACACCCGACGGGTTTCCGCGTCAGCAGCCCGGCCTTCAGCAGGCACGCTGGGGAATCCCCAGCGGGTTCGCGTCGCGCAGCGCCGGCGGCAGCAGGTGCTGCGGCACGTTCTGATACGCGACTGGCCGCAGGAACCGGGAAATGGCCTCGGTCCCTACCGAGGTCGTGGCCGGCGCCGTCGTGGCCGGGTAGGGACCACCGTGCTGCTGGGCAAAGGTGACCGAAACACCGGTAGGCCACTGATTCCACAGCACACGCCCGGCTTTGGCCGCCAGGACCCGGATCAACTCCCCTGCGACCACGTCGTCGTCCTCACCCTGGATGGACGCGGTCAGCTGCCCGTCGATGACCTTCGCCACCTCGATCAGTTCGCTCTCGTCCGCGTACTCGACGACCAGCGCGGCCGGCCCGAACACCTCCCGGAGGTGCGCCTGCGGAGCACTCAGCAACTCGGCCGACGTCGTGCGCAGGACCGTCGGCGACGCGTGATGGCCATCCACCAGGACACGCACTCCCACGGTGTCGCGCAACTCCCCCAGAGCACTGGCGTAGGAGCCCCGGATGCGGTCGTTGAGCAGGGTCAGCGGCTCGTCCGGGACCGCACCGGGCAGCCGGTCCACGAGCTCGGCCGACTCAGGCACCAGCAGGATTCCGGGCTTCGTGCAGAACTGTCCCGCACCGAGCGTGAACGACCCCACGAACTCCGAGACGATCGCGGGCCCGCGCCGCTCGGCGGCGGCATTCGTCACGAACACCGGGTTGACGCTGCCGAGCTCACCGAAGAACGGAATCGGCTCCGGTCGGCTGGTGGCGATGTCGAACAGCGCTCGGCCCGCCTCGATCGAACCGGTGAACGCACCCGCCTTCACCCGCGGGTCCACCATGACGGCACGGCCGGCCTCTGTCCCGAAGACAACGTCGAAGAGCCCCTCGGGCGCACCGGCGGAGGCCAGTGCGTGCTGCACAACCTCCGCGGTGGCGGCCGAAAGCTTCGGGTGGCCGGAATGCACCTTGACGATGACCGAGCAGCCCGCCGCGAGCACCGAGGCGGTGTCCCCACCGGCCACGCTGAACGCGAACGGGAAGTTGCCGGCGGCGAAGACGACGACCGGGCCGAGAGGTTCGAGCACCCGGCGGAGATCGGGACGCGGGCCCATCGGCCATGCCGGATCGGCGTGGTCGATCGTCGCCCCCAGGTACTCGCCCCGCGTCACCACCTGGGCGAAGAGCCGGAGCTGGAACACGGTCCGGGCCATCTCGTTGTGCAGCCGGGCTTCCCCGAGGGACGTCTCCTCGTCCGCGAGCACCACGAGCTTCGGCTCGGCCTCCTCCAGCGCCGAGGCGATGGCCTCCAGAACCGGGGCGCGGTCGGGCGGCCGGAGGCGGCTCCACTGCTCGAACGCGCCGGCGGCGGTGTCGAGCTTGTGCGCAAGGACTTGCGGGCTCGTCGCACCGGTCATCAGGCACACCCCTCAATGTTGTGTCTAATATTTCGAACATTGTCTCTCACTTAGTACACCGTGGCATGGCCTCCTTAGCCTCGTCAAAGCCTTGACGGCGACTGATTCCGTCTTGATACTCGACCAGCAAGACATCGTCTGAAGTTTCATACAAGGGGCGTGGCTCGATGAAAGCAGCAGTACTGCACCGGCCCAGTACGCCGTTGACCGTCGAGGACGTCGACCTCGACGACCCCGGACCGGGCGAGGTCCTCGTCCGCGTGCTCGCCGCCGGGGTGTGCCACAGCGACCTGCACTACATGAACGGCGATCTCAACGGCCGCCTGCCCGCGGTGCTCGGACACGAAGGAGCCGGTGTCGTCGAGCGGGTCGGCGAAGCCGTGACCCGGGTCCGCCCCGGCGACACCGTCGTCACCTTGTGGCGCCCGCGGTGTGGCGACTGCACGTTCTGTATGACCGGTCGCCCCGCTCTGTGCGCGCTGGGCAAGGTGCAGGCGAGTTCGGGCGGCCTGCTGGACGGGACGTCGCGGCTGGGCCTGAACGGCGAGAAGGTCCACCACCTCATGGGAGTGTCCTGCTTCGCCGAGAAATGCGTGGTGTCGGACCGGTCGGTCGTCGTGATCGATCCGACCGTCCCACCAGCGATCGCGGCGATCACCGGCTGCGCCGTGGTGACCGGGGCCGGCACAGCGCTCAACGTCATGGAGGACGCCACCGGGGCGGGCGTCGTGGTCATCGGTGCCGGCGGTGTCGGCCTCAGCGCGGTGATGGGCCTGCGGCTCATCGGCGCCAACCCGATCGTCGCGGCCGACACCGTGGACGCCAGGCTGGAAAAGGCGCTCGAACTGGGCGCTACCCACGCGGTCAACGTGCGCACGCACGACCTGGCCGACGAGCTCACCAGGATCTCGCCGAAGCCGATGACCTGGTCGCTGGACGCGGTCGGCACTCCGCAAACCCTCGCGCAGGCATTCGAGACCGTGGGAACCGGCGGAACCGTGGTCGCCGTTGGCCTCGGCAAGGTGGGGGCCACCGTCCCCGTGCCCATCAATCCCTTGGTGCAGCAGGAGAAGCGGCTGATCGGCAGCCTTTACGGCTCGGCCAACACCCCGATCGACATCCCGAAGCTGGTCGATCTGTTCAAGACCGGGCGCCTGCCACTCGACAGGTTGCTCGGCGAGCAGTACGAGCTGCCGGAGATCAACGAGGCGTACGCCGCGCTGTCGCGAGGTGTCACCGGCCGTGCGGTGATCACCCCTGGTGGAAAGCGGTGAATGGGGACCGGCTCACGAAACGCCGGGCGCCCCGAGGCGTTGCGACATCGCTTTTGCCCCCGCGAGGACGAGCTCGACGTGGCGCTGCTTCTGGGAATCGCTCCACCGCACGACAGGCACCGAGATGCTCATAGCCGCCACGCAGGCACCGAACCTGTCGTACACCGGCGCGGCGACGCAGGCCGCGTGGTCGTTGGACTCGCAGTTCTCTTCGGCCCAACCGCGCTCACGCGCCGCGTCCAGGTCGGCCAGCAGCCGCCGGCGGGTGCCGATGCTGCTCGGCGTCATCTTCTGCAGTGCCCGGTCGTCGGGGAACAGCGCGTCGAGTTCGGCTGCCGGCAGAGCGCTCAGCAGGGCCTTTCCGCCGGCGGTGCAGGATGCCGGTAGTCGACTGCCCGCCTGCGACACGAGGCGGACCGGGTGCGTGCTGTCGATGCGGACGATGAACACGACGAACGCGGCGTCGCGCACGACGACCTGGACCGTCTCGCCGCAGGCGGTCGCGACCTCAGCCGCGCACTCGCGCCCCACCGCGACGAGGTCGAGGCTGCGCTCGTACCCCGCGCCGAGCCGCAGGACCTTGATTCCGAGCGCGACGCGTCCGGTCTCCTTGGACACGGTGACGTAGCCGCGGTCGGCCAGCGTGTTGACGAGCTCGTGCGTGGTGGCCCGCGGCAGCCCGAGCCGCCGCGTGATCTCGGGAACCCGCAGCCCCTCGTCCTCGTCGACGAGCATTTCGAGGATGTCCAGGCCCCGGCGAAGGGCCGGAGCGGTCAGACGGGCCATGAGTTCCTCCAGCACCAACTAGCAGACACTGTCCAAAATATCAGACACTAGCGACACCTGAGGAGCGACCGGTGAAGACGGAGCTGATCCCGGAACTGGCCCAGCGATTGTGGCAAGCCGGTAACGGCGCGCCCCCTGCCCACCCCGGTACCGCCGATTGGCTCGATGAGCTGGAACTGGCCTACGCCGTCCAGCACGCCACCCGCGACCTGGCGATCGAAGCCGGTGATCGGGTGATCGGCTACAAGGTCGGCCTCACCTCGCAGCCTGCGCGAAATGCCTTCGGTGCCGGCGAGTCGGCGGCTGGGTATCTGCTCGCCGACCGGCTGCTCGAGGAAGGCCAGCCCCTGTCCACGGCCGGACTGTTCGAACCGAAGGTGGAGATCGAGATCGGCTTCCTCCTCGGCGAAGCGCTACCGGGCCCGAACGTGACCACCCGCGATGTCCATGACGCCACCGCCGCGGTCGCACCTGCCTTCGAGATCGTCGACAGCAGGTGGCGCGGGGGCGCGCGGACACTCCCGATGCTGGTCGCCGACAACACCAACGCGGCACACGCCGTGCTGGGATCTCACGTCGCACCACCCTGGGACCAGCCGGAGATCCCCACCACTCTGTCGATCAACAACCGGACGGTGCCGGGCAACGCAACCGCCGTCATGGGCGACCCCGCCGAGGCGGTCGCGTGGCTGGCCGGACACCTGCTGCGCAACGGAGCGCGGCTGGAAGCCGGCGACATCGTACTGAGCGGAACCTTGTGCACCCCGACGGCGATCAGCGCCGGCGATCGGCTGGTCGCCGACCTCGGCGAGCTGGGCCGGATCGCCGTCGACGTCAACTGACCATCGGCGCCTCAGCCGAGCGGTCAAGAGTCCGGGAGCAGAACGGGTCCGGGCAGATCGCAGGAGGAGTGCCGCACCGGTGGCGCATTCCCCACATCCGGCCTTCGGTGCCCGCCCGCCACAGCAGGTGGGCACCGAAGGCCCCTCGGGGTTCTCCAGCGGCGCCGCGGAGTCGCGCAGCGCCACCGAACATCCCGTACCCCTGTTCACGCGCCGAGTGTCGTCTTCAGTGCGGCCAGGCCCTTGGTGTAGATGTCGTGGAACAGGCTGGCTGCCTCTCCTTCGCTTGCCCCCGCCGGTGTGAAGGTGCCGGACCACTCCACACGGCTCTGCGCGCCGGACACCTCGTGCACGGTGAGGGTCGAGCGGTAGCCGGTGACGGGGAACGGGGCCTGGAGAATGGAGTAGCTGTACGTGCGCGCCTGCTCATCGAACGCTTCGAGGCGCTCTACGATGACGCCGCCTTCCTCATTGGTGAGGCTGCGGACGCGACCGCCCTCGCTGAGCTCGCTCGCGGGAATGTAGGGCAGCCAGTCGGGCAGGGAACCGAAGCCTCCGACGAGCTGCCAGACGCGGTCGGCGGACACGGGGACGTCGATGGTCGCGGTCGTTGTTGCCATGGTCATCTCCTGTCAGGCGAGGTGGAGGGTCAGGCGCTTGGCAGGGGGGCGTCCGGCGCGATCAGCCCTTCCGCACGCAGAGCCGTCCAGAAAGCCGCCGGGACGGTCTCGCCGAGCGCGGCGACGTCCTCGGCGATGCGGCTCGGGCGGGTGGCACCGGGTACGGCCGCGGTGACGGCGGGGTGGGCGAGGGAGAACTGCAACGCCGCCGCCTTGATGCCCACGCCGTGCTGCTCCGCGAGTGACTTGATGCGCTCCACCTTGGTGACGATCGAGGCGGGGGCCTTCTGGTACTCGAAGTGCTGTCCGCCGGCCAGCACACCGGAGCTGTACGGCCCGCCGACGACGATGTCGACATTCCGGGCCTCGGCGGCCGGCAACAGCCGCTGCAGGGCGCGCTCGTGGTCGAGCAGCGTGTAGCGGCCGGCGAGCAGGAACGCGTCCGGCTTCGGTTCCTCGAGGTCAAGCGTCATCTCCAGGGGCTCGACCCGGTTGACGCCAAGGCCCCATGCCTTGATGACGTCCTCGTCGCGCAGCCTCTGCAGAACCCGGAATGCGCCGGTGCGGGCGGACTCGTACGCGGCCAGCCACTCGTCGCCGTAGAAGTCCTGCGCGACGTCGTGCACCCACACGATGTCGAGGCGGTCCGTCCTCAACCGCTTGAGGCTGTCCTCGATGGAGCGCAGTGTGGCGTCGGCCGAGTAGTCGTTGACGATCTTGTTCGGGCGTCCGTGCTCGAAGAGTCCGCCCTTCTCGCCCAGGTCGCGGCCAGAGGGATCCTCGACCTCGTCGAGGATGACGCGGCCGACCTTCGTGCTCAGGACGAACTCGTCGCGGGGGTAGCCGGACAGCACGTCACCAAGCCGGATCTCGGACAGGCCGGCGCCGTAGAAGGGGGCGGTGTCGAAGTAGCGGACGCCCTTGTCCCAGGCCGCCTCCACGGTGGCCGCAGCCTCCTCATCGGGGATGGACCGGAACATGTTGCCCAGCGGCGCGGTGCCGAATCCCAGATGGCCGGGCAGGAAGGACTCGATGGACATAGTGCGGATCCTTGCTTCATGAGCTGTGACGGAGACTGCTTGCCGCGCGATATGCGCGCTCCGCCGGTCTGACGAGTTCGAGGCTAGGATCGACACCTTGAGACTGTCCAAGACTTACTTCGACATACTTGAGTCCTTCGAGGTCTTACATGCTTGACTTGCGACAACTCCGCTACTTCGTGTGCGTCGCCGAGACCGAACACGTCGGCCAGGCAGCCGAGCGGCTGCACATCTCCCAGTCGCCGCTCAGCCGGCAGATCGCGCAACTCGAGAAGAACCTGGGTCTTGCCCTGTTCGAGCGCGGCCAGCAAAGGATCCGGCTCACCCGCGACGGCCAGGTCTTCCTGACCGAAGCCCGTGCGCTGCTGAGGCATGCCGACCGTCTGGAGAGCCTGGGCCGTCGCCTGGGCCGTGGAGAAGAGGGCGGCCTTTGCATCGGCTACGTCGCCGACGCCATCCACACCGGCATCTTGCCCGGGGCACTGCGCGCGCTGCACGACGCACGCCCCGACGTCCACATCGCTCTGTACAACCTGTCCCCCACCGAACAGTTCGAAGGCCTCCGCCAGCGCAGCCTCGACATCGCACTCGTCCACGAACCTCCGCCCACGGACGACCCCGACCTGCTGGCGGCACCCCTGCTCCAGGACCCGTTGCTACTCGCCCTACCCGCGAGGCATCCACTCGCCGGCCAGGAGGAAATAGCTCCCAGCGACCTCGACGGTCAACCGTGGATCGCAGTCGAGAACGCCCAGGACCCCGCCTGGCGGGACGCGTTCATCGCCGCCTGCACCGCGGCAGGCTTCACACCCGACGTCCGCTTCAACGCCGCCGAACCACTGACCGCGCTCGGCCTGGTCGCCTCCGGACTCGGACTCGCGTTCATACAGAAGAGCATGGCCCGCGCGACCACCGAGGAGGTCGCGGTGCGAACGCTTCCCTGGCACGACGTGTCCGCCCAACTGTGGGCCGCATGGCATCGAGTCGATCTGCGTCCTGTCGTGACATCGTTCCGCGCCACCGTCCTGCACACGAGCAGTTCCGGGTAGCCGCCCCGCGGGGCCCCATCCCGGTCTTGGGCCAATCTTCGGGAGTGCCTGGATGTGCATGCAGACCGCGGCCGGCGGCTGGCGGACAGTTGACGCACTGCCGTGGCACAAGCCCTCGCTTCCATGCCAGCTTGACAGACGAGCAAGAGGCAGACCCGTGAACCTACTGGAGTCCGGGTACCTGGGCGGAGTGGCGAAATCAGGCCGTTACGCTTGATGGTCGCCAGGAGCGGGGTGGTGTCGATGGCGGTGATGCCGTCCAGGGGGCCGACGGTGCCGGCGAGGAAGGCGTAGAGGGCGTCGAGGTCCTCGGCGGCCATGGCGGCGACCAGGTTTGGCGGGGCCGGTGGTGGCGGCGCAGAACCGGACTTGTGGATGGGTGCTGAGGGTCCGTGCGGTCTCCTGGAGCGCGCCGGACCGTACGGCGATTCCACAGCAGGGCCTCGGTGTGCGCCTGATCGGCTATTGGCGGCCGAGGAGGTCGTCGGCGATGGTCCGGAGGTGCTCGCGCATGGCCGCCTGGGCCTGTTCGGGGTCGCGGTCGCGCAGGGCCTCGACGATCGCGGTGTGTTCGCGGTGGTAGCACTGCTGCCGCTCGGAGGTGGAGACGCGGCGTTTGAGGCCGCCCCAGATGGGCAGGGCACGCGCGGCGTTCATGACGTCGAAGATGTTCATGAGCAGGCCGTTGTGCGCGGCTTGGGCTATGGCACGGTGGAAGTCCGCGTCCGAACGCTCGAAGTCCTCGTAGTCGCCGGTCGCCTGGCCGCCGCGGTCGAGGCGGTCGGCGATGCGGTCCAGGTCGGCCTGGGTCGCGACCCGGGCGGCGAGCGCGGCCACCGGAGGTTCGACCAGGAGCCGGACCTGCATGATCTCGGCGGGGCTGGTGTCCTCCGGCGCGGGCGTGGCCGTGCCGGCCGCCGCGTCGGTGACGAAGGCTCGATGTCGTGGCGATTCGACCGGAACAGCCGCCATATCCAGTCACACGAGTTCCGCCATCGTGAAACTCGTGCTCTGCCGATGCCTTCTGTGGTGTCATCCTGGTCAATGCACACGGAGGCGGCAATGCTCCGTTGTGCCGAGCGGTAGCACAACTCCGTCACGTCACGTCAAGGCATGTAGCTGCGCGTCGCCTCGTCGAAGTCCTCCGAGGGAGCCCGGCCACGCTCCGCAGCTGGCCTGTTCGAACCGGAGGTGGAGATCGAGATCGGCTCCGTCCTAGGCGAGGCACTATCGGGCCCGAACGTGACCGCCCACGACGTCCACAACGCCACCGCCGCGGTCGCACCTGCCTACAAGAGCGTCGACAGCAGGTGGCGCGGGGGGCGCACGGACACTCCCGATGCTGATCGTGGTACCACCGTCACCCTGCTGTCGGTGTGCCCGGCGAAAGCCCGGGACACCGCATAGCCGAAGTGGCGCTCCACCCAGGTCAGGGTGGTGTGGCGCAGCCAGCGCGTGCTGATCTGCTGCATGGCCACCCACGGCAGACGCGTGCCCAGCCTCGTCCACAGATAGCTCGTTGCGGGTCCGGTCAGCGGACTGAGCGCGTTGGTGGCTTCGGCGGCGGGTGCAAAACTCCCTGAATCGCTTCCCGGGGAGGTGGCTCCACCGAGGTGGACCCACCAGTGCCGCAGACCGCTCGGAGAGCCGCACTTGCGGCCCTTCCCCTGCTTCGCGTTCGCGCGCCACCGCACGGAGGATCAGATTGAGCGTTCAGAGCAATCGCGCACGGCAGCGGACGAAGGCCGTCGTCGCGAGCTGGGTAGGCACCACGATCGAGCTCTACGACAACGCCGCCTACGGACTGGCTGCCTCGCTGATCTTCGCGCCGCTGTTCTTCCCCAGCACCGAACCGCTGGTCGGGACCATCCTGTCGCTGTCCAGCTTCGCCGTGGGTTTCGTCGCCCGTCCGCTGGGCGCGGTCGTCTTCGGGCACTTCGGTGACCGGGTGGGGCGCAAGACCACGCTCATCGTCACCCTGATCATGATGGGCACCGCAACCTGCGCCATCGGCCTGCTGCCGACCTATGACCAGGTCGGCCTCCTCGCGCCGGTCCTGCTCGTCATCTGCCGCATCCTGCAGGGCATCAGCGTGGGCGGCGAGTACGGCGGGGCGGTCCTCATGACCGTCGAGCACGCCGGGAGCCACTGGCGCAGCTTCTTCGGTTCCCTGGTCAACACCGGCACCACCGCCGGTCTCCTGCTGGCCAACCTCGCATTCCTTCCGGTGTTCTCCCTGCCCCGGGAAGACATGCTGGGCTGGGCTTGGCGCATCCCGTTCTTGATCAGCGCCGTTCTGGTGGTCGTCGGGTACTTCGTGCGCAGCGCCGTCGAGGAGAGCCCTGATTTCGCTCGTGTGAAGGAATCCGGTGGCGTGGCCTCGCGGCCAATCGAACAGCTGCTGCGCCACAATGGACACACCGTGCTCCTGCTTGCGTTCGCCATCCTGGCCGCCGGCGTGTCGTTCACGATGGCCACGGTGTACTCACTGACCTACGGTCCGACCGGTCTGGGGCTCGGCAACGACACCATGCTGGCCGTTCTGCTGCCCGCGACCGTCATAATCCTGTTGGCCATCCCGGTTTTCGGTGCACTGGCCGACCGGGTGGGTGTCCGGCGGGTCTTCCTGATCAGCGCGGCAAGTCTCGTCGTGCTGCCGTTCGCCTGGTTCGCGCTTCTCGAAACCCGCCAATACTGGCTGATGCTGCTCGGCTTCGCCCTGCTGTTCATCGGCTACTCCGCGAACTACGCGGTCGTACCGGCCTATTTCGCCCAAGCGTTCCCGCCTGCGCTGCGCTACACCGGCATGTCCATCGGCTTCACCAGCGGTCTCATCCTAGGCAACGCATTCGCGCCGACGATCGCCACCACACTCTTCAATGCCACAGGCAGTTGGTACTCCTTGGCCGTCTACATGGGAGGCACGGCACTGATCTCGCTGATCGCCGGTGCCTTCCTTCGCTACTCGGACGCCGATGCCGACGCAACCGCCGCGGTCGCGACGACCGCCCCCTGACTGATCGTCGCCCGCACATCAAACGGAAGTATGGCCAGGTTCAGCTTCGGCCTGACCATGCCCCCATCCGCCCCGTGGTGGGCTAATCTCATCACCGACGTGGATCCCGAAATCACCGCAGAACACCACCAGGTCGGACCTTCGTTCTCATCGCCCCCATGCCGCTACAACGCGGAGCCAACAGTAGAGCGCCCGCCCATGACGAACACCCGCAGCACCACATCGAGCTCACCCGCGGACCCTCCGGAATCGTGCGGAGCGCGCGGGGCGCTGGCGAGCCGGGTGCAAGTTGGCAGTCTCGCCGGATTTCTCATCGGTGCGGTGGTGGTCCTGTCGGCGAACGCCGCGCTGCTCCCGCACCAGATGCTCGCCTGGGGCTGGCGGGTACCGTTCCTGCTCGCGCTGCCCCATCGGGACGATCGGACTCTACCTGCGCAGCCGTCTCGCAGAGACCCCCGAGTTTCTCGCAGCACGCAGCCGGGTGTCCGAACAAGAAACCGACGTCACCGATCAGGGGCCACGAGCGTTCCTGCTCGTCGGCGTGTCCGTCCTGCACATCGTCGGCATCTACATGGTTTACACCTACGTGCAGAGCTACCTCATCCAGCTGCACCTGTCCGCCTTCAGCGCCACCGTGGTGATCGGCTTCGCTTTGCTTGTCGGTGTCTTCCTGGTGGCCGCGGGCGGCCGAGCCGCGGACCGGAAGAGCAGCCCCAGGATGCTCCTGGCGTCATCGGTCGTCGTGCTCTGCTGACATATCCGTTGTTCGCCGCGCTGGCGAGCGCTCCGCCTCTGTGGCAGGTGGTCTGCTGCACCGTGCTGCTGTCTGCGGGCCCGGCGTTCTACTCGGGCGTCGCGCCGATCGCCTTCGTCGAGCTCGTCCCGGTGCGCGTGCGGGGCGCGTCATCGGCGTGTCGTACAACGTCGTCGCGGCGGTGCTGGGCGGTTCGGCGGTCTTCATCTGCCAGGCGCTGGTCGAGCTCACCGGCGACAAGCGGGCACCCGCCTACCTGCTGCTGGCCGCGGCAGCAGCCAGCGCGATCGCCGCACTTGCACTCGTCCGCCGGTCCGCGGGCCACCCCAAGCCCTCCCCCTCGACCCTGCCCCTGGCTGCGGAGGCCGGTTCATGACCGCCCTTACCTTGTCCTACGCCCGCGCTCTGGTGGCTGCCGCGACGGCCCAGGCCTGGCGCACCACCGAGGACGCGGAGATCATCGCCAACCATCTCTCGACTGCGAGCGTCGTGGGCTGCCCTTCAGCGGCCTGGTCCCGCCCACTGTCCATAGTGGCGGGCGCGCCGACCGCAAGACCCTGCTGCACCCGCGGGTGGGCCGCATGCTGATGGACTGCGAGACCCTGGTCACTCCCGACCAGACACAGCAACTGCTGGTGCTCACACCCGCGGACCCCGAGACCCGCGAGCGGCTGGAGCTGCTTCGGGTGCTCGGCGAGCGCAGCCATCCGACGCGCCGGGCCCCACACCAGCGGGACCCTCGCCGACGTCAATCTGGAGACACGCCGCCCCGCCCGGCCGGTCGGGGCGGTTGTGCATATGCTGGCCACCGCTCATCGAGGAGGGCCGGGACCTGTCCTCGATGAGCGGCATCCCTGCTGACAGCTCCTATCGTCTGCCGCCGGCCTGACGGCCCGTCCTCACTTCAGGTGCCGGGCGAAGAACCGGTTCCCGTCGTCCCCCTCGAACTGCGGGACGCCGGTGTGCCCGCCCATATTGGCGTGCAGCGTCTTCTCCTTCGAGCCGAAGGCGTCGAACAGGTCCAAGGCCAGCTGCCGGTCGTTTCCTTCGTCGTCCCACTGCAGCAGGACCTGCAGCGGAATGGTGACCTCCCGAGCCTCCTCGAACATGGTGCGGGGCACGAAACTCCCGGCGAACAGAAGGGCGGCCGAGATGCGCGGCTCGACCACCGCCAGCCGGATGCCGATGGCGATCACCCCTCCCGCGTACCCGACCGGGCCGCCGATCTCGGGCAGCGACAGGAGAGCGTCCAGGGCGGCCCGCCATTCCGGGACCGCCTTGTCGACCAGCGGGAGGACGAGCCGGTCGACGACCTCGTCGTCGACCGGCTCGCCGGCCTCCAGCGCCCGGTGCAGGTCGGCGCGGGCCTCCTCGGCGGCGGCGGAACGGGGCCGGTCACCGCTCCCGGGCAGCTCGATGGTGGCCGCGGCGAAGCCCTCCGCCGCGCAGTGCCGGGCCCGGGCCACCAGTCGGGGGTACATCTTGTGCAGTCCGCCGGGGTGGCCGAGCAGGATCAGCGGGGCCGGTGCGGATGCGGATCCGGGCCTCCACAAGACGCCGGGGATCTCGCCGAGGGTGAATTCGCGCTCGAGGACATCGTCGTCGAGGCGCTGTTCGGAAGTGAATCGCATGGTCGTGCCTTTCGGGAGTGCTCGTCAACGGCGCTCCCGGACGACCTATCGTCCGACCGTGACCCCGGAGGGGAGCACCCATGTCGATACGTTCACGGGTACCACCTCCTCGGTCTCTCGCACGGCCGCCGGAAAGCTAGCAGTGGTCGCCGTGGTCCGCCAACAGGTTTTTGCGGAGGCTCCCGGGCCCCGCCGCGAAGGCGGTCACGCTCAGCCGGCAAGATCCAACGGACTCACAGCCGCTCGCTTGACAAGTGCAGAGAAGCCACCGCCACCATCTCGGCACACGTCGGAACGACGGTTCGACTCAGTGCACGAACGGGCGGTTCGACATCACCGTCCGGACAACCGGTCCAATGCCGACTGGCTCTCATCGTCCGCGGCGCGGTAGATCACCAACAGCTGGTCCGGATCTTGCAGCGGCGTGAGCGTTTCGAAATGCACTGCGATCGACCCGACGTCAGGGTGCCGCATCACCTTGCGCCCACGGCCGTTGACCTTGACGTCCCGCCCGGCCCACAATCG
Organism: Saccharopolyspora erythraea; assembly: GCF_018141105.1. Taxonomy (NCBI): domain Bacteria; kingdom Bacillati; phylum Actinomycetota; class Actinomycetes; order Pseudonocardiales; family Pseudonocardiaceae; genus Saccharopolyspora; species Saccharopolyspora erythraea. Next base: position 3,172,771 of record NZ_CP054839.1, on the reverse strand, counting down.
CGCGAATTCCTCGTCGCCGTTGATGAATTCGGCGATGAGGTCGGTCAACACCTGATCCTCCGGATGCGCGGCCCACGCAGCCCGCAGGTGGGCGATCGCCTCCCGCACGACGCGTTCGCGGTCGACGTAGAAATCACGCATCTTCGGATACATGAGGCAGAGCCATATCGCATTGCGCTGCGACGGCGGCAGGGTGTCGAAATCCATCAGCAGCCTCGCCATTCCGCCGTTCCAGGCCAGGATGTCGTAGCGGTGGTTCATCACCATGGCCGGCAGTGGCGACAGGTCGGCGACCAGCCGGCCCAGCGGCGGCGCTGCAGTGGTGGCCGGCTTGTCGGCGTTGCGGGGGCGCAGCTGGGCCAGGTCGAAGAGATAGGCGCGTTCGTCGCGGCCCAGGCGCAGCGCCCGGGCGAGCCCCTCCACCACCTCCGCTGAGGGCCGCAGCCCACGGGCCTGCTCCAACCGCACGATGTAGTCGATGCTGACCCCGGCCAGTTCGGCGACCTCTTCGCGGCGCAGTCCCGGGGTCCGCCGGGCCTGCCGACGCGCCGGCAGGTCGAAGTCCTCCGGGTCCAGCCGCTCGCGTCGGGTCCGCAAAAACGCGGCCAGCTCCTGGGTCGTGTCCACGGTGCGGGTCGTCATGCCCGATCCAACAGCCAGGGTAGGACTGGTGTTCCCAGGCACTCCTTTCCCTTACCCCCGGCTCGCTGTGATCCCAGTCTTGTTCTCGACACCGGATCACAAGCACAGGAGAACACCATGTCGCTCACCCTCGACACCTACCGCCTGCTGGGCCGCTCCGGGCTGCGCGTCTCACCGCTGGCGCTGGGCACGGCGACCTTCGGCATCGAGTGGGGCTGGGGCGCTGAGAAGGACGATGCGCGCAAGCTGTTCGACCTCTACGTCGAGCGCGGCGGCAACTTCATCGACACCGCCAGCACCTACACCAATGGCAGCTCCGAGCGCATGCTGGGCGAATTCGCCCGCGACAACCGCGATAGCCTGGTGCTGGCGACGAAGTACACGACGCTGCGCCGGCCCGGCGATCCGAATTCCGGTGGCTCTCACCGCAAGAGCCTGTTCGCGTCGGTGGAAGCCAGTCTGCGACAGTTGAACACGGACTACATCGATCTGCTCTACCTGCACGTGTGGGACTTCACGACGCCGGTCGCGGAGATCCTGCGCGGCATGGACGATCTGGTCCGGCAGGGCAAGGTCTTGTACGTGGCGATGTCCAACGCCCCGGCCTGGGAGATCTCGCGCATGCAGGCGATCGCCGACCTGCGCGGCTGGTCGCCGCTGGTCGGGCTGCAGATCGAATACAACCTCATCAACCGGGCCGCGGAACGTGATCTGATCCCCATGGCACGGGCGTTGGGACTGGGTGTGACCCCGTATTCACCGCTGGCCGGCGGGGTACTCACCGGCAAGTACAGCCGCGACGACCTGACCGCGGCGAACGCCGGATCCGGGGAAAGCATCCGCAAGAGCTTCAACGCCGGCCTGGGCATGGTCACCGAGCGCAACCTCGCGATAGCCGATGTCGTGCAGGAGGTCGCCACGGAGCTGGGCCGCACATCCGCCCAGGTCGGGCTGGCCTGGACTCTGCAGAACCCGGGCGTGACGGCACCGATCATCGGCGCCCGCACCCTCGAGCAGCTCGAGGTCAACCTGGCTGCCCTGGAGGTCGACTTCACCGCCGCCCAGGTGGCCCGTTTGGACGAGGCCAGCGCGATCGAACTCGGCTACCCGCACGACCTGCTCGCCAGTGACCACATCCGTACTGTGACCAATGGCGACCTGAAGATCGAAACCCGCAGCTGATACCCGACCGAGCGCCGAGGGCAGCACTACCCCTGGACGCGCATGGCGAGGTACTTGGTGAGCACCGTGGCGAATGGTTCGGGGACACGCGAACGGGTCACCGAGCCGCAGGAGCACTTGGTTGCGGACCACACCGGTCGACGCAGGAACCCACCGGCAGGAGAGCAGCACTCACTACGGCCACACGGCGATCGCCGCAGCGGAAACCCGAGACGTTCTCGCGCTTCGTCGAGCTTGGCGCCGCGTTTCCCAAGGGTTATCGGAACGAGCCCGTTCCTCTAGAGGGCCTGCTCATACTGATCACCGTGATCGACGAGTTGCAACGCGAGTACGCGGAAACGCGAGACCTCCTCGGCGCCCTCCAGCAGCGCGTGGTCCGCCTCGAGGTCGGTTCAGAATGGAGCAGTTCGTTGCAGCGACTTGTCCGCGAACTGGCCGATCAACTCGAACACGCCGTGGACCAAATGCAACAGCCCCCGGCGGACCAGGTGGAAGAGCACGACGAGGAGCCGATGCGCTTCGGTGCAAGACCAGCACGGCTTCGGTAGAGCGACCCAGATCGGTGGCGTGTCGATCAACACGGCGCCCGCAAGGCAGGTGTGGCAACTACCGAGGCGTCCCACTGTCGCCGCACCGCTACCAGGCGTCCTCGAGCGTGTAAGGCCGGCTCCACAGCGCCACTTCCAGGGTGACCGCTTTGAACCACGCCTGGAACATGCGCTCGACATCGGCCTGGTCGTGCCCCTTCTGCGACAGGAAGGGGCGGATCGTGGCCGTGACCGGGTAGACGAACGCGATGATGTGGCGCAACGGGACCTGGTCCACCGCGTTGACGTGGTCGGTCTGGTCCTTCTTCGACCGGGTGTGGCGAAGTGCGATCTCGTGCTGGTAGTCGAGCCACGCCTGGTCGTAGGGCCGCTGGCAGGTGTCGAGGATCCACTGCTCGAACCGCGGTCGGACCCGCTCCAGGTAGTTCGAGTCGGGTTCACCGCCCGGCGGCGAGAAGTAGGCGAGCAGGTGCGGATGCGCGGCGACGTAGTCGTACCACGTGCTGACCACGTCACCGACCTGTTCGGCGAGGACGTCGCCGGCCATGCGCAGCGCCTGGTCGTCGTCGGCCGTCCACAGCAGGGTCTCCTTGAGTTGGTCCAGCTCGGCCATCGTGACCGGTGACCTCGCAACCTGCGTCTCGCCGTAGGTGTACCCGGGGATAGCGCCCGCTGTACTCATGGGAACTCCTGTGGTCGACGTCGCGCGGACACCATGGGCATACCCCGCAGGTGCGGCGCTTCCACGTGAACACTCGTTCGGCGTCAGCCGCCCCGAGGGTCTGCTGACCTCCGTCGGCGTCAGCCGACGCGCCGCGAGGTCGTCGGGCGAGTCGTCCACCGGGCCGCCGCGGGCGCATGGGAGTTCGTGCTCGACCAGCTGCACGCTGAATTGACGCAGATGATCAGCCACGCGCAGGTCGTGAGCGCGGCGAAGGCGATGGCGAACAGGCCCAGGTCGAAATCGCCGAACACCATGTGCACCAGGACCACCAGTTGGAGGAGTCCTGCCAGCGCGAAGATCACGGTGGCAACAGCTCGGTGCAAACGGTCACTGAGGTCCAGCGTGTTCCGGTCACCTCCGGGATCGTGCGGCATCATCATGACCGCCAAGTGGCTCGGGTGAAACCTCGTGCCGGGCGCTCGGAATCTCGTGCCAGTCGTGGCCGGTGTACGAGCACGGGTCCTCGACCAGCGACCGGGCCCAGGCCAGGTCGGCTTGGGACGGGCCGGCGTCGTTGGCGTACTCGACCAGGTCGAGGGGGTTCCGCGTGATCATGCGCGTGACATCGGCCTCGGCTACTCCCTTCTCGAACACGGTTTGCGCGAAGATGCGCAAGGCTTCCGCCGGCAACGGGTTGTGGCGCTGGCCGGTGTCGGAGACCAGCAGGCATCTCGACGCCCCGATCCGCTGGATGCTGTATGCGATCTTCTCGGGGATGGCGTAGTGCCAGGCCGGTGAGACGGTGCAGTAGCCGAACTCCGGCATCGCCCCGAGGCGCGCGATCTCCTCCAGCGTGTCGAGGTCGAGGTTGGGCACCTTGAAGTAGGGGTGGGTGACGACGATCTTCTCCACCCCGACGTCACGGGCCTCTCGGACCAGCGCGACGATCTCACGCGGTGCGAGGTGGCAGGTGCCGAGGATGGCGCCGTAGGAGGCGACCAGTTCGAGCACCTCTTTGATCTCGGGCTTGAGCTTGCCGTCGGAATCGGCGATCCAGATGCCCTCCGCTTGGCTGCGTCCACCGGCTTGGGAGTCGTAACCGCCGGTGCCGCCGTGCATCTGGGCGTGGTAGCCCGCGTCGACCGTCGGCATCCACACTTCCTTGCCACCGAGCCGCAGAGCCGCTTCGACCGCGGCCGCGTTGATGCCGCCGACGTAGTAGTTGGGCACGATCCCGCCGTACACCCGGATGTTCGGGATGACTCGCTGCACCAGGTAAGCGCGGGACACGGTGCTCTCGTGGTGGCACTTGAGAACGATGGCCTTCATGCCGGCGTCCCGGGCCGCGCGGACGATGTCGAAGTCGTCGGCCAGGCGCGGGAACAGGTCCGGGTACGGATGGCAATGCAGGTCGACGGCCCCGGCAAGATCGATCAGAGGGCCGTTGTAAGTTCGGGTGTTCACGGGATCTTCCCTTTCTGATCAGGAGTCACTGCCATCGGCTGTGACGATTTGTGCATAGGTCTGGGGATCGGTCGCGCCTTCGGTGACGACGACGAGCACCGACGCGTGCGTTCGAGGTCGGCGCGCGCTTCGCGGAATCGCGGGATACGGCCGTGTCCCGGGTGGACAGCCTCGCCGGGCGCGGCCCGCACGAGCGGGTGTACGTCACCGGCAGCACCGCCGACGGGCGCACCACGGTGACCTTCGGGGACGGGGTGCACGGCGCGCGGCTGCCCAGCGGCCACGAGAACGTGCGCGCACGTTACCGGTTCGGCACCGGCAAGGCCGCCAACGTCGGTCCGGAGCGCATCACCCAGGCGGTCACCCGGCCGCTGGGCGTCACCGGGGTGACCAATCCGCTGCCCGCCACCGGTGGCGCCGACGCCGACGGGCCCGCTCTGACCCGCCGCACCGTTCCACTGGCGGTGTCGGCGCTGGACCGTCTGGTGTCGCTGCGGGACTACGAGGACTTCTCCCGCTCCCGCGCCGGGGTGGGCCGGGCCTCGGCCCGCCGTGTCTTCGACGGCAAGCGCGAGGTGCTGCACGTGACCGTTGCAGGGGTGGACGACATCCCGATCGACGCCGACTCCGATCTGCTGCGCTCGCTGCGGGCTTCGCTGCTGGACCACGGCGACCCGCGGCTACCGGTGCGGGTCGAGCCGCGCGAGCTCGTGCTGCTGGTGGTCTCGGCGAAGGTGAAGCTGCTGCCCGACCACGCGTGGGAGTGGGTGCAGCCGCGCATCCGGCAGGCGCTGCTGGCCGAACTCGGTTACGCGGGACGGGAATTGGGGCAGCCCGCGCACCTGTCGGAGGTGCTGGCCACCGCCCAGTCGGTGCCCGGCGTGTCTCATGTGGACGTCGACGTGTTCGGCGGAGTGCCCGCCTCCGTGACACCGGGCGAGACGGCCGACCTGGGTGACCGGCTCAACCCGCCGGCGGCCACGGTGCCCGCACGGCTCGCCGAACACGCGGAGGAGCGCTACCAGGTCACCGATCCCGACGGTGAGACGTTGACCGAAATCGCCGTGCGCAACGGGATTTCGCTCACCGAACTGCTGCGGCTCAACCCGGACATCACCGACACCCGCAGGCTCCCGCCGGGCCGGGCGGTGTTCGTGCACCGCGGCATCCGGCCCGCGCAGCTGGCACTGCTGGCACCGGACATCGCCGACACGCTGATCCTCACGGAGGTCCGATGAGCAGGGATCCGGACGCGCTCGCGCGGCTGCTGCCGGAATGGCACCGGATGCGCGACGCCGAGCAGGGCGAACCGCTGCGCGAGCTCCTCGACGTCGTCGGAGAGCAGCTCGACCTGGTTCGCGAGGCGATCGAGCAGCAGCACGAGGACTGGTTCGTCGAAACCGCCGCCGAGTGGGTGCTGCCCTACCTCGGCGAGCTCGTCGGATACCACCGCTTGCCCGGCTACGAGCGGGTCTCCACCGCCGGTCTGCGCGACGGCGGCGACCCGGCGCAGGCGCGGCGGCGGCTCGCCGAGGCGCTGGCGCCGCGCCGGGACGTGGCGGCCACCGTCGGAAACCAGCGCCGCAAGGGCACTCTCGCGCTGCTGGAGGAGCTGGCCGCCGACACGGCGGGCTGGCCCGCTCGGGCGGTCGAGCTGTCCCGGCTCGTCGCGCACTGCCAACCCGTCCGGCTGCTGGGACCGCACGTCGGACCGCACGGCGAGCGCGCGGACCTGCGCGACGGTGCGGCACTGGACCTCGCCGACGGCCCGTTCAGCTCGGTGGCACGCACCGCCGACGTGCGGCGCGCCGGCTCCCGGCGTCGCCCCGGCGGGCCCACCGATCCGGCCGACCGCCCGCTGCTGCGGCCCCCGCTCGGCGTCGTCGAGCACTACGCTCCCCTGGCGTGGGTGGCCGGCGAGCAGAAGATCGTCGACATGCGGTTGACCTTCGGGATGACCTGATCCCGTTCCACACCCGAGATCCGCCGGTGGGCCGGGGTGTGGTCGACCGGCAGGGCCGACGGTCGGGGTGATCACGTGGTCGGTCCACCGCACCGGCACCGCCGCGGGCAAACGGGTGCAAGCACTCCGCGGCGCCAAGAACCCACCATCGTGCTGCCGGACGTGGACGTGGACTACACAGCGAATCACCTCGCCGGGCTGCATTCGGCTCAGCCGGAGAGCGGTGCATGGCGATTTCCACCGCCGTCGCCGTGGGCCGTGTCGCCCACCGGCGCCTCGACGCGATCAACGATTCGTCGGGCCCAGCGTGTTCGACCACGTCACCCCAGAAATGGAGATCTACCGCGAAGACATCTTCGACCCCGTGTTGTCCGTGCTGTGCGCCGACAGTCCACGGCCCCGAAGGCGTCCACTTCTACACCCGGGGCCGTGGCCAGCCGATGACCGCACACCTCGAAAGCATTCGATCGCTACTGAGCCGTTGGCCCGGCGTGCGGCTCGAACCAGCCTCGTGGCGCCTGGGAGACCTCCGGTGCGCTGCGGGGCTTGCCGGGCTGGGCAGCCCAGCGGATTCCGTTGGCGATGATGCGTTGGACCTCAGCTTGGTTGTAGACCGGGTAGTGCTCGTCTCCGGGGCTGAAGTAGAAGATGCGCCCGTTGCCGCGCCGGAAGGTCGCTCCGGAGCGGAACACCTCACCACCGCTGAAGGAGCTGACGAAGACCAGCTCGTCCGGTGCCGGGATGTCGAAGAACTCGCCGTAGGTCTCCTGCTCCGGGATCACGACCGGCTGGGCAACTCCTTCGGCGATCGGGTGTGCCGGAGCAACGGTCCACAGCACTTCCCGTTCGCCCGCGTTGCGCCAGCTCAGCGAGCAGGTGGTGCCCATCAGCTTGATGAAGATCTTCGAGAAGTGCCCGGAGTGCAACACCAGCAGTCCCATGCCGCCGAGCACGTGCCGGTGGACTCGGTCGACCACCTCGTCGTCGACCTCGTCGTGCTTCACGTGCCCCCACCACAGGAGCACGTCGGTGTCGGCGAGCACCTGTTCGGTCAGCCCGTGCTCAGGATCGCTGAGCACCGCACAGCGCACGGTGGCATCGGGAATCTGCGCTTCGATCCCTGCCGCGAGGGCGCCGTGGATTCCATCCGGGTAGTAGTCACCCATCCCGGGGAGAACGGTTTCGTGGAAGGCCTCGTTCCACACGGTGATGCGAAGGGGCTGGTTCATGCGAGGACCACTTCCTTGTTCTGCGCCGCGGACTGGTAGCAGGCGTCGATGACCCGCGCACGTTCCAGCGCGAGGGAGCCGTCGTAGTCCTCCCACTCCTCGGGTGTGCGGAGCACTCGGACGAAGTTGTCCACGACACCCGCGTGGTTGGTTCCCTGCTCGGCTTCCGGCTTGTAGTCGGCGGCTTCTCCGTCGAGGTCGCGGTAGACGACGAGATCGGCCACCGGGGTGTCGGTGGCGCCGACGGCTTTGAGCTCGGCTCCACCGTCGGTGCCCAGCACGCTGAAGTCGATGAGATCGACCGGGTCGCGAAACGCCGCCCACGAGGTCTCCAGCACCAGCGTCGCGCCGGTGGACAGACGCAGGAAAGCGGCGGCGAAGTCCTCCACCTCGAACACCGCGGGGCTGTCGCCGCCTGCCGGGGGTGTCGTGCGACCGATTCCGCGGCGGCCCAGCTCGCCGTAGGTCACCGCGGTGACCGAGGTGACGCGCGGCTCGCCCAGCACGAACAACGAGTAGTCCAGCACGTGCACTCCGATGTCGACCAGCGGGCCACCGCCGGACATGTCCTGGTTGGCGAACCAGCCACCGCCCGCGGGGATGCCGCGCCGGCGCATCCAGGAAGCCTTCGCGTAGTAGGGACGGCCGATCTCGCCTTGGCGAATGATGTCGCCGAGCACCTGGATGTCACCGCGCAGGCGGTGGTTGAACACCACGTCGAGCACCCGCCCGGCGTCACGTGCCGCGTCGACCATCCGCTGCCCCTCGACGCCGTTTCGCGCGAGGGGCTTCTCGGTGAGCACGTGGAGTCCGCGTTCGAGCGCTGCGATGGCGATCGGCGCGTGCAGGTAGGTCGGTACCGCGATGCTCACGGCGTCGAGATCGGCAGCCTCGATCAGGTCTTCCCACTTCTGGAACAGAGCGCTCACGCCGTACTGCGTGCCGAGAGCGGCGAGCGGGCCTGTCTCCATTCCCGCGATCGCGGCGATCTCGACGTTCGGCAGCTCGTGGTAAGCAGCGAGGTGCTGCCTACCGGCCCAGCCGATGCCGATGATACCGACGCGGAGCCGCCGGTCGCTGGTGGCCGGCAACATGCGGTCACTCATGATCGTGTTCCTTCGTTCGCAACAGGAGAGGTGGTCGAGCCAGGCCGCATCTCACGGCGACCGCGCCGCGGGGACTTTGCGCCGGCTCTGTCGGTCGGGTCCTGGTGGGGTAGGTGGATGACGCTCGGCGCGGGGCCTCGGGCGTGTCCGCGGTGGCGGAATCCGGCTTGTCGAGGTGTGGCCGCCATAGCCGTTGTCGAATCGATTCGATCACATCACGTCGGTAGTTTTCCGGCAACCCGTCGAGACGTCAAGGAAGAACTTGCGACAGGGGCCCGCGATCGTCGATGTGGTAGCTGACTGCAGGATCCGGCCAGGAACCGCTCACTGCTCCCGTTCCGGCGGGTAGCTGGAGGTGCCGGACAGGCGGCGGACCGCGTCGAGCGTCTGCTCGCGGTCGTGAGACCGGGTGCCGAGGGCGCGATGAATCGTGAGCCCCTCGATGAGGGCGTCGAGTTCACGCGCCGTGGCCTGGTCGAAGTGACGCTCCAAGGCCAGTCGGCTGCGCCCCATCCATTCGCTGAGCAGACCGCGGTAGGCGGGTTCGCGAGCCGCCAGGGCGTACAACTCGAGCGTGAGGACGAGGTCCTGGCGAGTGGCGAACACGTCCTCGTAAATGATGCCGGCAACGGCTTCGGCCGCCTCTTCCAGGCTGCGGGCCGCCCCCATGCGACGCTCGAACGCGGCGATCACACCGTGGATGAACCGGGAGAACGACTCCCACAGCAGTTCGTCCATGCTCTCGAAGTGGTAGGTCATCGACCCCAGCGGCACGTCCGCCCGAGCAGCGATCTTGCGGTGCGAGGTACCCGCCACGCCCTCCTCCGCGATCAGCTCCAGGGTCGCGTCGACGATGCGCGTTCGTCGCTCCGGATCGAAGCGCCGGCTTCTCGGCATGGCCCGCAGTACCTCCATCAACGACACCCGGTGAAAGGACGCGGTCGAGCAGCGTCCGGCACGACGGCCGGACGCTGGACGGGCGGCGAGCTCGACCGACGAGGGCCCCATGCCTCCAGGGCACGATGCCACCCCGCTCACCAGGTGCGATCACCGGCGCCGGAGTCACCTTCCCGATGCGTACGCTCGTACACATCTAATGTACGGTCGTACGCATCGCACCGTCCACACCCCGAACACGCCTCGCCGACGGAACCATGTCTGGAAACCCCCGAACAGCTCACAACGCAGCCGCCGCACCCGTGGCCCCGACTGCCCGCCGCCGGTCACTGCAAGCGATCTTCTTCCGGCTGGGCTTGTCCCTGGCTTCCTGGGTCACCCGCACACCCGCGATCCGGGACGCGCTCGCCGCGTCCACGGGACAGATGGGCCTGGTGCTGTTCGGCCTGTCCATCGGCTCGATGACCGGCATCCTCACGGCCGGCCCCCTCGTTCGACGGCTGGGCACGAGGCCCGTGATCGCGGTGAGCACCGCTCTCGCGATCTCGGGCCTCGCGGTGCTGGGCGCTGCCACCGCGCTCGGCCTCGCCTCCGTGGCCTTCACCGGCCTGCTGCTGTTCGGCGCGGGCATGGGTTGTTCGGAAGTCGCCGTGAACATCGAGGGCGCCGAGGTGGAGCGGCAGGCTGATCGGCCGCTGATGCCCCTACTGCACGGCACCTACAGCGCGGGCACCGTCGTCGGCTCCGCGCTCGGGCTCGTCTTCGCCCACATCGGGACCGGAGTCCTGTGGCACCTGCTCGTCATCGCGGCCGCGGCGATCGTGATCGCAGCCAGGAGCATTCCCGCCATCCCTTCCGGTTTCGGCGTGCAACGCGCACCGTCCGGCCGCAGCGCGACCACGGGGATGCGCGAGCAGCTGGCTCTGTGGGCGGACCGCCGCATCGCCCTGATCGGCTGCGTGGTGCTGGGCATGGCATTGGCGGAGGGATCGGCCAACGACTGGCTGGCTCTGCTCATGGTCGATGCCCACGGCTACTCCCCGGCGACCGGCTCACTCCTCTACGCCGCATTCGCCACGTCCATGACCGCCGGGCGGTTCGCGGGAGAGGCACTCGTCAGCCGCTTCGGCCGTGCGCACGTGGTCCGCGCCAGCGCGTTGTGCGTCACGCTCGGAGTGGCCCTGGTGATCTTCACGGCGAACCCGATCGTGGCAGTGGCGGGAGTGGTCCTGTGGGGCCTGGGTGCTGCACTCGGATTTCCGCTCGCGATCTCGGCGGCGGGTGACGGCGGCGGAGACACGACCTCCCGCGTCAGCGCGGTCGCCACGGCGGGATACCTCGCCTTCCTGGTCGGCCCGCCGATGCTCGGCTTCCTCGGGGACCACTTCGGCCTGCGCCACGCGATGATCGTCGTGCTCGTGCTCGCCGTCTTCGCCGCGGCCACCGCCTCCGCCGTTCGGCCACCAACCCGGGTGACGAACCCGGGCGACTCCGGTGCTCCCACCCACGACCCCGTCCCGGACGCCGAGCGATGAGCATGCGCACGTTGAACGACGAGGCACGTGGTCCAGCCCGCGAACCCGCATCGACCGGACTACGCCTCCTGGCGGTGCTGTGCGGTCTGCTGGGCGCTCTGGCCGCGCTGGCCGTCCCGTTCCTGCCGGTCCACCACCAGGCCACGACGTTGCAGTGGCCGACCGAGCAGGGCACTCGCGCTGTTTCGGCGCCGCTGGCGGCATACTCGCCGATCGGCCTGGACCTGCGGGTTCCGTGCTCGACCGCGCGCGGGCTGGACGCGCGCAGCCCCGAGCCGGCGGTGCTGCTGAGCACGAACCCACCCGAAGCCGAGTACGGCGACCTCACCGGCCTGCGGCTGGAAGTCCAGGACGAGCGGCTGCGCCTCATCGTGCGAGGCCGGCAGCTCGGCACCGCTCAGCTGCCGGATGGTGACTGCGCGATCACCGTGCACTCCGATGGCAACGGCACCACCGCCGATATCGGTGACCAGCCCATCGCGCACGCACCCGGCGACATGCGCCCCCAGCTCACGGTCATCTACTCCGATGTGGACGGACAGGCCGACGACGTGCGCGGCCTGTCGTTCTCGGCCGAAGTCGACAACCGCTACGACACCCAGCCGACACGGCTCAAACTCGGCTTCATCGCGTTCGCCCTGCTCGGCTGCGGCGGATCGCTCCTCGCGCTGCGCCGGATCGACGCAGCAACGGCGCACCGGCCGCGGCGGCGTCCGCGCAAGTGGTGGCGTCCAGGTTTGCCCGACCTCGTCGTGACAGCAGCACTGCTGGCGTGGTGGCTCATCGGGGCGATGACCGCCGACGACGGCTACTTCCTCACGATGGCCCGGGTCCGCGACGACCTCGGCTACGTCAACGACTTCTACCGCTGGTTCTCCGGCACCGTCGCGCCGATGGGCTGGTTCGTCGAGCTCCAGGCGCGGTGGGTGGCGATCTCGACCGCCACGCCGTGGATCAGACTGCCCGCACTCGGCATGGGCCTGCTGAGCTGGCTGCTGATCAGCCGGTTCGTGCTTCCCCGGCTCGGGCAACGGGTGCGCCGCAGCCGCGCCGCCGGGTGGGCCGCCGCCGCGGTGTTCCTCGCGTGCTGGCTCCCCTACGACAACGGACTCCGGCCGGAACCCGTTGTCGTCGTCCTCGCCCTGCTCACGCTGTGCGCGGTGGAGAACGCCGTCGCCACCCGCCGCCTCGCGCCCGCCGCACTCGGCCTGATCGCAGCGGCGTTGTCGGTGGCGGTGAACCCGCACGGCATGGTCGCCGCACTCCCGTTCATCGCGTCGGCCAAGCCGCTGGTGCACCTGCTGCGCCGACGAGCCGACCGGTTCGGCTGGGCGGCGGTGCTGGCTCCCGTCGCGGCCGCGGGCCTGGTGATCCTCACCGTCGCGTTCTCCGACCAGACCTGGGGATCGGTCCGCGACGCCACCGCGGTCCGCGCCGACATCGGTCCATCGCAGACCTGGTACGAGGAGCTGAGCCGCTACGCGCTGCTGTTCAGCCAGTCCCCCGACGGCTCGCTCACCCGCAGGTTCCCGGTCCTGCTGATGCTGCTGTGCCTGGCCACGTGCGCGGTCGTGCTGCTGCGCCGCGGGCGGATCCGCGGTGCCGCGCTGGGCCCGAGCCGCCGGCTGCTGGTCGTCGCCGGGCTGTACTTCGTGGCCCTGGCGCTCACCCCGACCAAGCACACCCACCACTTCGGCGTGCTCGCCGCCGTCGGCGGCTCCGTGGCGGCGTTGACGGCGCTGGCGACCAGCAGCACGGTGCTGCGGTCGCGGCGGAACCGGTCGGTGTTCTTCGCCGGGCTGATGGTGGTGCTGGCGTTCTCGTTCACCGGCACCAACGCCTGGTGGTACGTCTCCGGCTGGGGCGTGCCCTGGTTCGACAAACCACCGTCGATCGACGGCTACGCGGTGAGCACCGGTCTGCTCCTGGTCGCCGCGGGCTCGGTGGTCGTGGCGTTCGTGGAACACATGCGGCTCGACGAGCACCGCCCCGAGATCACCACCGAAGAAGACCGGTCGCGCGCCCTGCGGCTCGGCACAGCACCGCTGTCCATCGTGTGCGCACTGCTGATGATCGCCGAGCTCGCCTCCCTGGCGAAGGTGGTCCCCGAGCGGTGGGACAGCTACAACATGGCCCAGGACAACATCCGCCAGCTCGCGGGCGCCAGCTGCGGCTTGTCCGACTACGTCTACGTCGAGAGCGACCCCACCGCGGGCATGCTCGCGGTGTCCGCTCAGCAGCCGTCCGCCGCGAAGCCGGGAGGCGTCACCTCGGTTGACCCGGAGGAGCCACCGGAGACGTACCTGCGTACCGCGAACACCGGCTTCCGCCGCGACGGCCTGCCCGCGACGGCAGAGGAGGACGGCAGGGCCGACTGGACGCCGCCGCACCGCTTCGGTTCCGACCGCGCACCGGTGTGGGGCAGCCACGGCTCCCCCACCAGCACCGGAAACCTCCGAACACCGTGGTACGACGTCCCCGAACGCGCTTCCCGCGGCGAGGTTCCGGTCGTTGTCAGTGCGGCGGGCCTTCTCGGCGCGCCGAACTCCCTCCACGTCGAGTTCGGCCGGGACACCCCGCACGGCTTCGAAATCCTCGACCGCGTCGAAGTGACGAAGGACCCAGCACGGCAGTGGCGCGATCATCGCGTGCACGTGGACCGACGAGCCCGAGAAGCGACCAAGATGCGGGTCACCGCCCGCGACCGCGCGCTCGGCAAGGACGGCTGGCTCGCCCTCAGCGCACCGCGCGCACCGCACCTGACCCGCATGACCGACGTCGTCGGCGCCTCCCCCACCTTCGTGGAATGGACCGCCGCGCTGGTCCACCCCTGCCTGGACATCACCAGCATCCACCACGGAATTGCCGACCTGCCCCGCTACCGCGTCGCAGGCGGCGACGAGGTCCGCGGTGTGGGCCAGGGCTGGTCCTCGCCCGACAGCGGCGGCCCGTTCGGCTACCTCAACGTCGCCACCAGCATGGTCGAACTGCCCACCTACCTGCGCAACGACGTGACCAGGGACTGGGGATCGCTGTACGCGGTGCACCCCTACGAACCCGACGCCCTCCCCGCGAGCGCGGCGATGCGACTGCGCACCGAGACCCATTGGGGCTGGTGGAGCCCCGGCCCCACGCCGAAGCCCCTGCAGCTTCCCGGCGACGTCCCCAACTCCAACGACCGAGCCGACGTCCAGCTCACACCCGACGAGCAATGAGCACGAGCTTCCAGCGAGGTCAGGCCTTCGCCTCGGACAACGACGTCTGTGGCTCACGCCCATCCTTCACTGTCGTACCTGCTGTCGTTTCGGGCAGAAAAGCCAGGCACAGCAGGGAGATCAAGACGGAGACGACCACGTAGCCGACGACGGCCCACGCCGATCCGGCGGCCGAGTCGCACGCTCGGCGCCCGCCTCGCCCGTAGCGACCGGGTCATCTGGGACGGCGTCGCGGCACTGCGCGCGCTGCTCGCTCGGGAATGGCGCGTCGTGATCGCAACGGCGTCCGAACACGAACTCGCGGCAGCGTACCTGCGGGGCATCGGCCTGCACGCAGTCGAACTGATCGCGTCCCGCATCGACCCGACGACCGGCCGGTTCCACGTGCACAACCACGGCACCGAGAAGCCCCGCCAGCTCGAACTCGCCGGCATCGGCACCGGCTGGACGGTCGCCTACACCGACTCCCTCAACGATCTGCCCCTACTGCAACGAGCCACACGGCCGATCCTGGTGAACCCGAACCGCAAGCTAGTGCGCAGAACCACCGACCGCCTCGGCACCACTCCCGACATCGTGAGCTGGAACGGGGCGGCGCTTCACGACTGACACACCGAACAGGATCCACCGCATCGGCTTGCCCTGACGCAATCGAAGTGCGCCGCTGGACGAGATCGCCGGAGTCGCACCCTTTCTCCTGACCAGATCGCGCTATCGCCTACGAGACTGCTCCGCTGAGGGTTTCCCTCCCGGTCCCGAGGACCTCGAACGTGCTCGATATCTCCTCTCGCGGCATGTCGAGGGCCAGCGCGAGTGATAGCGCAACGCGGGCCTTCATGCCGTCCAGATCCCCTGCCGGGATCAGCCCGGCATCGAGAAGATCGGTCTCCGATCCGGTGAACCCGCCGTAGGTCTGGCGCAGGACGTCCCCGGCGCCTGTGCGTGAGGTGAGTACGACGGGCATCCGGTGCGCGAACTCCCTCAGCCGCATGGCTTCGGCAATCGGCAGGTGCCCGCCGCCCATCCCTTCGATGACCACGCCGGGAGCGGCTTGCGCCGCGGTGAGCCACCAGCCGCCGTCGCCGAGACAGGCGCGGACGAGCGGGATCCGCGGGATTTCCGCTGGGTGGGTCGGTGCGGTGAGCAGGACGTGCCGACTGTCGGGCGGGGCCAGATGCACTCGGTCCTCGACGATCTCGCCGACCGACCCCGTCGGCGAGGTGAACGCGGCGATCGAGGAGGTGTGGCGCTTACGTACGGTACGGGCGGTGTGGATCTCGGAGGCCAGGGTGACCAGGACGCCGTGGCTCCTGGCGGCCGGGGTGGCGGCCAGACGCACCGCGTCGAGCAGATTGGCCGGCCCGTCGGCGCCGGGGTGGTCGCTGTGGCGCATGGCGCCGGTGACCACGACCGCCATGCCGTTGGCAGACAACAGATCCCAAGCGAAGCTGGTTTCCTCGATGGTGTCGGTGCCCTGGGTGATCACCACGCCATCGAGGCCCGCCTGTCGTGCCCGTTCGATCCGGTCGGCGACCTCGAGAACCTGTGCCCACCCGATGGAGCAGGACGGGACCGGGTCCAGTGAATCGACCTCCAGCGCCGCTACCTGATCGAGTCCAGGCACGGCAGTGAGGAGTTGGTCGCCGGTGAGCCGTGGTCGGGCTCGTCCGTTCGCGCCGGTGGTGGAGGCGATCGTTCCACCCAGGGCGATGATGCGGATGCGCGCTGCGCTTTCCACGAGTCGGCCTCCAATTGTCTGGTGGTCACCGGGTGCGAACAGCCGCTGCTACGGCTGTTCGCACCCGGTGTCGTTAACACCTGTGTGAGGCGCCAGCCGGTGTCAGTCGCGAGTGTCGATGCTGTCCAGCGATTCCGTGCCCGTCTCGGGCGCCCATGCCCAGCAGACGAGAGCACCGAGGAACAGCACGACGACGCAGCCGCCGAGCGCGACGTTCATGCCGTATCCGTCCGCCACGAGTGGAAGCAGGAACGTGCTCGCCGCGGAGCCGATCCGGCTGGCGGCAACGGCGATTCCCACGCCGGAGGCGCGGAGGTCGGTCGGGAAGAGCTCCGGCGGGTAGACGAACTCCAGGTTGACCGCTGCCGCGAGCACGAAGGCGAATGCCGTGAACAGGGCCACTGAGACGACAGGTCCGCCGAGGTCGGCCAAGACCGTGAGCCCGGCCAGCAATGCCCCGCCGACTACGAAGGTCCCGATCAGGAAGAGCCGGCGGGAGATCTTGTCGATGATGAGCAACCCGACGATCGCACCGGCCAGCAGGAAGACGTTGTAGAGGGCACCGGCTCCCAGCTTGCTGGTGACCCCGAGTGCCGCCATGACCTGGGGTGAGAAGGTGCCGAGGGCGAAGAACGGGATGACCTGGCAGACGTAGAACAGGGCGCCGACGGCGGTCCGCTTGCGGTGGGTCGGGTTGAACAGGGTGCGCATGCCGCGGTGGCTCGTGGTGGGCGCCGCGGTGGGTGGGGTCACGTTCGGGCCGAGGTGGCGCCGGACGACGGTTGCCGCCTCCTCGTCGCGCCCGTGCCGGGACAGCCACAGCGGTGCTTCGGGGACTCCGAGCCGGAAGCCGAAGACGAGCAGTGCCGGGATGGCGCTGACGGCGAGCATGTAGCGCCAGGAGTCCTCGCCGTGCCCGGTGAGCAGGAAACCGATCAGGTAGGCGAAAACGTAGCCGCCGGCCCAGGCCACGGCCAGCAGGCTCATCAGCCGGCCGCGGAACCTGCGCGGCGCGTGTTCGGTCACCAGGGACTTGCTGACGACGTAGTCCGCCCCGAGCACGAGACCCAGCAGCAGCCGCAGGACCAGCAGCTGGCCCGGCGTCTGGACGAAGAACTGCGCCAGCGACAGCACGGCGAAGGCCAGCATGTCCCAGGCGAAGATCTGCCGGCGCCCGATGCGGTCCGCGATCGGTCCTACGATGACCGCGCCGAAGAACAGACCGGCCAGCGTGGCCGCGCCCAACAAGCCGACCCACAGCGGAGTGAGTCCGAGGGTGTTGGTGGCCGCGGCGATGACGATGCCGATGATGCCGAGGATGAAGCCGTCGCTGAACTGCCCGCCGGTGCCGGCGATGGTCACCCTGAGGTGGAAACGGGTGAGCGGAGCGTCCTCGTAGGCGAGAGCAGTGGCGGTGTTCGGGGCTGAGGTGCTCATGCCGACCGCCCCCCGTTCCCGGAGTCCCCGCGCAACCGGCCGGTGGCGGTCTCGTAGCCCTCTGCGGCCGACAGTTCGACCCACTGGTCCAGCGCGCCGGTGAGGTTGCGCTCCCGGTGGACGCCGTTCCACGCCAGGCCGTTGACGCAGCGTCGAGCGAAGGTCTCGGCGGCGGCGGTGATGTCGTCGAAGATGGTCGTCAACGCGTCCAGAATCACCGGCTCCATCACGTTGAGCTCGAGCTCGCCTGCGGCGACGGCACAGTCCACCACGTGGCTCTGACCCCGGACCCGGTAGCTGAGCTGCATGACGTACTCGGGGACCACCGGGTTGACCTTGGCAGGCATGATGGACGACCCGGCCTGCACGGCCGGGATCGTGAGGTCACCGAATCCTCCGTGCGGGCCGGAGGAGAGGATCCGAAGGTCGGCGGCGATCTTGGCCATGGCGATCGCGGCCCGAGTTCCGGCCGCGGCGATCTCGGAGTACGGGTCCAGGTGCGCCAGGCTGTCGTAGCGGTTCTCCGCGCTGGTGATCGGACGCCCGGTCAACGTGGCCAGCACCTCGGCACACCGCTCGCCGAACCCCGCCGGAGCGCCGATACCGGTGCCGACCGCCGTCGCCCCGATCGGGACCGACCCCAGCCCTGCGGCAGCGCTCGCCAGCCCGGCCGCGACCCGGCTGATCGCCGCGGCATGGCCCCGGTGGGTGTCCCCGGCGGTGAGGACCACCGCGTCCTGCAGGCACGTGCGCCCGAGGTGCGGAGTCTGGTCGAACTCGGCCGCCTTGCGTTCGAACGCGGCGGACAGCTCGCGCAACGCAGCGACCGGCGCCTCGGTCAGTTCGAGGATCGTCAAGGCCATCGCCGTCGGATAGGTGTCGTTCGTGGACTGCGATGCGTTGACGTGGTCGTTCGGGTGGACCGCGACCCCGGCGATCGTGCTCGCACGCGCCGCGACCACTTCGTTGACGTTCATGTTGGCGGTGGTCCCACCGCCGCCGTGGACGAGCGAGGTCGGGAACTGATCGGCGTGCTCGCCCGCGATGATCTCCTGGCACGCGGCGACGATGGCCTCGCACCGGGCCTCGTCGAGTACCCCCGACGCGTGGTTGACCCGTGCGGCCGCGAGCTTGACCCGGGCGTAGTTGTGCACGAAGGGCATCAGGTCACCGAAGGTGCGGCCACGCACCGGAAAGTTCTTCACACCCAGCTCGGTCTGGGGCCCGTACAGCTGATCTCGGGACGTCGTGGAGCCCACATCGGCAGTCATCGGCCGTCTCACTCTCCTCTTCGAAAGCGACCTGGTCACCGCGGTTGTCCGCGGAGCCGCAACGCTAAGCAGGCCTCCCCGAACGGTCCATCGCTGTTGCCGACAAAGCAACATACTGATCAGCATGAGCTGGGGAGATGCCAAGTCTCTTGATCATCGTGTTGTCACCACAGCAACGTATGAGACGCTTTCGAGCATGGATTCGGGAGCGGAACGCGTCGCCGCACTTCTGTTGGCCTTCGGCGCGGGGGGAGCCGCCAACGACCACGGGGTGAGCGACCTCGCCCGGGCCGTCGGGCGAGAGCGAAGTCAGGTCTCACGAATGCTCAAGGCGCTCGAACGCGGCGGCCTGGTCGAGCAGGACCCGCAAACCAGGCGCT
Source organism: Saccharopolyspora erythraea (assembly GCF_018141105.1). Lineage (NCBI taxonomy): Bacteria > Bacillati > Actinomycetota > Actinomycetes > Pseudonocardiales > Pseudonocardiaceae > Saccharopolyspora > Saccharopolyspora erythraea. The sequence goes on along the minus strand of NZ_CP054839.1, from coordinate 3,153,500 downwards.
ACCGGCTGGGATGGACCCTGCTCGTGCTGGCCGCGAGCGCCGGAGACGAAGCGCTGCTCCGCGCGGCCCGGCCCGCGCTGCGCGGGATCGTCGCACGCACCGGCGAGGTGGCGTTGCTGTCCGTGCAGCGGGGGAACCGATCGTTCACCGTCCTGCGCGAGGAATCGAACCAGTCCCTTCGCGCCGGCGGCTGGGTGGGACGCAGCTCCCCGATGCACTGCACGGCCTCCGGGAGAGCCCTGCTGTTCGACTCCGACGACGAACTCGTCGAAGCGCTCACCGAAGAGGATCTCCGAACCCCCATCTCCGGCCCAGCGGCACCGCGGAACCTCGACGAGCTGCTGGAACGACTGTGCACCGAGCGCGCCAGGGGTTACGCGACGGCCAGCGAGGAGGTGGAGATCGGCCTGACCTCGGTCGGCGTCCCGATCCGCGACCACTCCGGCATCCTGACCGCCGTCATCAACATCTCCGGTCCCACCTCCCGTCTGATCGGCAGGATCGACGAATCGGCTCGCCGGCTCCGGGTCGCGGCCACGGCAATCGAGACGGCCCTGAAACAGCCATACGGGAAGGACGCAGCGCTGCCCGCCCGGCCAAGAATGCCGGCGGAGTAGGCGGCGACGCCGTTGCTGCAGCCCAGCAGGAAGTGCGCCGGGCATCGTCGTCTGGACGAAGCCATCCAGCGGCGTCACCGCGACCCGCGCGTCCTCCAGCGTCAACGGTCCGCAACCGGACTATCTGGCACAACTGGCCACCAAGCCCCGGTCAAACGTTCCCTCATCGCCTACGCCCACTGAGAACTCAGGAACCAATCATCTGGGCGCGAGCACACGCTCCGGTTACCGCGCAGTCCATGGACCTACGGTGCTCACCACCCGCATGATGCCCAGGAGCGCTCCCGGGGTGTGCCGGAGCCCGCCTTCAGCGCAGGCTCGGTTCGGGCTCGAGGTCGACCGTCGGACGGGCCCCGGAGCGCTCGGCCCCGATCCCCGCTGCCACGACGAGCGCGATCCCGGCGACGGCGCTGCCGTCCGGCACCTGATGCAGCGCAACCAATCCCACGAGCAGCGCGATCGCGGGTTCCAGCGCCATCAGCGTGCCGAAGGCGGCGGTGGTGAGCTTGCGCAGTGCGATCAGTTCGAGGCTGAACGGCACCACCGGGAGCAGCACCGCGAGTCCGAACCCGATCAGCAGCAGGTGCAGATCGAGGGCACCGAAGACGACATGGGCGTCTGAAAAGAGGACCACCACGGTCGCCGCGACCCCGGCGACCGGCATCGAGACGGCGAGCCCGCGCAGCCCGTCCACCTCGTCACCGACCCGCTGTGTGAGCAGGATGTAGCCGGCCCAGCACGCAGCCGCCGCCAGCGCGAACGCAACGCCCACCGTATCGACGTCGGCGTGCCAAGGCTTGGTGAGCAGCAACACTCCCGCCCCGGCGACGAGCGCCCACAGCCGGGCCCGACCGCGACCGCGCACGACCGCGACGCCGAGTGGTCCGAGGAACTCTAGAGCACTCGCCGTGCCGAGCGGGATCCGCGCGATCGCGGCCATGAACAGGAACGTCACGCCGGCCGTCACCACGCCGAGCAGCACGCAGGTCACCAGGCCGCGCCGGGTGAGGTCACGCAGCGGGGGCCGGACCACGACAAGCAGCAGCAGGCCCGCCCAGGTGAGCCGGAGCCACGCGGTGCCTTCGGTGCCGAGGCGGTCGATGAGACCGACGGACACGGCGAGGCCGAGCTGGACGCAGAGCATGGCGACGACGGCGAGGCCGGCGGCGGTGCGGCTGGAGCGAGTCACACGGCCAGTAGAGGACAACAGGAACGTTCGCGTCCACGTGACTTTCGTGGACGTATCGTTCATCATTCGTGAATGGAGACCCGGCGACTCGAACTGCTCGTCGCCCTGGCGCGGCTCGGCTCGATGCGCGAGGTGGCCGACGAGCTAGGGGTTACGACGTCCACGGTCTCTCAGCAGTTGACCGCGCTCGCGCAGGAAACCGGGACGGCGCTGTTGGAGCCGGTCGGCAGGCGGGTTCGGTTGACCCCGGCCGGAAGGCGGCTGGCCGATCGCGGCATCACGATCCTCGCAGCCGTTGACGCGGCGTGGTCCGACCTCGATCCCACCGCGGAACCCGCGGGCACCGTGAGGGTTGCGGGGTTCGCCACGGCGATCCGGCGGTCGCTGCTCCCGCTGCTCGCCGACCTGCAGCGCAGCCACCCCGCAATCCGGCTGCTGATCGCCGAGCACGAGCCCGCGGAGGCGCTGGACCTCCTCGCCGACGACACGATCGATCTCGCGCTGGTCTACGACTACGCCCTCGCACCGCGAACCTTCGACGACCGGGTCGAGACCACACCACTGTGGACGACGCGCTGGGCACTCGGGGTGCCCGCAGACGCGCCCGAGGGCGGGACGACCGCCCTCGACACCGTGGCCGCCCACCGGCACGACGACTGGATCGTCAACTCCCGCAACGACGCAGACGAGCGGGTCGTTGCGGCCCTCGCGGCGCACGCCGGGTTCTCCCCGCGCATCGCACACCGGGCGGACAGTCTCGACCTGGTGCAAGACCTCATCGCGGCCGGCTTGGGAGTGGGCCTGCTGCCCGAGGACCATCCGGTTCGCCCGGGCGTGCACCTGATCTCTTTGGACGAGCCGGAAGTACTACTACGCGCCATCGCGGTCGTCGGCCGAGGACGAACCGAATGGGCGCCGTTAGCCCTGGTCACAGCCCGCCTCACCCGCTGATCCGGGCACGCCGCATCGCGACGCACCCTCTCGTCCGGGACCGGGAGCACAGGCGTCGCCTTGAAACCGACTACGGGGCCGCGCACATGGCCACGACCTGGACAACACAATCGGAACTTCGGCACCACCCTGTCACCCGACAAGTGCGAACCGGCGAGAGTACGCAATGGCCCAGCCCACGCTGCGGAACTGGACCGCTCCGACCGGCGAGGGCCTCTGGCACGCCACCGGCGTCGGCGGACGCCACCCCATCGCGATCTGCGGCCACGAACTGCGGCGACCGCTCGAGCCCCGACGTCCTGGACGCCACGCTCCCACGGCAACCCATGGCGACCTGTTGCGCTCCGCCGTTCACGGCCACGCACAATTCACCGAGATCCTTTCCTGGGACCCGCCGTGAAGACGGGATAGCGGCACTCGTGCGGTATTGACGCGGTCGCGGTACGGCACGGTGTCGGTGTTGTCAGCCGTGTTCCGGGGGATCTTCCTCCCCCCAAGTCATTCGTGAACCCTCGGCACGAAGTCGCGAAGCTTGTCTCCCGGTGAGCCGGGTCGCCTTCGTCGAGGGTGTCCCTATGTCGGTGGCCAGCCTTCTGGTGGGGCTTTGGGCTTTGTGGACGATCTGTCGCTGAGCATGGCGAACAGGAAGTCGCAGTGGCCGGCTTGCGGGCAGAGCGCCCGTGCGGTCGCAGGAGCACGAGTCTGTGGCCGGACGGGGGAATTCTCCGCGAAGCGCGGATATCCGGTTGACCGCGAGGGCGCGCCCAGGCCACGGTGACGCCATGCCTGAACGACCCGAGGCCTCGGAGCTGGGGCCGTCGTGGCCGGAGAGTAGAACTCAGCTGTCCAGGCAACAGAACTTCCGCCAGTTTCTCGGTTCGCACGTGCTCAACGAAACCGGTGCCGCGGCCACGCAGGTCGTCCTCCCGCTCACCGCGGTGCTGGCCCTGGGCGCCTCGGCCTGGGAAATGGGCCTGCTCCAGGCGGCGAACTACGCCGCGTACCTCGTGCTGGGGTTGCCCGCGGGAGCCTGGGTGGAGCGGATGCGTCCGCGCCGCGTGATGATCAGCGCCGACCTGGTCCGCTTCGTGGCGCTGCTGTCGCTCCCGTTGGCGTGGGCGGCCGGACTGCTGTCGCTACCGCTGATCTACCTCGTCGCTCTGCTGCTGGGCACCGCCCAACTGTTCGGCGACATCGCCGATCACACCTACCTGCCCCACCTGACCGGGGGCAGCGGGCTCATCGAGGGCAACAGCCGCCTGCAGCTGGTCCGCTCCGGTTCCGAGCTCGGTGGCCCGGGCGTGGGCGGGCTCTGCGTGCAGTGGCTCGGAGCCCAGGCAGCGCTGATCGCCAACGCCGCCGCTTCGGCACTCTCCGCCGTGCTGCTGTGGCGGATCGCGCTGCCCGACGCCGACCCTGCGCCGGCTCGCGGTGGGCTGGCCGGTCAGATCGGCCAGGGTGTCACCTTCCTCCTGCGGCATCGTGTGCTGCGAGCGCTCGCGCTATCCGCCAGCCTCAACAACCTCGTCTTCTCCGCGATCTTCGCGCTCGACGTCGTCTTCTTGACCACAGTGGTCGGTCTGCCGTCGGGAGCAGTGGGGATCCTGCTGGCTTCCGGCGCAGCGGGGGCGTTGCTGGGTGCCCGCATCGCCCCGCGGCTCAGCCGCGCCTTCGGCGGCGCCCGCGTCGCGTTGTTCGCGGTCCCCGCCGCGGCGCCGTGGGTGTTTTTGATCCCGCTGACGGGAAACGGGTGGATGGTCGCACTGTTCGCACTGGGACACGTGGCGATCGCCGTCGGCGTCACGGTCTTCGACATCATGCAGGTCAGTTACCGCCAGCGCGCATGTCCCCCGCACCTGCTCAGCCGCATGACCGCCATGTTCCGGTTCGCGGTGTGGGGAGCCGCCCCGCTGGGCGCGGTGTTCGGCGGCGCCTTGGCCGAATTGCTCGGCGTGCGCACCGCGTTGTGGTCGCTGGCAACGGCGTTGCTCATCGTCTCGCCGGTGCTGCTGCTGTCCCCCTTGCGGAGGATGCGCGAATTCGACGACGGATCTTGACGACCGATCCTGCTAGCGTTGTGGTCATGGAGAATCTTCCGGAGCGCTTGAACGACGAAAAACTGTTGCAAGGACTGGGCGAGTTCGGTATTCGAGCGGCGACGATAGCCTACCTCCCGGTCGGTTTCGGTGACTATCACTGGAATGTGACCGGCGCTGACGGCCAACGGTGGTTCGCCACTGTCTCCGATCTCGAGCACAAGGAGCACTGCGGCGACAATGCGGCGAGCGCCCTGAAGGGCCTGCGCCGGGCGATGGGCACCGCGGCATGCCTGCACGAGGACGGGCTGGATTTCGTTGTGGCTCCCGTGCGCACCACCGGGGGCGAACTCCTCGTCGAGTTGGACGAGCGCTACGCGCTGAGCATCTTCCCTCTCCTCGCCGGAGAGTCCGGCGAATTCGGCCAGGTCCTGGCCACGACGGAACGAGATCAGGTCCTCGACATGCTGGCCCGGCTGCACACCCGCACTGCGCCGGCGTCGACCCCACGTACTGTGCTGGACCCGTCGGGACGCCGCAGCCTGGAAACCGCCCTCGATGAGCTCTCCGGCAGTTGGGACGGCGGGCCCTTCGCCGAACCGGCCCGGGAACTGGTTGCCGAGCACGCCGAGCTGATCCGCACCCGGCTGGCTGACTTCGACCGGTTGGCCGACAACGTGCGGCAACGCGATGCGGCGCTCGTCGTCACCCACGGCGAGCCGCACCCCGGCAACCTGCTCCGGACCGATGACGGCTACCTGCTGGTCGACTGGGACACCGTCGGACTGGCTCTCCCCGAACGCGACCTGTCCGTGGTCTCCGACGATCCCGCCGCGTTCGCCCGGTACGCGGAGGTGACGGGCAAGGACGTGGACGCGGCAGCCCTGGCCCTCTACCGACTGCGGTGGAGCCTTGTCGACCTCGCCGAGTTCGTGGTGTGGTTCCGCGGTCCGCACACCCGAACCCCGGACAGCGAAGCGGCATGGAAGGGCTTCACCGAAACCGTGGAGCAACTCGCCGACCCGAGTCCTCGCGGCTGAACCACCTTCATCGGCGATCTTCGGCTCGCCATCAGCAATCTTCGCTCGGTTCTTCGTGGTTAGTCGTCGGGCGGACCGGGCGATGCGTACCGAAGCGTGGATGAGCTGGGCTCGGATGGTGCCGGTGATGGCCTTGGTGTGAAAAGCCGAGGCCAGGTCTCCTGCGGCGCGCAACAGGTTGTAGCTGGGGCTTCGGCCCTCGGCCAGGTTGCCCGGTGTGAAAGGGTCCCCCACCGTTCCCCACCGCCGGATGCCCGCTCACCTCTTCGGGACCCGCACGACGCGCGCGGCGGCCCTGCCCGCCACCGCCGCACAGGGCCGCCGCTCCGGTCCCTCCGTCACGCCGCTTGAGCTGAAGTGTGACAACCTTTGACCTGGTAGTCCTGGCCATTCACCGCTCGTGGTGTACGCGCGGCGTTGGTCCTGGTGCTCTGCGTGGTCATGCTCACGGAGCGCTCCCGTAGTCGAATCGTCCGGACATCGTGGGCTCGGGCGTCCGCGGGTCGAAGTGCCCGGCCCCGAGCTTGGCGAGGTAGGCGTCCTGGTTCGGGACGTCGTAGACCCACTCCTGCAACCACCGCTGCAGGGCGTCCGGAGCGCTGCTTATCGCCGACCTATCCCGGTAGAAGTCGTTGTCGCGGTCGTAATAGCCCTGCATGTATGACGGGTGGTCCCCACGGGGACGCGCCACGATCGCGTCGACTGCGAAGCCGGGGATGACGGTCCGGTTGGGGTCGGCGCGGACGACCGAGCGGTCGACGATCTCCTCGACGACGACAATGGCGCGTTCCGAGGCGACGACGACCTCCTGCTGGGGCCCGGGGATGCCCCAGATCTGCACGTTGCCCTCGACCTATGTCAATCGATTGCACTGGCCCGGATGTTTCGCGTGGCTGTTGTGCTGGCCTGATCGGTTTCGGATTGGGTTTTCGACGGTGTTTTCTGGTCGGTGGGTCTGGTTGGTGGCCCGTTCAGCGGGTTGGCTGCCGGGGTTCCACGGGCCCGGTGAGTGTCCTTTCGCTGGTTGTTGGGGTGGGTTTGGGCTGGTCAGTCGGGGTGTAGTCGGGTCAGTGCGGTGGTGACCAAGCTGGTCCAGGGCCAGTGCGCGGCGAAGCGGAGCCGGGTTCGTCGGGCGTGGCGGGACAGCCGGGCTGCGGCGGAGAACAGCCGCAGGCGCAGGCGTTCGGGTTCCCAGCGGCGTGCGGGCTGGTCGTGCAGGGCGAGCAGTTTCAGCCAGGTGGTGAGTTCTGTGGCGAGACAGACGATCTCGATCCAGATCCGGTTGGCGTCGAAGCCGTGCAGGGGCAGGTTGCGCAGCCCGGTGTCCTTCGCGGCACGAATCCGGTCCTCGCAGCGGGCGCGGCGGCGGTGCCGCAGCTCGAGATCCGGGAGTTGGCCCGCGGGTGGTGTTGGTGGCGAACGCGGTCAGCCGCAGTCCGTTGCGGTCGGTGAACCGCAGTTGCGCGCCGGGGTGCGGGCGTTCGGCGTACGATGACGCGCATCCCGGGCGGCCAGGCGGTGAGATCGATCAAACCGGTCAGCTCGGCCACCCACGCCCCGTCCCGGACCTTGCCGTCGGCGTCGTAAGCGGGCGTCCACACATGCTCAGGGATCTTCTCGACCGCGGCAGCGGTGGTCTCGGTGAGGGTGAACCCGACCGAATACTGCAGCCGCCGGTTCTGGCAGTACCGCAGGAAGGCGTGGGTCCCGCCGCTGGAATCGGTGCGCACCAACACTTTCTGGCCGACCCGATACCCCGGCTGGAACGGCAACTGCGCCAACGCCGCCGCCAGCACCTGCTGGTGGTCGGCCGCGGTGTTGTTGAAGTTCGGTGCGGCACGTTCCTTGGCCGAGTGCGCCGTCACCAGCGTGGCATCCAGGTCAATGACGAGCGGATGATCGGCGCTGATCCCCGTGATCGGGTGCGCGGTCACCGGCGCGTTCCCACGCCACAGCGCGGGCCGCGGCCCGCGCGACCCGAATGGCCGCCACCGCCCTGACCGCGTCGCCGGCCAGCATGGACAGCAGCCGGGACACGGTCGAATCCGAGGCCACCTGCCCAAACACACCCGGCTCGGCCCGCAGCAGGCCGATATCGGCCAGACAGTCCCCACCCAGCGCGATCGCCATGGCGAGATCGAGCACGATCTTGCCCGGATCATGCGTGGCCAACGGCTTACGCCACGGCGATAACGCCGCCGACAGCGCCGTGGCCAGACCGGTCTTCTCCGCGGTCCGCAGCAGCGTGACCGCCCCGCTGCGACACGGCCCCCACCGACATCCTGCACGCCTCCGCCGAGTTGTTCGCCAGCAAGGGCGTCGCCTCGACCACCGTGCGCCAGATCGCCGCCCGGGTCGGAGTCCAGTCCGGCGCGCTGTGCCACTACTTCCCGTCGAAGATCGCCATCGTGCGCGAAGTCGTCACCACGTACCTGGAGCAGCTGAAGGCGGGCTACGACGAGGTCGCACTCCGCAGCCTCGACCCGCGCGCGGGACTGCGCGCCATCGTGGAGGTATCGCTGCGCACCGTGGAGGAAAGCCCGCACGCCACCATCGTCTACCAGACCGAACTGGCCAACCTTCGCGACGATCCCGGCTACCGGGACGCCAAGAAGCTGGCCGACGAGGCCCAGCAGATCTGGCTGGAAACGATCGAGGACGGCAAGCGAGCCGGAGTCTTCCGCGAAGACATCCCCACCAAGGTCTTCCACCGCTTCATCCGAGACGCGGCCTCGCTCTCCATCAAATGGCGCCACCCGGACGACGCCTACACAGCAGAAGAACTCACCAGGGACTGCCTGAAGATCGTCCTCGACGGATTCACCACCTGACCGCAACCACTGAACAGACACGAAGATCGCGACGGCCGAAGCGCCGGTGCGGCATATCGTCCGCATATCGAAAATCTCATACGTGCTGGCAACACCGCGCTGTCTTGACTTGAGGCATGGCCAGCGAACTGGGTTTGATCCACAGCGGAGCGACCGCGGACCGTCGCGCCCGAGCGATGGCCGAGCCGTGCCCTTCGCCCACGGTCTTCGGGTGCAGTCCGGACGAAGCCGCCGTGTTCCGCGAGATGGGGGCTCGCCTCGGTGCATCGCCAACGATCGTCGAGGAGGCCGTCGATGAAACCAATGCCGAACTGGTGCGCGGCAGCCGATGTATCAGCGTGAGCCACAAGACTCGGGTCACCAACTCCGCGCTTCTGGCGCTCAGCGAGGCCGGTGTGGAATACATCTCAACCAGAAGCATCGGCTACGACCACATCGACCTGGAGTACGCCGAGCGCGTCGGCATCTCGGTGGGTAACGTCGCTTACTCACCGGACAGCGTGGCCGACTACACGTTGATGTTGATGCTGATGGCCGTGCGCCACGCGAAATCCACTGTCCGTCGCACCGATTCTCACGACTACCGACTGAGTGAGACCCGCGGCAAGGAACTGCGCGACCTGACCGTGGGCGTGGTCGGAACGGGGCGCATCGGCACAGCAGTGATCGACCGGCTGCGAGGCTTCGGGTGCCGCGTGCTGGCCCACGACAGGCCGTCCCACGCGAGCGCTGACCACGCACCTCTGGACGAACTGATCGAGCAGAGCGACATCGTCACGCTCCACACCCCGCTCACCGCGGACACGCACCATCTCCTCGATCGCCACCGCATCGAGCGGATGAAAACCGGCGCGTACATCGTCAACACGGGGCGCGGACCGCTGCTCGACACCGAGGCCCTCCTGTCGGCGTTGGAGAGCGGCAGGTTGGGCGGTGCGGCGCTGGACGTCCTCGAAGGCGAGGAAGGGATCTTCTACGCCGACTGCCGAAACAGGCATCTCGAGAACGAGGCCCTGGTGCGGCTGCAGCGCCTGCCGAACGTGCTGATCAGTCCGCACTCCGCCTACTACACGGAGCACGCCCTGAGGGACATCGTCGAGAACAGCCTCATCAACTGCCTGAACTTCGAGAACGGGAGAACAGCATGAGCAGGTTGAAGGTCGCAGTCATCTTCGGAGGCGCTTGCGAGGAGCATCCCGTTTCGGTCAAGTCGGCGCGAGAGGTGGCGAGGAACCTCGACACCGAGAAGTACGAGCCGCTCTGGATCGGCATCACGACCGGCGGCGACTGGAGGCTCTGCGACGGCCCCGACGCGGATTGGGATAACGCCAGCGCTCGTCCGGTCACCCTGTCACCTGACCGGAGCTTGCACGGCCTGCTGCTCACGGGGGAGGAAGGCTACGAGACGGTTCGCCTCGACGTCGTCCTACCGATGCTTCACGGCAGGCTCGGGGAGGACGGCGCGATCCAGGGCTTGTTGGAGCTCTCCGGCATCCCCTACGTCGGCTGCGGCATTCAGGCCTCGGCCGCGTGCATGGACAAGGCCTTGGCCTACACCGTCGCCAAGAGCGCGGGAATCGCCACCCCGGTGTTCTTGGTGGTCGAGGAGAACGAAGAGGTCGGCCCCGACCGCCTTCGGTATCCCGTCTTCGTGAAGCCCGCCCGTTCGGGCTCCTCGTTCGGCGTCAGCAAGGTCACCGGAGCTGACGAATTGCCGAGCGCACTGAGTGCGGCGCGGCAGTACGACTCGAAGGTCCTGATCGAGGAAGCCGTGTCCGGCAACGAGATCGGTTGTGCGGTCCTCGGTGACCTGTCCGGCCTGGTCACGGGCGCGGTGGACCGGGTCGACCTCTCGCACGGATTCTTCAGGATCCACCAGGAGGTCTCCCCTGAGACCGGATCGGAGAACTCGACCTTCATCGTTCCCGCCGACATCTCCGACGAATCGCGCCAGCTCGTCCAGGAGACCGCCAAGACCATCTACCGGGCCCTGGGCTGCGAGGGACTCGCCCGTGTCGACATGTTCCTCACCAACGACGGGCGGGTGATCCTCAACGAGGTCAACACCATGCCTGGCATGACGTCCTACAGCCGCTACCCGCGGATGATGGCCGCCGCAGGGGTGCCGCTGTCCGATCTGATCGACCGGCTCATCTCGACGACGTTGGACGGGAAGACGCGATGAATGACGACTTCGTCTACGTCGACGATCAGGTGCCGGGCGTCCGCTGGGATGCCAAGTACGCCACCTGGGACAACTTCACCGGCAAACCGGTGGACGGCTACCTCGCGAATCGCATCGTCGGCACCCGGTCCCTGTGCGCGGCCCTGGAGCAAGCGCGCGAGAAGGCAGCGTCCCTCGGCTTCGGACTGCTCCTCTGGGACGGGTATCGCCCGCAACGCGCGGTCGACGGCTTCCTCCGCTGGTCCGAACAGCCGGAAGATGGCCGGACCAAACTGCGGCACTACCCGAACATCGATCGGGCCGAGATGGTCGAGCACGGATACGTGGCCGCGAAGTCGGGCCACAGCAGGGGTAGCGCGGTCGACCTGACGCTCTACCACCTCGCCACCGACGAGCTGGCTCCCATGGGTGGCGGCCACGACCTCATGGACCCCGTCTCACATCATCGAGCCCGAGGAATCACGCCAACCGAGGCCCGAAACCGCGAGCATCTCCGTTCCGTCATGGAGGACTGCGGATTCGATCGGTACGACCGCGAATGGTGGCACTACACACTCAGGAACGAGCCTCATCCCGATGACTACTTCGACTTTCCCATCACCTGAACGGAATCTCCGGTGCGTCTCGCAATGGGGGTGCTTGGAACGCAACGACGAGGTCGTCATGCGGCGCACCGACCGATCGGGGCTGGAGGTCTTCTTGCCGCGCACCGATCCCTCGCGGCTGCACGACTGGGCCTCCGACGGATACCGCTCAAGCGAGGAGTACCTGTTCTGGTCCCGCAAGGTCTGCGGTTTGGCGTGTCTGCAGTCGCTGCTCCACGGCTGGACCGACGTCCGGCTGACGATGGGCGAACTTCTCGCGCTGGCACTCGAGCGGGACTGCTACGTGGTGGAGTCCTCCGGCAAGGTCGGAGGACTAATCTACCGGCCGTTCATGGCCTGGGTCAGCTCACAGTTCGGATTCCACTGCGTACTGGTCGAGCACACGCCGATTCACGTGTCCAGCCGAGAGGTGCGCCCTGGGCAGGTCATGATCGCCTCGGTATCTCCCGAGATTCGCGACCCCGACACCCACGCGCCGCAACGAGGAGGCCACCTCGTGCTTGTCTATGCGGTCGAGGACGGGGTGGTGCGGTTCCACAACCCGTCGGGCTACTCCCACAACTCAGACTCCGCATCGCTACCCCTGCACGTATTCGAGCGGTTTCACGCAAACCGAGGAATCCTGATCAGAGCGGCACCGCGGCGAACGAAGCTTGGAGCGAACCATGCGAATACGACCAGCGCGCAGCGTTGACGCCGAAGCCGTCGACGAACTGCTCTGCCAGCTGGGTTATCCCCAGGATGATCGGCCAGCGACAGCCGCTCGGCTCCATGCCTGGTTCGACGACCCGGCCAGTGCGGCCTACATCGCCGAAACCGACGACGAGTCACTCGGCGTCATCGCCGTCCACGTCTGCCCGTTCTTCGAACGCGAAGGCGCCTGGGGCCGAATCACCGCACTGGTCGTCTCCGACCGAGCACGCGGAGACGGCGTCGGCTCCCGGCTCGTCGAGACCGCCGAGTCCTTCGCCGCCGACCGCGGATGCGTTCGAATGGAGGTCACCAGCAGTGATCGACGACCGGACGCGCACAGATTCTACGAGCGACGCGGGTACACCGGCCAAGCCCGAATCTCGTCCCGCTTCCTACGGGACCTGCCGGCCTGTCGCGGGTAGTCGTACCGTGACGCAGAGCCCGCCGTCGGCGCGCGGGCTGAGCGAGAGCGTTCCGTCGTGCGCTCGGGTGATGCTCTTGGCGATCGCCAGACCGAGACCGGCACCTACATGGTCGCTGCGGATGCGCTCGGTGCCGCGCTGGAACGGCTCGGTGAGGGTGGAGACCACGTGCGGACCGAGCTTGTCACCGGTGTTCTCGACCGTAAGCACGGCGGCCTCGGGGCCGACAGCGGTGCTGACCTGAACGGTGCCGTGTTCGGGCAGGTTGTGGACGATCGCGTTGTGCAGGAGGTTCGTGGTCAACTGCAGCAGGAGCGCATGGGACCCGACGGTCGGGGTGATGTCCCCGGAGGTTTCAATGACAACGTCATGCTTCTCGGCAAGAGGGATGAGTGTTTCGGTGGCTTCTTCCGCGATGAGAGACAAGTCAACGTCATCTCGGGCGAAGGAGCGCTGGTCAGTGCGGCTCAGCATGAGCAAGGCTTCGGTGAGGTCGATCGCTCGGGCGTTGACGACGCGGAGGCGTTCGTCGAGCTCGCTGCTTTCCCGGCTAGGATCGTTGCGAGCGACGTCGAGCAGGGTCTGCGTGATCGCAAGTGGAGTACGCAGCTCGTGAGAAGCGTTCGCTGCGAAGCGCTGCTGTTCGGCGACATGTGCTTCGAGCCGTGCGAGCATGCCGTCGAAGGCATCAGCGAGCTCTCGGAACTCGTCCTGGCGCCCCTCCAACTCGATCCGGTGAGAGAGCGACCCCCTCGCAGCCGTGCGCGTGGCATCGGTGATGCGGGTCAACGGGGCCAGCATCCGCCCAGCGAGAATCCACCCTCCGACGAAACCGAACACCAGGAGGAACACAATCGCGGCGATGGCCGCCGGCGCGAAGTCACGCAGCAGCTCGGTGCCCGAAGGCGCGATCACAACCTCGCCAGCGTCCTGCGCCCTCTCCCGGTAGTCGCCCAAGAACACCGCAAAAGCCCCGAGCAGCACAGCACCGGCGAGCAGGAGGAAGCCGGCATAACTGAAGGTGAGCTTGAGACGAACGCTCAGCCCAGACGCCCTATCCACGCTCGCCTCCCCCGCCCTCGGCGTCGGTTCCCGTGTCGATGCGGTAACCGACGCCGGGCACAGTGGCGATCAGCCAGGGTTCGCCGAGCCGCTTGCGCAGTGCGGATACAGTGATGCGCACGGCGTTGGTGAACGGGTCGGCATTCTCATCCCAAGCCCGTTCCAGGAGCTCCTCGGTGCTGATGACACCGCCTTCGGCGGCCACGAGGACTTCGAGCACCGCGAACTGCTTCCGGGTCAGCGCGACGTACCGACCGTCCCGGTAGACCTCGCGGCGGAACGGATCCAGCCGCAGGCCGGCAAGCTCCTGCACGGGCGGCCTGCTGTGGGCACGCCTGCGGTCGAGGGCTCTGAGACGGAGCACGAGCTCTCGCAGCTCGAACGGCTTGGTGAGGTAGTCATCAGCGCCGAGCTCGAACCCGGAAGCCTTGTCGTCCAGCCGGTCCGCAGCGGTGAGCATCAGGATCGGCATTCCGCTGCCCGAAGCGACGATGCGTTCGGCAACCTCGTCGCCGGAGGGCCCAGGGATGTCGCGGTCGAGGACGGCGATGTCGTAGGCGTTGATGCTGAGCATCTCCAGAGCGGTGTCACCGTCCCCGGCGATGTCGGCCGCGATCGCCTCCAGACGCAATCCATCGCGGATGGCCTCGGCCATGTAGAGCTCATCCTCGACTACCAGCACACGCATACCCTCCATCGTAGGAGCGAACGGATATCGCTGACGTATCGAACGAACCCGCCCTGCGGAGGAACAGCGCCGCGCAAAACCGAACCGGCTGGGGAACCTCTACCAGGCCGTTGAACTGCAATTTCACTACGATCCCGCTGGACGAGCCGCCCAAATGAAAATTCACCCGGCGAACGGGTGAATCGACCTTGTGCCCGAGGACGGACCTGAACCAAAACCCCCACCCTGTTCGAGCCTGCGGTGCTGGGCCTGTCAGGCGGTACCTCAGGTGCAGGTCGGCTATGAAGACGACCCATACTCCTACCCCACCCAACACGGCACCATCGACCTATGACAGCACACTGACCAGAAGAAGGGACGGCATGAACACTGCTGTCAACGCTGAAATCGCCTGACCGCCAATATGCGCCTACGAAAGCTGCCCAACGACCGCCCTTCGAGCGCCTCAGCCACCAGCTCTCCCGTGCGTCCGCCGACGCCGCAGCCAAACTGCGGGCGGTCAGACCGCTTCGGCAGCTTGGCACGCGCGAGCAGCCTTTGAGTCGGTAGTGCGCGCCGGGGACGCTTCGGCGGTCGCGTACGCCGCTGACCCGCTATCACGGACGCAGCGCGGCTCCGGGTTCCCCACTTCCGTGTTCAGCCAGCCGCGCTGGTTGCGGTTGCGCAAGGTGGGCGGGCTTGAGCCCACCAGTCCCCGTGTGCGGTCAACTGCGTCGGCGGGTGAGCCGGTCAGGTGGTACCGGGTGTGCTCGGAAGTTCGACGTGACGACGGTCCCAGCGCGAGGGGACATCAGGTGAACGCCTCGACGGCCAAAGCCAGTGCGGCGGATGAGGCGTTCACGCCCGCTTCCGGGGTCAGCGGCAGCCGACGACGGTCAGGTCGTGGCAGTTGCTGATGATCGATTGCCGAGTGTCGTTGAGGAGCTCGTCGAGCAGGCGCAGCCGGTACGCCTGCACGGTTCGCCGGTGCGCGACGATGTGCCCCTTCGCGCGCCGGTGCGCGGTCTCGGACAGGTGCGGTTGGACGAGCCTGACGTGAGTGCGGGTGTCGTGCCGGTGCCGATCGAGCGCGTCCACGAAATCCGCCGCCGACGCTCGCACGCCGTCATGCCACGTCGCCGACCAGGGCCTGCCCTGTTCACCCAGCCGCTCGCGCAGCCGATCGGCCAGCGGCTCCCGCTCCATCATTCCCTTGTTCTTCATTGCCTGGCTGGCCAACTGCTCGAACGGGACCAGCGAGATCTGACGACCCGCACTCATGGAAGCCGACGCCTTCACGTGGATCGCGGTGAGCTGCCCGCCGGCGGTCAGGTGCAGGAAGTCGGCGACCTCGCCGTTGCCGTCATCGCACAGCAGCCACCCGGACCGGCACTGGTCGACGACCCAGGCGAACAGCGAGGTGTCACCGGGTTCCGCGATGTTTCGGTGGATCTGCTGGTCGTTCGATCCGGTGGGCTTCTCCTCGCTGATCGAGTACCCGTTGAAGTCGCCGAACTCGATGTTCGTGAACGGCGCTGTGCCGATGTTGCGGCGAAACAACGTCCGCCCGTTGAAGGCGTGTCCCGACCCGTACAGCACGCGCAGCAGGCTTCCGCTGTTCAGGTGCTCTTCCATCGCACGCAGCTCGGGGTGCGGCGTTCCTCCCACGTGGCGTACCCCGAACCTGAAGCCGCCGCGGACCGCTACCGGGGTGAGTTCGAGCTCGGTGGTCCCGCCGTCGGCGGTTACGCGCAGAGTCGCGGTGGCCGCGTCGTCCCGGCCGTGCACTTCCAGCTCCGCGGAGCGCAGGAATTCGGCGCACCGCAGGACTTCCTCGTCGGTGGTGTCATCGGCGCAGTCCTCGATCTCGAGACTCACGTCGACGGCCAGGCGCACCTTCGTCACGTCTTTTTGGCAGAATCCTCGCAGAAGATCAACGAACCTCACATCTGTCTACAGTGGTCCCGGCGCGGCGCACTCCGCGACATGCATCCGACCGGGTGCACAGCGGCAGGCACGCCCATCGCATGAGCGCGTCATGCGCGAACTGGTTTTTGATCCGGCATGAATCGACCTGTTCGCCGACGTGAGATCAGGAGTACCAGCCCGGCTCGGGCAGTCGGCCGTTGAGCTCGAAGTCGCCGACCTCGCGCAGCTTGTACGCGATCGGGTCGTGGAGCGTGTGAGTCCGCACGTCGCGCCAGTACCGGTCGAAGCCGAGCGAGGAAGCGGTCGCCCGCGCTCCCATGACTTCGAAAGCCCGGCTGGTCACGCCGAGCGCGACCTTGCTCGCCTGGATCTTGGCCGCAGCGACGAGCACCTCCAGCTTTCCGCGCTGCTCGGCATCGATCAGTTCCGGCGCGTCGTGCGCGCCCTGCATCTCCTCGACGGCGCGATCCACGAACGCCTCTGTCGCCTGCAACGACGCGCTCAGCTCCCCATACGTGCTCAGGATGTAGGGATCGCGGTTGGCCGACTCCACGCCCTCGGCGAGCGCCCACGGGCGCGTGCGCTCGTTCGTGTAGCGCTTCGCCGCAGCCAGCGCACCCTGCGCGATACCGAGGTACATGTTGACGAACACCAACTGGTGGATCGGCGTGGTGATCGTCGCGTAGGCCGGCACCACCTGCACTTTGTCGGTGTAGCCCAGGGCATCGCGCCACGGCACCCGGACATCGTTGACCTCAACGCTGCCGCTTTCGGTC
The DNA here is from genome assembly GCF_018141105.1 of Saccharopolyspora erythraea. NCBI lineage: Bacteria > Bacillati > Actinomycetota > Actinomycetes > Pseudonocardiales > Pseudonocardiaceae > Saccharopolyspora > Saccharopolyspora erythraea. The sequence continues at coordinate 3,136,497 of NZ_CP054839.1, read as the reverse complement.
AGCCGCTGGCCCATGTTGTCCCAGTCGTCGTTGCGCACCAGACCCGGGTCGTCGGAACGCACGAGCCCGAACACGCGCTTCTCGGTGGGCTGACCGGTCTCGTCGACGACCACGCCTTCCAGGACGACCACGTCGCTGACCCGGCCGCCGGTGGAGAAGAACTTGCGGCCGCTGAAAACCAGCTCGTCACCGACATCGCGGACCACGAGGTCCGCATCGCGCGGGTTCACCGCCGCACCCCAGAACCAGCGGTTCTCAGCCGAGAGCGGTTCCCACCGGTCCCGCTGCTCCTCGGTCCCCCACAGTCGCGGCATGAAGTTCCACAGGTAGTGGTAGCCGAGCAGCTGTCCCAGCGAACCGTCGGCCTTCGAGTCGGCTGCCTCCCATAGCGCCTGCGGCGGCGCTTCAGCTCGTTTGCTCCATTCCGGCGAGCGGCCGGTGCGGATTCCGCCACACGGTCGCCCCATACCTGGGTAGAGGCTAGTACGAGGCTGTCCCGGTCGTAACGACGTTGCCGTCGGCGGACACACGACGCCCCGCGTACCTGCAGCAGGTTCGCGGGGCGCCTTCCAGTGGAACGCCTGGCCCGCTTGGGGGGACCGAGCCAAAGCGACCACTTGCTTGCGGGCAGCTCGGCTAGCAGGAGCTTGTAACACCGGCTCCATCGGCATGCTCGCACTCCGCGGAGGATCCGTCGCCGGAGCCACTCATCATGGCTTCCAACTCATCGGAGACCAGAGCTGCGAGCTCCAGGGCTGCCTCCGGGCGGATACCGAGGTCCGCCGCCGCTGCGTGCACCGCGGACCGCAGATCCGGCGTGGTCGAGATGTGGCCGACCGTGGCCGAGATCAGCTTCGCGGGGATGTCGGCAGAAAGGCCGAGACGGGCGGCGACGTCGGTGGCGATGGCCCGCGCCCCGGTCGTCGCCGAACACACGCCGGTCTCAGGCAGCTCGAGCTGGACATCGCGGGCGGCCTCCCAGTCACCGGCCAGCGCGGCGGCGATGGAGCGGACCTGTTCGTACCCGGTGGCCATGAGGAACGTGGGCGCGCGGCCGTAGGACTTCATGCCGACCGCGAAGTAGTTGGGCTCGGGGTGGGAGAGCTCGTCGACACCGTGCGGACGCACCGAACCGCAGGAGTGCAGGTTCGGGTCGATCAGCGGCGCTAGCTCCCGCGTGCATCCCAGCGCCGGATCCAGTTCCAGACGCAACTCATCGGCGATCGAGTGGTCGGGACGGAATCCGGTCGCTGCGACGATGCGGTCCACAGTGATCTTCTGTTCTCCGCCCGCACCGTTGCCGCTCACCTCGACCCGCTTGTCATCGGTGAGTTCCAGCCCTCGCACGCCGAAGCCGGCGAGCAGCTGGACGCTCCCCGAGTCGACCAGCGCCTTCAGGCTGCTGCCAAGCGCGCCACGTCCAGGAAGCGCATCAGCATCACCGCCACCGAACGCACGGTCTGGGCTGGCCCCTCGCACTGCCCATGTCACCGTGGTTTCCGGTTCCGCCCGCACGAGCTCAGCAAGCGAAAGCAGCGTGTTCGCCGCTGAGTGCCCGGCGCCGACCACGAGGATGTGCTTGCCGGCGAGGCGGTCTCGATCGGCACCGAGGACATCCGGCAGTGAGGGCTCGACGAACTCCCCCATCTCGGTCTCGCCGCGCGCGGCAAGTCCGTTCACGCCCAGCACGTTCGGGGTCTGCCAGGTACCGGACGCATCGATCACGGCTCGGGCGAGCAACTCGTCGCCGTCGGCAAGACGCACCACGAAAGGCGCTGCCTGACGTCCGGCAGTCCGCACCCGGTCGAAGCCGTCCCGCGACAGCGCCACCACCCGGCTGCCGTAGCGGATGTGCGGTTCCAACACCGGGTGAGACGCCAGCGGCCGAAGATAGCCGTCAACCAGCTCGGCACCACTGGGCAGGTGGTCAGCGTCAGGCAAGCTCCACCCGGTGGCTTCCAGCAGACGCCGCGCCTCTGCGTCGGTGTTGTAGCGCCACGGGCTGAACAACCGCACATGACTCCACTCCGACACCGCCGCGCCCGCACCCGCGCCCGCCTCGAGCACCACGAACCGCAAGCCATGCCGCGCCAAGTGAGCGGCAGCAGCCAGACCCACCGGGCCGGCGCCGATCACGACCACTGGCAACTTCTCAGCAGAGGCCTCATCCTGCTTGACCACGGGCCGACTCCTCACTCGAACAGTGAACGTAACTATAAACAGGATACACTGTTGAGAAGTTGGATGGGCGACTTCCCCGCAGGACGGCACTGCAGCGCAGAGTCGAAATGCCGCCGGATACGCACTCGTCGTGCGTATCCGGCGGCATTGCACGCTCGCTCAACCAGCTCCGTGGTTGGTCGGCCGAGGTCGCACTACCGCTGAGCGCCGCGTCACCCATCGTGCGGGGCTATCCGGTTCTGAGTTGGACTGGCCTCTCGCCCCGGTATGGACTGATCACTTCAGTCGTAGCTCTTGCCCCGCGTAGCCGCCGCCGACGAACTCCGAGGCGATCTCGGCGGTCGGGACGGCCTCCTGCTCGGCCAGCCACCGCTCGGCGTCGATGGCCGCCGCGCAGCCGGAGCCCGCGGCGGTGACGGCCTGCCGGTAGGTCTTGTCGACCAGGTCGCCTGCCGCGAAGACACCGGGCAGCTTGGTGTGGGTGCTGGGCTGCTGGACGAGCACGTACCCCTCGTCGTCGACGTCGATCTGGTCGCGGACCAGCGCGCTGCGCGGGTCGTGGCCGATGGCGACGAACATGCCGGTCACGCCGAGCTCCGAGGTCTCGCCGGTCACCGTGTCGCGCAGCTTGAGCCCGGACACCGAGCCGTCGCCGAGGACCTCGTCGACGACGGTGTTGGTGATCCACTTGATCTTGTCGTTGGCCCGTGCGCGCTCCAGCATGATCCGGGAGGCCCGGAACTCCTCGCGCCGGTGGATGATGGTCACCGAGCGGGCGAAGCGGGTCAGGAAGGTCGCTTCCTCCATCGCCGAGTCGCCCCCGCCGACCACGGCGATGTCGTGCTCGCGGAAGAAGAACCCGTCACAGGTCGCACACGCCGAGACACCGCGGCCGAGCAGGCGCTCCTCACCCGGCACCCCGACGTAGCGAGCGGCGGCACCCATGGCGAGGATGACGGCGCGGGCGCGGTAGGTCTGGCCGTTGGCGTGGACGGTCTTGATCTCGCCCGACAGCTCCAGCGACTCGACGTCCTCCGCGCGCAGCTCGGCACCGAAGCGCTCGGCCTGCGACCGCATCTGCTCCATCAGGTCGGGGCCCTGGATGCCCTCGCGGAAGCCCGGGTAGTTCTCCACCTCGGTGGTCGTCATCAGCGCACCGCCGAACTGGGTGCCCTCGAAGACCAGTGGTTCGAGCTCCGCCCGAGCCGCGTACACCGCAGCGGTGTAACCGGCCGGGCCAGAGCCCACGATGATCACGTTGCGGACGTCGCTCACTGGGTTGTCTCCGGCACGAGTTCGACCAGCAGGGCGCGGACGCGGCGGTCAATGTCGTCGCGGATCGGGCGGACCTCGTCGACGGTTTTGCCTGCGGGGTCGTCAAGTTCCCAGTCGAGGTAGCGCTTGCCGGGGAAGACGGGGCAGGCGTCGCCGCAGCCCATGGTGATCACGACATCGGCGGCTTCGACGGCGTCGAAGCTCAGCTTCTTCGGGAACTCCTGGGACAGGTCGAGCCCGAACTCGTTCATCACGTCGACCACGGCAGGGTTCACCGTGTCGGCGGGGGCGGAGCCGGCGGAGCGGACGGTGACCCTGCCCTGGGCGTGGTGGTGCAGCAGCGCGGCGGCCATCTGCGAGCGGCCGGCGTTGTGCACGCAGACGAACAGGACTTCGGGGGTGGAGGACACGAGGGCTCCTCGGTTCTTGGCGATGTCGGCCAGCCGCTCACGGGCGTAGCGGGTGGCCAGGGTGGTCAGCAGGGTGTGCACACGAGCCGTCGCGGCGAGTTCCCGGTAGGTCTCGGCGAGCACGGCGTGGATGGTCTCTTCGGCGAACACGCCGCGGAACTGGGAGCGCAGGTCGGTCGCGGCGTGGTGGAGGAGTGCGGCGACCTGGGCATCGGCCGGCCGGTATTCCTCGGCGTCGTGGTGGTGGCTAGGTGGTGGTCCGGGCATGGTGAGCCTTCGGCGTGGTGGAGGTGGGGGCGAACCAGCGGCGGGCGGCCAGGGAGACGTAGACCAGGCCGACGAGGACGGGGACCTCGATGAGGGGGCCGACGACTCCGGCGAGGGCTTGGCCGCTGGTGACGCCGAAGGTGGCGATGGCCACGGCGATGGCGAGTTCGAAGTTGTTGCCCGCGGCGGTGAACGACAGCGTCGCCGAGCGTTCGTAGTTCAGCCCGATCGCCTTGCCCAGGGCGAACGATCCGGCCCACATGACGGCGAAGTAGATCAGCAGCGGTAGCGCGATCCGGGCCACGTCGAGGGGGTTGGAGGTGATGGCATCGCCCTGCAGCGCGAACAGGATCACGATGGTGAACAGCAGCCCGTAGAGCGCGACCGGTCCGATCCTGGGCAGGAACCGGGATTCGTACCAGTCACGTCCCTTGGCCTTCTCACCCAGCTTGCGGGTGAGGTAACCGGCCACCAGCGGGATGCCGAGGAAGATCAGCACGTTCTTGGCGATCTCGGCCGCCGAGACTTCGAGGCCCACGGCGGGCAAGCCGAGCCAGCCCGGCAGAACCGAGAGGTAGAACCAGCCCAGGCCGGCGAAGGCGATGACCTGGAACACCGAGTTCAGCGCGACGAGCACGGCCGCGGCTTCGCGGTCGCCGCAGGCCAGGTCGTTCCAGATGATGACCATCGCGATGCAGCGCGCCAGGCCGACGATGATCAGACCGGTGCGGTACTCGGGCAGGTCGGGCAGGAAGACCCAGGCCAGGACGAACATCAGCGCCGGACCGAGGACCCAGTTCAGCACGAGCGACGAGACCATGAGGCGCTTGTCGCCGGTGACGGTGTCGAGCCGGTCGTAGCGGACCTTGGCCAGCACCGGGTACATCATCACCAGCAGCCCGAGCGCGATCGGCAGCGAGACCCCGTCGATCTGCACGGTGTCCAGCACCGGGCCGAGGCCGGGAATCCAGCGGCCGGCCAGCAGGCCGACCACCATCGCCGCACCGATCCACACCGGCAGGAAGCGATCGAGCGTGGACAGTTTGGCGACCACGGCGTTGTCGGTGTTCTGGCTCATGCGGTCACCACCGCATCCGCCGCGGGGGCCAGCGAGTCCGACAGCAGCCGCAGGGTCTCGGGGCGGACGCGGTAGTAGATCCACGTCCCGCGCCGCTCGCCCTCGATGATCCCGGCCTCGCGCAGCACCTTGAGGTGGTGCGAGATCGTCGGGCCGGACAGCTCGAAGGCGTCGGTCAGGTCGCACACGCAGGCCTCACCGCCGGCGTGGGAAGCGATCAGCGACAGCAACCGCAGCCGCACGGGCTCGCCGATCGCCTTGAACACCTTGGCCAGTTCCGCAGACTGCTCGGCGGTCAGCGGTTCGCGCAGCACGGCGGTCGCGCAGGGTTCGGCCTCGTGGCACGAGACGATCGGCAGCTCTTGTTTCGGCATGCGTCTAACTTGACATCCATCGATATAAGAACGCAAGCTCGACGGCGGCTTCCCCGCCGCGGTGTGAGGGGAGCCTCGTCGCACTCCTGGTTGGATGTGCGGGAGCGACGCAAGTCAGGAGGCAGTGTTGGCCGACGTCCGAGACGTGGTGGTGATCGGTGGCGGACAGGCTGGGCTCGCAGCCGGTTACTTCCTCCGCCGCGCGAAGCTGGACTTCGTCATCCTCGATGACCAGCCCGAACCCGGCGGGGCCTGGCGCCACTACTGGGACTCCTTGCGGTTGTTCTCGCCCGCCGAGTACAGCCCCCTCCCGGGCTGGTGGATGCCCCGCCAGCCCGGCGAGGAGTTCCCCACCGGAGATCACGTCGTGGGCTACCTCGCCGACTACGAGAAGCGCTACCAACTGCCGGTGCGGCGTCCCGTGCGGGTGGAAGGGGTGCATGACGTCGGCGCCTGGCTCGCGGTGCAGACCGACCAGGAGTTGTGGCGGGCCGGGATCGTCATCAGCGCGACGGGCACCTGGGACGCGCCCCATGTCCCCTCGTATCCCGGGCAAAGCGCGTTCTCTGGTCGTCAGCTGCACACCGACTCCTACCGCTCGCCGAAGGAGTTCTCCGGTCAGCGCGTGGTCGTCGTCGGTGGTGGCAACTCCGCGGCCCAGATCCTCGCCGAGGTCTCCACCGTCGCGGAGACGACCTGGGTGACCAGGCGGCCACCGCGGTTCATGCCCGACGACGTCGACGGCCGGGTCCTGTTCGACGTGGCCACCCAGCGCGAAACCGCCCGGCGGGCCGGGGTGCCCGACACCGGGGGCACACGCAGTCTGGGTGACATCGTGATGGTTCCCAGCGTCCTCGATGCCCGTGAACGTGGAGTGCTGCACGCCGAGCCCATGTTCGACCGGCTCACCGAACACGGCGTCGCCTGGGACGATGGCCACGGACTCGCCTGCGACGCGATCATCTGGTGCACAGGGTTCCGCCCCGCGCTGCGACACCTGGCACCCCTGCAACTGCGTACCGAGGACGGTGTGGTGCCGACCGATGGAGCGCGCAGCGTCCAGGAGCCCCGACTGCACCTGCTGGGCTACGGAGACTGGACCGGCTGGGCCTCAGCCACCCTGGTCGGGGCAGCCCGGACCGCGAAGTCGGCGGTCGCCGAGATCCTGGAGCAGTTCGAGAGCGACGAGGCAGCCGTGTAGTCGCTCATGGTTTCGACGCGGTTGCCGGCTGGGTCGCCAACGCGAGCACCGCACCGAAGATCGCCATGCAACCGAGCAGGACAAACAATGCGGGGTATCCCCCCATCGCCGCGGCGATCGCCGCCCCGCCCCACGGCGCGAGGGCGATGGCAAGCATGAGCGGAGCCGACAGCAGACCGCTCAGGCGCCCGTAAGCCGCGGTACCCCAGCGGTCGCTGATCGCGGTCGCCTGCAACAACGTGAAGATTCCGCGTGTCATACCCACGAGCATCGCCGCCGCGGCCAGCAGCATGAACGGCCCCGGCACCAGCCCGAACAGAACCGTGGCCACGGCGCAGGCGAGGAAGATCAGCGCGGTACGGCTCCGCGCACTGGTACGCCGCGCCATCTGCCCGTACCCGAGACGTCCCAGGACCTGCCCGACCCCGCCGAGCCCCAGCGCCCACGCGGCGAGCTGGGAATCGAACCCCCGCTCCGTCAGCAGCGGCACCTGGTTGATCACGACCGCATAGACCCCGAAACCACCGCAGGACATCGCCAGCAACAGCGCCAGGAACGGGCGACTTCTCGCGATGGCCGCAGCATTGCCGTTGGCCGCGGTGTGTTCGATCTGATCGTGCTCCGGCCACGGCAGGGTGAGCCCCGCGTGCAGCGGGATTGTGATCGCACCGACGAGCACGGCCAGGACGACGTAGGTACCGCGCCAGTCCAGGCGCTCATTCAGGACAGCCGTGAGCGGGGCGAAGACCGTGCTGGCGAGTCCGGCCACGAGGGTGAGCACGGTGAGGGCGCGGACACGATCCGGCCCGTACCAGCGAGTCAGCGCGGCGAACGCGGGTGGGTAGAAGGTCGCGGCCATCGACAGGCCGGCTATCGCCCATGCCGCCATGAACAGCTCATAGGTCGGGGCAAAAGCGATGCCGACCAGCGCAGGCACAGCCAGGACCGAACCCGCCGTCATCACCGCCCGAGGACCGCGGCGGTCGAGCCAGCGCCCCACGGCGATACCCGCCAGGCCGGAGACGATCTGGCTGACGGAGAACGCCCACGTCACCGCGGGAAGCGACCAACCCGTCTGCCTCGTGATCGAGGGAGCGAGCACGGGAAAGGCGTAGTAGAGCACGCCCCAACTGGTGATCTCGGTGACGCACAGGGCGATCAGGGCCCGACGCCGCCGAGCGTCACTGCCGGGCGGCGCGGCGACGTCGGTCGGTCGTGCTTCCGGGCTTTGCATGTCGCGAGGTCAGCGCTTCCCGACGGGTGGGGCGACCAATTCGACGAACTGCTGCTGCGGCGCGGAGCAACAGCCACCGCCCTGGTCGTCGTCTGGTCCGTCGAAGAGCCCGGCTCCACCGCAGACCCCGGTCTCCGGAAGCGTGAGTTCGACCCGTTCGGCTGCTTCGGTGTCTCCGGCGATCGCGGCGACCACGCTTCGGGCCTGCTCGTAGCCGGTCATCGCCAGGAACGTCGGCGCACGGCCGTAGCTCTTCATCCCCACCAGGAACACACCGCTCTCCGGCTGGGCCAGCTCCTTGGCTCCGTGGGGATACACAGTGCCGCACGAATGCACGTTCGGGTCGATCAACGGCGCCAGCGCGGTTGGAGCCTGCAGGACCGGGTCGAGCTCCAGGCGTACCTCCGACAGCCAGCTCAGGTCAGGGCGAAAGCCCGTAAGGACAACAACTTCGTCCACGGGCTCGGTCTTGTGCCCTTCGAACGATGTCAGCACCAGGCGGCCGTCGCCGTCCTCGTGCACCGCTGCGGTGCGGAACCCCGTCATCGTGCGCACGTATCCGGCTTCCGCGGCCTGCGCGGCACGCTGCCCCAGCGCCCCCCGAGCCGGCAACTGGTCGGCCTCACCACCGCCGAAGACACCCGCGGTGCCGCGGCGTAGCAGCCACACGACCTCCGTGCCCGGATGCTTCTCAGCCAGCCCCGCGAAGGCCACCAACGCGGTCAACGCCGAGTGCCCACTCCCGGCTATCGCGATCCGCGTGCCCGCATACCGGTCGCGCTGCTGCGGCGCGTTCAGGTCGGGCACGCGATAAGCCACGCGATCGCTTGCTGCGCGCTCCCCCACCGCCGGAAGCCCGTCCCCACCCAACGGGTTCGGGCTGCCCCAGGTTCCGGAAGCATCGATCACTGCTTGCGCGGTGATCCGCTCCTCCCCTTCCACCGTGGCGACGTGCACGGTCAGCGGTTCGCTACCGCGGCCCGTATCGACGACCCGGTCCCGGCCCCTCCGAGCCACGCCGACCACTCGCGCACCGAAACGCACCCTCTCGCCCAATGCCACCGCGAGGGGCTGCAGGTACTCCCGTGCCCAGTCGGACCCGGTCGGATACCGCACCGGGTCCGGCGCCTGCCATCCGTGCTGTGCCAGCAACCGGACCGCCGCGGGATCAACGAGCTCCGCCCACGGGGAGAACAGCCGCACGTGGTTCCACTCCCGGACCGCGGCACCGGCTTCGAAGCCGGCCTCCAGGACCAGCGGCTGAAGGCCGCGCTCAAGGACATGCGCGGCGGCGGCGAGCCCGACGGGGCCTGCGCCGACCACCACGACCGGCAACTCGTTCACGACTCTCCCCTTTGCATCGATGAACTTCGATGAAACTGCCTTGAATGTATCGACGCATGTCGATTGACGCAACCATCGATTGGTGTCGATACTGGTCGCATGACCTCGACAGCCCGCGAAGCCGAGTTGCTGCCCGCCGAGGACGCGGCCACCTACGCCGAGTGGTTCGCATGCCTGGCCGAGCCCACCCGTGTCCGACTCCTGCAGGCGGTGGCGGTCGCCGGATCCAAGTCGGTCGGCGAGCTGACCGAGCAGCTGGGCATTAGCCAGTCGACCTGTTCACACCACGTGCGCAAGCTCGCCGAGGTGGGTTTCGTAGCACTGAACAAGCAGGGGACGACGACCCGGGTCTCGATCAACCCCGCTTGCTGCACCGGACTCCCCCACGCCGCCGACGCCGTCATGGGCGTACTGGCACCACGCCCCTGCTGTCCGGACAATCTTGCGTGCGATGTCACCGTCCGACCACTCGAGGCAGGCGACTGGTCAGCCGTTCGACGGATCTACGCCGAAGGCATCGCCACCGGAAACGCCACCTTCGAGACCGAGGTGCCGACCCGCCGGGCCCTGGAATCAAAGTGGCTACCCGGCCACCGCTGGGTTGCCGAGCTCGAAGGCGAGATCGCCGGATGGGCTGCCGCCAGCCAGGTGTCGAACCGGACCTGCTACGCCGGAGTCGCCGAGACCTCCGTATACGTGGGCGATGCCTTCCGCGAACGCGGCGTCGGCAAGGCCCTGCTGCACAAGCAGGTCACCGCTGCGGACACCGACGGCCTGTGGACGCTGCAGACCTCGATCTTCCCGGAGAACCGAGCGAGCCTCGCCCTGCACCACTCCGCCGGCTTCCGCACCGTGGGCTTTCGCGAACGGATCGCCAAGCACCGCGGGATCTGGCGGGACACCGTCCTCCTCGAACGGCGCCGCTCCGTCGAGAGCCCGGAGTGAGCAGGACTTCCACAGAAAGGCAGCAGGTACATAAGGCGCCACCACCGGACCCGATACCGGCGCACACCTAACGCACACATCCTCGCCTCTGACATCGCCCGCAGGTCACCGTCCAGCAAACCCCATTGTCAACAGGATTCACTATTGACAGTAGCGGCGGTATGCGTGACGCTCCTGGCGATCAGTTCGCACTGAGGGAGGCTCCGATGGCGCGTGTCCAGCTAGCCCTCAAGGTCTCGGACCTTGAAGCTTCGATCGACTTCTACTCAAAGCTGTTCAACACCAAGCCGACCAAGCTCCGGCCGGGCTACGCCAACTTCGCCGTCGCCGAGCCCCCACTGAAGCTCGTGCTTTTGGAGGGCGAGCCCGACCGAGCGACGGTCTTCGATCACCTCGGCGTGGAGGTGGACTCCACCGAGCAGGTGGACGGCGCGACCAAGCGCCTGGCAGACGAAGGACTCGAGACCACCACCGAAGAAGAGGTCGCGTGCTGCTACGCGTCGATGGACCGAGTGTGGGTGTACGGCCCAGGAAAGGAGCCGTGGGAGGTCTACGTCGTCAAGGGCGAGGCCAACACGACCGGCGACGGCGGGTCGCTCAGCATGCGCGAACTCAACCGCGCCCTGCTCGCCCGGCAACTCCTGCTCGACCGCCGCAAGCTGCGCCTCACCAACGTGCTCGAGCACCTGGTCGGCCTCAACGCCGAGAACCCCGACTCGCCCTACATCGGCCTGTGGAGCCGCCTCGAGGACTTCCGCTTCAGCGCTCTCGCCGAACTGATCAACGAGCGAGAGGCAGGTACGAGTCGGCAGATGCGCGGGGCCAAGCACCTGACCAGCGCTGCCGACGTCATGGCGCTGCGCCCCTGGGTCCAGCCCCTGCTCGAGGACCGGCTCCAGAGCAAGCACGGAGACGCCCTGGAGGGAGTCGACCTCGCGGAGCTCGTCACAGCCGCGAAGACCCACCTCGCCGAAAAGCCGCTCACCCACGAGCAACTCGGCAAGGCTCTCGCCGAGCGCTGGCCGCAGCACGACACCGAAGCGCTGGCACAGGCAGCAGAACACTTGCTACCGCTTGTCCAGGTTCCCGCGGGCAACGCGGGTGAGGTCGCCGCGAACAGCACCGTCGAGGCGTGGTTCGGCCGCCCGGTCGACGAGTACGCCGAACCGGACAAGATCGTTCTTCGCTACCTCTCCGTGTTCGGCCCCGCCGCGATCCGGGACGCCGAGTACTGGTCCGGCATCAAGGGCCTGAAGGAGGTCTTCGAACGGTTGAGGCCCCAGCTGAAGACCTTCCGCGACGAGCGCGGCAAGGAGTTGTTCGACCTGCCGAACGCACCTCGTCCCGGCGCGGAGGCGCCGGCCCCGGTGCGCTTCCTCCCCGAGTCCGACAACCTCCTGCTGTCGCACGCCGACCGCCACCGGATCATCACCGATGACGACGCCGGCAAGGTGTTCGACACGGACGACAGCTGCCGGGCCACCGTCCTGGTCGACGGCTACGTCGGCGGCACCTGGAGCGTGGAGCAGAAGGACGGCACCGCGGTCCTCACCGTCCAGCCCTTCAAGCCCCTGTCCGATGAGGACAGTGCGGCGGTGCGCGAGGAAGGCGCCCGGCTTCTGGCCGCCGTCGCCGCGGAAGCCGGGGCGCACGAGATCGAGATCGCCCCGGCGGGCTGACCACTCCACGGAGGCATCGCGCGGCTCTGGGCGGGGCGAGGACCCCGCCCAGCGCCCCCACGTGCCTCATGAAGCGCGCTCTGGCCATCGACTGACTCGACCTCGTGCCCTGAAGGCGAAGAGTCACCCGCTTCGAGCAGTCGCCACCGTCGGCAATCACTTGCGTGATTGACAACAGTATTTACTATTGATATGAGTATCAGCATGTCACGTGCCCTGCTCGTCCCGCTCTCGCCGCCAGCGGAGCGATCCAGTGACCGCCGACGAACAGCTCGAGCCCCACGCACAGGAGGCGGCGATGCATAGCTGGAGCGAGACGCTCTTCATCTTCGGCGCACTCTTCGTCGAGCTGGTGGCGCTGTTCCTGATCGTCGGGTTCGTCGCAACGTTGATCAACAGGCGAGTGGGCGACAAGCGCCTCCAGGCATGGCTCGGAGGCGGACGCATCGTCGCTCCGCTGAAGGGCGTCGTACTCGGTGCGATCACCCCGTTCTGCTCCTGCTCGACCATCCCCGTTCTCGTGGGACTCGTGCGGGCCGGCACGCCTTTCTCCGCCTGCACGGCGTTCCTGATCTCGTCCCCCTTGCTGGACCCGATCATCCTCGGGATCGTCGGCCTGCTCTTCGGCTGGAAGATCATGATCGGCTACGGCATCGTCACCTTCATCCTCACCGTGCTCATTTCGCTCGCGTGGGAACGTCTCGGCCTTGAGCGCTACGTCAAGAAGGTGCGAGTGCAGGGCAGCTGGAACCCTGACACCCCGTGGGCGGGACTGCGCGCCGAGGCTGGGCCGGCGTGGCGCCAGACGACCTCGGCTTTCCGACCGATGATCCTGCCAATGGTCATCGGCATCAGCGTCGGAGCGGTCATCTACGGCGCCGTGCCCCAAACCTTCCTCACGACCGTGGCAGGCCCGGGTGTGGCACTGGCAGTACCGATCGCCGCCCTGATCGGCATCCCCTTGTACATCCGGATGGAATCGGCACTGCCCGTCGGTCTCGCGCTCTCCTCCGCCGGGATGGGACTGGGCCCGATCTTCGCCCTCCTCATCGGCGGAGCCGGCGCCAGCCTGCCCGAAGTCAGCATGCTCACCGGAATCTTCAAGCCACCACTGGTCGCGGCCTTCGTGGGGTCGATCCTCACGGTCGCGATCACCGGCGGCCTGATGATCCCGCTCATCGCCTGAGACCAACGATCAAGGAACGGAGGATGAAGACCATGGCATCGAAAGGCCTTCTCGGACGCCTCTTCGGCCGCGGGCAGTCGGACGGTGGTGGCTGCTGCGGTGGCGGCGTCACCATCATCCCGGAGGACGAGGCTCCCGCCGACAAGAAACCAGGTTCAGGAGTCGACGTCGTCGTGGTGACCAACAGCTGCTGCAACCCCGCTGACAAGCCGCTGGAGGACCGCGCGTTCCGCGTGATCGACCAGGCCATCGCGGAAACGGGCGTCGAAGCGGAAGTCAGGGCTGTTTCCGCCACGGACGCGATCGCCGGCGCCATGCCGTCCGACATCGTCACCGAGATCCAGAACCGGATCGCGCAGGGCACGCTCGAGCCTCCGGTGGTCCTGGTCGACGGGCGCATCGTCACCGGCAACGGTGTCGACCACAAGGACGTGGTCGCCGGACTGGCCGCCACCACAAACGTGGCCAACTGAGGGCGCGAACTACCGCCCTTCCGGCTGGCTAGCACGCCCGGGCATCGGCCTTGGCCCGTCCGCGGCGACTTGTTCCTGCCCGAAAGCGGCGAGAGACAAAGTCTCTCGCCGCCGATGGAACGCGTTCTAAGAACCGCATCACCGCCCAGCACCTGAACGCCTCGACGGCACCGTGCACCGGACCTCCACACCCAACCTGGGGATCAGAAGACCCATGTCAGAAGCCAATGCAAACGCGTCGTCTCCCACTACCGATCCGGACACGGCGGACCGCTGGCCCGCCCGCCTGTGGGTGCTGCTCACCGTCCTGTGCCTCGCCTTCTTCCTGGACGGCCTGGACATCACCCTGATCGGCGTGAGCCTGCCTTCCATCGGCAACGAGCTCGGCATGACCACTGCGGAACTGCAGTGGATCGTCAACGGCTATCTGCTCGGCTCCGGTGGTTTCCTCCTCCTGGGCGGCCGGAGCGCCGACCTGCTTGGGCGCCGCAAGGTCTTCCTGATCTCGGTTGCGGTCTTCGGCCTCGCCTCCCTCTTCGGCGGGCTCGTCAACGATGGCCTCCTGCTCATCCTCTCCCGCCTCGTCAAGGGCATCGCAGCAGGTTTCACCGTGCCGACGACATTGTCCATCGTGACCACCACCTTCCCCGAAGGGAAGGCGCGAAACCGTGCAGTCGCGGTCTACGGAGCGATCGGCGCGAGTGGGTTCTCCTCGGGTCTGATCGTGGGCGGCTTGATCACATCGATCAGCTGGCGATGGATCTTCCTGTTCCCGGTGCCTTTGACGTTGGCCGTGCTCATCGTCGGAATGCTCGTCATCCCCAAGGACCGCCCGGCGGCCAAGGGTCGGTACGACATCCTCGGCGCCGTCACCCTGACCGCCTCACTGCTGCTGCTCGTCTACACAGTTGTCACGGCTCCCGACACCGGCTGGTTCAGCGCGCGGACCCTCGTCCTCCTAGGAGTGGCGGTCCTGCTGCTCGCCGGGTTCGTTCTCGTGGAGAAGCGCGTTCGCGATCCGCTGGTGCGGCTGGGGATCTTCCGCAGCGGCGCGCTGGTCCGCGCGAACCTGTCCTTCGTCGCGCTTCTGGGTTCCTACTTCAGCTTCCAGTTCGTCATCACCCTGTACCTGCAGGACACCCTGAAGTGGACTCCACTCCAGCTCGCGCTCGCGCTGCTGCCGGTCGGCCTGATCGTGGCGTTCGGTGCTCCGATCGCGGGGAGGTGGATCGGCCGGGTCGGTACGCCCCCGCTGATCGTCCTGGGCCTGCTCTCCGAAGCAGTGGGATTCCTACTGCTGCTCAGGCTGGACACCCACCCGTCCTACCTGACCGCGATCTTCCCCACCACGCTCCTGGTGGGCATCGGCTTCGCACTGACATTCCCGTCGGCCAACGTGCAGGCGGTCGCCGGCGTCGACGCCCAGGAGCAAGGCCTCGCAGCCGGGATCCTGAACTCCTCGGCACAGATCGGTGGCGCTGTGGTGCTCGCGGTGACCACCGCGATCATTTCAGCAGGCCGCGCTCCGAACACGCCTGGCGCACAGGTCTCCCCCGAGGAGATGCTCGGCTTCTTCCGTCCGGGCCTCATCTTCTGCGCCGCCGTAGCCACGGTGGGGGTCGTTGTGATCCTCGGCCAGATGTTGGGAAGCCGGAACAGCGCGCGCCGCGCCACACCCGCAGCGGCCACGGCATCGCGCGATGCCGAGTAAACCGGCAATTTCTGATCGAGGTCCGCAGCGGGCTGAGAGCGGACTCATCGTGGTTGGAGGGCGACCCGTGGATCTGAATGAGATCACTGCCGCGGTGCGACAGCACCCGGACATCGATGACGCACTCGTGACCACCGCCATCAGCCCGCACAGCGGCGAGGAAGAGTTGCTCGTCTACGCCGTGCCCAGCGGTTCAGCACAGCGTTGGGGACGTCTGGTGGAGACCGCCACAGCATGCCTCGTCGAGGGTATGGCCGAACAGCGCGAGGCCCTCCGGACCTGGCGCGACTTCTGGGATGCTCTCGACGAGATCAGCGTGCTGGTCATGGCGAGGACCCTTGCCCAGTTGGGCGCGTTCCGGACTCCCGAGCAACCGGTATCCGTCGACTCCCTGATGCAGCGATGCGCCGTCGCACCGGACCACGAGCCGCTGTTCCGGCAATGGATGCACGTCCTGGCCGACAACAAGATCTTGCGCTCCGGGCCAGGGCCGGATGAGTACGCGTGTAGTGACACGCTGTCTGCGACGGAGCTCGACGAACAAGTCGAGAAACGAATGGCGGCCTTGGTCGTGGACGGTGTCGAGCGGGTCTTCACCGACTACTTCGTCAGTTCGGCAGCCCAGCAGGTCGACCTCCTCCGCGGCGAAGCAAGTCCTCTACCACTGCTGTTCCCCGATGGTGACCCGACGCTTGCTGAGACGTTCTACGCGCGGAATCCGATCTCGGTCGTGCTCAACGGGGTGCTGGCCGAGACCGTCGCGAAGGCTGTCGAACTCGGGCCGACGGATCGTCCCGTGCGAATCCTGGAGATCGGCGCCGGCACCGGAGCCACCTCGACGACCGTGCTCAGCCGACTCCCGGCCGAACGCACCCGATACTGCTTCACCGACGTCTCGCAATACTTCACCGACCACGCCAAGCAACGCTTCGCCGAACACACGTTTGTCGACTACGCCGTTCTCGACCTCAACAACCACCCCGGCGACCAGGGCTTCGCACCCGAGTCGTTCGACGTCATCATCGCCGCCAACGTGATCCACACTGCCAGGCGCATCGACCACGCGCTCGAGCGGCTGCGACCGCTGCTCACACCTTCCGGGTTGCTCGTCGCGATCGAGCGAACAGCGAACACACCAGTGCAGATGGTGACCGTGGGCTTCCTCGAAGGGTTCAGCTACTACGAGGACCAGCGCAAGGAGTCCAACCTTCCGCTCCTGTCCCCCGCGGGCTGGGTGACAACTCTGCAGGAGGGCGGGTTCCACAGGATCGCCACGCTCCCTCAGGGCGCAGCAGCGACGACCGAACTGGCCGAACACGTGATCCTGGCCGAACGATCTGCCGATGATCCTCCGGTGGCCAGGCGGGTGAAGCTGCATAGCGACTTGGCCATGCTGCTGCCCGATCCGAACGCGTCGTTCCACATCCTGCCGGTGGAGCAGATCCCACGTCGTCCTGACGGACTCGTCGACGAACGCTCGCTGCCCTCTCCATGGGACGAGGCGTGACCGAAACCCGTGGAGGGGTGCCGATGTTCGACCGACTCGTCCAGCAGGTGCGCGACTTCACCGCGGCCGAGCTGCTCGACCAGCAACCGCTGTTCGATTCCTTCACGACCGCTCCGCTCCCGCAATACCAGAAGTTCCGCGAAACCGGGCTCATGAACTGGTGGCTGCCGGAGGACCTCGGCGGACGCGGGTGCTCGCTCGAGGAGAGCGTCGACATCGTCTCCGAACTCGCCTACGGCGACGCCGGCACCGCATTCACGTTGTTCATCTCGGTGCTCGGCACGAGCATGGTGTCGCTGTACGGCAGCGACGACCTGCGCAAGCGATACCTGGCGCCAATGGCCGCGGAAGGGGGATTCTGCGCAACCCTCGGCAGTGAGCAGGCCGCCGGCAGCGAGCTCGGCAAGATCACGACCTCAGCTGTGCGCTCCGGAGGCGACATCGTCCTCAACGGTGCCAAGTACTTCTCGACGAACACCGACTTCGCCGACTTCCTCGTGATCCTGGCGAGAGCCGACGACGAACTCTCCGAGCACATCGCCGTCGTGGTACCCCGGGACACCACTGGCGTCCACGTCACGAAGCGATGGGAGATGAACGGTCTTCGCTCCTCGGCGACGTACGAGGTGGGCCTCCGCGACTGCCGGGTCCCTGCCGACAATGTCCTGGCCGGGCCGGGACTGCGTCTGCTGGAAGTCGGACTCAACGCCAGCCGGATCCTCATCGCCACCACAGCCCTCGGTGTGGCGCGAAGAATCCGCGACATCTGCATGGACTACGCAGAGACCAAACCGCTGGGTGAGTCGCAGCTCGTCGACAACGCCGTGTTCGCCGGAAAGATCGGTCAGATGGAGATGCTGATCGATGTGATGCGCAACCAGTGCCTGGCAGCAGCCCGCGAGTACGATGCGGTGATGGCAGGACCTGGAGCAGCCGCGGAGTTCCTGCGGCGCGGGACACTGAAGTCCGCACTGGCATCGAAGATGTTCTGCGGCCAGCAGGGCTGGGCGATCGCGAGCACAGGCTCGGAGATGTTCGGCGGCCTGGGCTACACCCACGAGCACGTCATCGGGAAGCTGCTGCGCGACATCAGGTTCGTGTCGATCGTCGAGGGCGGCGACGACGTCCTGCGCGACCTGATGTTCGACCGCTACGTGATCCCGGTGTCGAAGCGAACCTGACTATCACCGGAGCAGCCGCCGCAGCCACATCGCCGTCAGTTCCAGGACGAGAACGACCGCGAACGTCATGAGCATGATGAGGGTGACGACCTCGTACTCGCGTGTCCGCGTCGACTGCAGCAGGAAGAAGCCGACTCCACCGCCGCCGACGATGCCCAGGAGCGTGGCGGCACGGATGTTGACGTCGAGCTGGTAGAGGGTGTCACCCACGACTGCGCCCAGGGCTTGGGGCAGTGTGGCGGCGACGTAGACCTGAAGCCGCGAGGCACCGGTTGCGCGCAGAGCCTCCCCTGGCCCCGGATCCACCTCTTCCAGGGAATCAGCCACGAGCTTGCCCAGAAGCCCTGTCGCTCCGATGGCCAACGCCAGCGTTCCCGCAACCGGGCCGAGCCCCACGATGACCACCAGGACGATCGCCAGAACGAGCTCGGGCATCGCGCGAATCATCAGGATTGCCCCACGGAAGAGCAGGTATACCCGTCGGCTGGGAGCGACGTTCCTGGCGGCGAGCGAGCCCGCCGGGATGGCCAGCATGGCACCGATCAAGGTTGCCGCGCAGCCGATCTGGATGGTCAGCCGCAGTGCCTCCATCAGCTCGTCCATTGCGCCTGCGGCTCCCGGCGGCCAGAAATGCCCGAGTGTGGTGAGAAGACCTGCGATACCACCTCTGGCCTGGCTATCGAGCACACCGCTGCCCACAAGCGCCCACAACACGGCTGCCACAGACAGACCGCCGTAGAGATACCTGCGAACCCGCCTGGCCGACCAGGGTGGCGACACGCTGGGCAGTCCCCGCGAGCTCCGGCTCGTCCCCACCGCAGCCGAGTCGCCCCGCGGGATCCGAGCGCTGAGGGCTTTCGGCCTGGCCCCCTCGCGGGTGGTGTCCCGCAGCAGCGCCCGGCGTAGCGTTGCCGAAATCCATTCCACAAGCACGCACAGGGTCAGCAGGATGAGAGCCCACGCCACGCCCAGGGCGAAGTTCAGGCGCGCGAAGGCTTCCGACATCTCCATACCGATCCCGGCCACCCCGACGAACCCCAGGATCGCCGAAATCCGCAAGTTGATGTCGAAACGATGCAGGCCGACTGCCACGAACGCAGGCAGAACGAGCGGGAACACCCCCGTCCAGAGTTGCTGCGCTCGGCTCGCCCCGGCAGCGCGGAGCGCTTCGCGTGGACCAGGATCGATCTGCTCGAGCGCATCGGCGTAGAGCTTGCCGATCATGCCGACGGAATGAAGCCCCATGGCCAGCACACCCGGCAGCACACCGAGCCCGAAGAACCGGACAAAGACGATCGCCATCACGACGTCCGGCACGACCCGGGCGACGACGATGCCCGCGCGTGCGCACATCCGGCCGACTTCGGTCCGCTTGGTGTTCGCTGCGGCGGCGACCGCCAACGGGATGCTCAGCAGCACCGAGAGGAGGGTGGCGAGCAGCACGACGGACAGCGTCATCCCCACCTGGCGCACGACGTCGGAGAGTGGCGGGAACTCCAGCGGCCAGATTCGACGGAGGAAGCCGATCGCGTTGCCGTAGCTGTCGAGAAGAGTGGCGATGTTGATGCGGAGGTCGACCAGCGACCAGATACCGAGCCCGACCAGAAAGACCAGTACGAGGGCGGCGACGGTAGTCGGCGGAGCAGGCGGGCGGAGCCCCGCGTTTCTCGACACGTCCGGCTTTTGGGCCATGTGAGGTCCAGCGGTCACGGTCTTCATGCGCGGCTTCGCGGGGTGTGCGCCACCGGCCGGGGCCCGACGCGGTCGTACACCTTCATCGCCGCGTCGGTGTCGAGCTCGTCAGCTGTCCCTTCCATGACGATCTGCCCGTCTCGGAGGCCGATGATGCGATCAGCCCAGGACAGCGCCAGGTCGACCTGGTGCAGGCTGCAGAGCACCGTCAGGCCGTCCTCGATCGCGATGTTCCGGATCAAGCGCATCACGGTCTGGGCGGACTCGGGGTCCAACGAGGCCACCGGCTCGTCGGCGAGCAAGATCTGGGGCCGTTGCATGAGGGCCCGAGCCACGGCGACACGCTGCTGCTGACCGCCGGAGAGCGTGTCCGTCCGCTGGAAAACCTGCCCGGCGAGACCAACGCGGTCGATGTGCTCGAGCGCTTCCCTGCGCAGCTCCTTGGAATAGCTGAACAAACCGAGACGGGGCCCGGCCAGCCGGCCAAGTGCTCCGCTGCAGACGTTTTCGAGCACGCTGAGCCGCCCGACCAGCTGGAACTGCTGGAAGATGAACCCGATGCGCCGGCGCACCCCTCGCAGCGTGCGTTCGTCCGCCGCCCCCACATCCGTTCCGAGCACCGACACGGTGCCCGACGTCGGCTGGTGCAGACCGTTGACGTGCCGGAGCAGCGTGGACTTCCCGGAGCCGGAGAGTCCCAAGAGCACGACGATCTCCGCGGGTGCGACTTCCAGGGTGACTCCGCTCAGTGCGGTCACCGCAGGCGTGAACTGCTTGGTCACGTTCCTGAGCCGCACCACCGGCTGCTGATCGGTTTCCATCTGGCCTCAATCTGCTTCGCTGCTCAACGCTGGACCTGCCCGACAGTCCCGTCAGCCGGTCTTGCAGATCTGCGCACCGGTCACGCGGCAGACGTCGCGGATCGGTTCGAAAGCCTGGTCGTCGACCGGCACGAACCCCCAGAACCCGGCGATGTCCTTGACCTTCAACGCGTCGGCGTTGCCCTTCTCCGCGACGACCTTGGTGATGGTCTCGCGCAGTTGCGGGTCCACCCTCTCCGAAATCGCAAGCGGCGGATTGACGATCGGCTGAGAGGTCCAGATCTTCACGAACGCCCCAGGATCGATTTCTCCCTGCTTCGGAAGGATCTTCTCCAGCATGACATCGTTGACGGCACCAGCATCGCAGTCACCGTCGCGGACCGCGAGGACCGACGCATCATGTCCGCCGGCGTACTGAGGGGTGTAGTCGCCCTCCCGTAGGCCGGCCTCGGCGAGGCCGCCGAGCGGGTAGAGATATCCGGACGTGGAATTGGGGTCGACGAAGCACACGCGCTTGCCTCGCAGATCTGCCAGCGAGGCGATGCCGCTTCCGGCCTTGGCGATCACGTACGAGTGATAGCCGGAGGGCGCACCCCGTTCGAGCACCGGAACCGCGACCGGCTGGATTCCGGCGCCGGAGTCCTTGGCCAGGACGTAGGAGATCCCTCCGTAGAATGCGAGGTCGATGGTGCCGGCCCGCTGGCCTTCGATCAATGCGGCGTAGTCGGTGACCGTTTCGACCTGGATCCGCTTTCCGGTCTCCCTGCCGATCAGGTCGACGAT
This sequence comes from Saccharopolyspora erythraea, assembly GCF_018141105.1. Taxonomy (NCBI): domain Bacteria; kingdom Bacillati; phylum Actinomycetota; class Actinomycetes; order Pseudonocardiales; family Pseudonocardiaceae; genus Saccharopolyspora; species Saccharopolyspora erythraea. The sequence goes on along the minus strand of NZ_CP054839.1, from coordinate 3,115,155 downwards.
CGGCTGGTAGTTCTGCCCCACCGAGCTGGAGTTCTCGTACGGGATGATGCCGAAGACGAGGGCATCGTCACCGGTCTCCGCGGCGCTGGGCCCGCACGCGGCAACGCCGAGCACGGCGATCGCAGCCCCGATGGCTGCAACGGTTCGTCTTCTCATGGTGCTCAACACGGTCACGACACTCCTCGATCAGTTGCTGATGCGGTTTCCAACGCCGTCGCGCCCGGGACTTCCCGCATTCCCAGCGACACGGTCTCCGCGCACAGGCGGCTCAACTGGCCCATGTCGTGCGAGACCACCAGCAGCGCCCGCTGTCCGACCAGGCGCTGCAGAGTCTTCTCGACCTCGGCGACCGAGGCTTCGTCGAGGGCGCTCGTCGGCTCGTCCAGCAGGATGACCCGAGGATCCAAGGCCAACGCTCGCGCCAACGCCAGTCGCTGGCGCTGTCCGACCGAGAGCTCGACGGCCGGCGAATGCAGCCGGTCCGCCACTTCGTCCCACAGACCGACCTCGACCAGCGCGGTCTTGGCACGCTGATGCAGCTGGCTGCGCGAAGCTCGGACCACGTGCCTGATGCCGAACAGCGCGTTCGCCAGGATGCTGTCAGGGAACACAACGGGCACCTGCGGCACGAGTACCGCGCGCGCCCGAAGGTCCGCGAGTACCGCAGGTCGCTGGCCGACGACCTCGGTGTCGAGAACACGAGCGCTGCCGTCCGCGTGCAGTGCGCCGGGCAGCAAGCCGACGAGAGCCCTCAGCACCGTCGACTTCCCCGCCCCGGACGAGCCGCACAGACCCACCGCGGCGTCGTCGGGCACGGCGAACGAGACCGGCCCGACCAGCGGACGTTTGTCCTTGTACACGGTGAGGTCGCGTACTTCCACAGCATTCATGAGCGCTCCCCTTCCAGACGTCGACGAGCCGGGATCGCCGCTGCGAGGAGCACCACCACGATCACGACCAGCACGGTGGCTCCGCCCCAGGCGGCTTGCAGCGCGGCCGGGTCGGCGGCGTCCTGGGCGAGGGTGAACACGTGCGTCGGGAGGCTGACCACGGGTGCGTCAGCCACGCCCGTCGGTAAGGCACTCGCTCCGGCGAAGACGGTTGCGGTGAACAGCAGCGGGGCGGTCTCTCCCGCTGCGCGCGCAAGTCCAAGGAGTAGTCCGGTGATCAGTGCTGGACGTGCGTGCGGTATCACCACGGCGCGAACGACTTGGCTTTGGCGCAGGCCCAACGCTTGGGCGGTCTCGCGCCTGCCCGCCGGCAACGCGGCCACCTGCGTCGCCACAGCGAGTGCGACCACGGGTGTGGCGACGATTGCCAGCAGCACCGCGCCCGCAAGCCAGCTTTTCGACCAGCCCAGGGTCGAGCTGAAAAACCAGTAACCGGCAAGTCCGAGCAGGATCGTGGGGACACCACCGAGCGTGACCGTCATGGTCCGAAGCCATCGTTCGGCGCGGGGGCTTGCGAACTCCGCCATGAGCAGGCCGAGAGCGAGTCCGAGGAAGGCCGCGATGACACCCGCGGTCCCGACGAGCAGCAACGTTCCGAGGATCTGGTTGCGCACGCCCCCGCCACTCGCCCCGACCGACGGCGTGAACCAGAACGCGGGGTTCAAGGCGTGCAGGCCGCGGCTCACGATCGCGACCGCGATGCCGACAGCGAGCAGGATCGGCACGGCCATCAACGTGCGGAGCACGGTGACCGCCGCACGGTCCCACGTGAACCGGAACGAGGACGCGCGTGGACTCGTGCGGCGGGAGTTGCCAGGCCGGTTCAGCCTTCTTGATTGAGCGAGCAGTGTGACCGCGGCGACGATGCAGAGCAGGATCGCACCGAGTGCGCACAGCGAGGCCCAGTGGTCGCCGGCAGTTCCGGCGAGCATCGGCTCAGGCCCACCGAGCTTGGTCGTGATCGTCTGCCCGGGCCTGATCAGCGACTCGAAGAAGTTCCCCAGCCCGACCACCTGGCCATCCGCGCGGCCGATCACCAGGAAGATCGCGATCGTCTCGCCCAGCGCTCGTGCGAATCCGAGCACCGCTCCGGCCAGCATTCCGCCGCGCGCCAGCGGGACGACAGCCGATCGGATCACCTCGATGCGTGTCAACCCGAGTGCTGCCGCGCTCTCGCGGACGTCGTTCGGGACATCCGCGAGGGCGTCGACGGAGACCGAGACGACCGTCGGAATGACCATCACACCGAGCAGCAGACCTGCGGCCAACAGGCTGTCCCCACCGGGCACGTCGAACAGCCCGCTCACCAGTGGCCGAATCAGCGCGACGCCGAGCAGGCCGTAGACGATCGAGGGCACGGCCGCGAGCACCTCGATTCCGCTGCGCAACCTGCGACGCCAGCGCGTCGGCGTCAGCTCATGCAGGGCAAGCGACGCCGACCACCCGATGGGAAGAGCGATGAGCAGGGCGAGCACGCTGACCACGGCCGTGCCCCACAGCATCGCGACCGCTCCGAAATGGCCGCGCTGCGGGCTCCAGATCTCGCCGGTGAGCATCGCCCACCAATCCACCGGCCCCGAGGTCATCCCGAGAACGATGAACACAGCAGGTAGGAGAGCCGCGGCACCGACACCCGCGGCGCCGATGCCGACGGCTAGCAGGAGCCAACGAGCCCGCCGCGGTCGAGACCGGGTGCTACCGAACCCGGTCCGATCCGCCTCGATGGTCGCGGCCGTCACTGCACTCCCAGCTTCGCGAGGTCGAGGTAGCCGTGTCCGGTGACGAAGCGCTGTCCTTCCGGGGAGACGACGAAGTCGATGAGAGTGCGCACGTTGCCCTCAGGTGGACCGTCAGTGACCAGCAGGAGCGGTCGGGCCAGCGGGTACTTGCCGGATCTCACGTCTTCACCGCTGGGGAGCGCGCCTTCGACCGAGACGACTGCGAGTTCCGGCTGACCTTCGGTGAACGCGACCGAGAGCGGGGCGACCGCGCCGGGTGTTGTGGCGAGTTTGGTGCGGGTCTCTTCGTTGCCACCAACGATGGCGTAGTTCCCACCCACCGGGTCCGGCGGCGCTCCCGCTTCGTCGCCGTACAAGAACTTGTCGAGGACTTCGCGGGTACCGCGCCCGGGCTCCTTGTTGTATACGTACACGGGGAGGTTCGGGCCGCCCAGTTCACTCCAGTTGGTGACTTTTCCTTCGAAGAGCCGCTGCACCTGGTCGCGGGTCAGCGATCGCACGCCGGCGTCGTAGACCTCGCGGTGGATGACGATCGCGACCGCGTCCCGTCCGATCTCCGTTGCCACCAGTTCTGCGTTCGAGTAGCGCTTGCGGTCGGCGTCACCGAGTGGCTTCGAACTCATCGCCACGTCGATCTGGCCACTGGCGAGTTGTGCCAGGCCGCCTGCCGACCCGCCCTGCGTGTCCAGTGTGACCGTCAGTCCTCTGCCGCGGAGGACGTTCGCCGAGTCGGCCACTACCGGATTGACGGTCGTGGATCCGCTGACCCGAAGAGTCCCGTCGTCCCCGGCACAGCCGGTCAACCCTGCGATGGCGATCACGGTGCCGACGGCAACAGCTCGAAGCGCTGCCCTCCGCGGCCGCAACCGGTCCAAGCGCTCGAGGAGACGTTGGTCCAGGCCAGCTCTACGCACAGTCCCTCCAATGGTGTTGACTTCTCGCCTGACGCGGGTACGGGGCGTGACGGATCTTCCGAACGGTGCTGAGATGCCGTCTGCGATCAGAACGAAGGCGGCGCGGCTTTCCTCAATGCAGCCGAGAAGCGATCCCGGATGGCTTCAGGGGTGTGCGTGTTGGTTGCGCGGGGTGGCACCGCCCCTGTGCGCCGCTTCGTCGGGATCAACACCAGATGCGGTCCGGGCGCCCTGCGTGCCTCCTCGAAGCGTGTCCGCACCTCGTCGAGGCTGTGGCACCGGTGTGCCGTCCGGTATCCGGCCGCCACAGCAACTTCCTCGATCCGTGTCGCTGTCGAGGTGGTCCGTTGCCCACCCGTCGACTCATGAATGCCGTTGTCCAGGACGACGTGGACCAGATTCGCCGGAGCTTGGTCGCTGATCGACGAGAGCGTGCCCATGTGCATCAGGACGGCGCCATCACCGTCGAGGACCACGACGGTGCGTTCCGGTTCCGCCATGGCGACCCCGAGAGCGATCGACGAGGCGTGTCCCATCGAGCCCTGCATGTAGAAGTTCCGGGGTTGGTCGTCGATACCGAACAACTCGCGCCCGGTGTAGCCAGTGGTCGCGACGACCGGATCGCCATCGGCCAGCTTCGACACCAGCCGAACGACCTCGGCGCTGTCGAGCCGGCCCTCGTCCTCGGCCGGGACAGGCCCTGCGGCCTTGCCCACCGCTCCCTTCTCGACGAGCACGAACGGTGCCTGTCCCTTTTCCAAGGTGGCCTCTGCGGCTCCGAGGATCTCGGCGAATCGCTCCGGACCGTCGTCAGCGCCCAACCGCCAGTGCGGAAGGCCGAGCAGGTCCAGCAAGGGATGGGTGAGACCACCCATCACCTCGTGCTGCGGCTCGTCATCGGCAGGGTCCGGCCATCCGCGGAGGCTCACGAAGGTGAGGACCGGGACCTGGTAGGTCATCACCAGCGACGTGAGCGGGTTGACCAGGTTGCCCAGCCCGGAGTTCTGCAGCATGACGTAGGCACGTCCTCCGGCCAGTGCCACGCCGGCCGCGGTGGCCAAGGCGGCCCCTTCGTTGGCAGCCGGGACGTAGCTGCCCGGTGTCCGGCTCAGCAGCGCGATCGGACCGCCGAAGAACGAACACGGGACACCACTGGCAACGGTGAACCCGCGTTGTGCCAGCTCGTCGCAGAACAGTTCGGCTGCAATCACTGACCGTCCTCCAGACGCGCTTGGCCGGAGGCCACGTTGGGTGCGATGCGGATCCGCTGGTAGCTGGAAGTCCCAGACGCGGCCTTCGCGGGCTGCGTCGTGTTCGCCGGTGACGGGTTTCGAGACGACCACGCGGGGCTGTACTCGATCCGGACGACGATGATGGTGATCGTCGTACCGCCTCCGTGGCCGACCATGAGCACGTGATCGCCCGGTCCGACCTGGCCCGTTTCCACCAGGTGCTCCAAGCCCATGATCTGGTCGTTGACCGTGAGGTGTCCCCACCCGTGGCCGAAGTCTCCGAGGCCTTTGTCCGGATCGACGCCGATCGGGTCCAGGATGACTTTCAGGTAGGCGTCCCTGGCGGTGAACACGTGCGTGACGCGGGTGACGTCTTCGGGTCCGATGCCTGCTTCGGCCAACGTCGCCAGCGCGGTCTCGGCGCGGAGATCACCCTGGCGGGTCACCATCCATTCGACGGCGGCGCCTTCGCCGACCGCGGCCATGCGTTCCCTGAAGTCGACCTTCGTGCGGTTGTCGATTGCGGTGGGGACGAGGGGTTCTTCACCGCGGTAGAGATGTTCGAGATCCGACGTGGAGACCGTCTTGATCGCCATGAGCCGCGCGAAGCCCTCGTGCTTGGACAGCAGGACAGCCGTGGCGCCGTCGCCGAGGACACCGTTCTGCAGACCGAAGGACCAGCGGTTGAAGTCCGGTGTGCCGAGGTTGTCCGCGCCGGTGAGCAACGCCTCGGTCCGCTCCGGGACGGCCATTAGGTAGGACGCCGCCAGCTCCATCCCGCTCATCGTTCCGTTGCACGCCTGCCAGACGTTGTACGAGGGGATGTCGCGGTCGGTGATGTTGCGCAGGACGTACTGGTGTGCCGACCATCCCACCGGCCCTTGCTTCCAGCTGCCCGAGTGCATGTGCAGGTCGATGTCGTGAGGAGCTCGCCCGGAGCGCTCGATGGCTTCGCGGGCTGCCAGGACCGCCATGTCGGGTGCGGACAGGTCGCCGGCGACAGTGGCGCCGGTCCAGCCGTACCACTCGTAGTCCTCCGGGTCGTACAGCCCGAGTTCGACCGCGCGTTCCGCGCTCATGACGTCCGGGAGGTGACTGCCCAACCCGGAGATGTAGAGAGGGGTCTTCACGAGCTCAGCCCTTCCTGTGGTCCAGCGGAACAGCGCTGTCAGACCGCCGGTGCCGCGGTGCGGATGTTTTCGGCGACAGTGGTGATGGAGCCGTTGTTCAACAGCTTCACCGCGGGAAGCTTCACCTGGAACTCGCGCTCCACCCGATTGCGGAACTCCATGAACATCAACGAATCCATGCCCATCTTCTTCAACGGCAGCCCGACATTGATCCGTTCCGCACGCATCCCCAGCACCGCCGCCGCCAAGTCGACCAACCGCACCTCCAGCTCACCCCCGGCGTCAGGCCCTGCCTCTGCCGAGGATTGCTGGCTCGTGACGGGACCCACGGGTGCCGGGGTGCTGCTGGCCGACGCGGTCGGTTCGGTGTCGGCCACCGTTGCTCGCCCGTTGGCCGGTTTCGCAGCGGTGGAGTGGCTGCTGGCTGACGCGGCGCGGATGTTCTGCGCGACGGTGCTGAGGGAGCCGTTGTTCAACAGCTTCACCGCGGGAAGCTTCACCTGGAACTCGCGCTCCACCCGATTGCGGAACTCCATGAACATCAACGAATCCATGCCCATCTTCTTCAACGGCAGCCCGACATTGATCCGTTCCGCACGCATCCCCAGCACCGCCGCCGCCAAGTCGACCAACCGCACCTCCAGCTCACCCCCGGCGTCAGGTGCCACCACCGACTCCGCGACTGCGGGTGTGGGCGCCGTCGGCTTGCTCCGCTGCGCTGGCTCAGGTGTGCCGGCGGCGGTTTTCTGCGTGGGTACTGGCGACTCCACGCCGTTGGTCGTCTGAGAAGCGGGGCCGAGCCGGACTGATCGGATCGCGGTTGCCGGCGTGGCTGCTGGTGGCACTCGGCTGGAGCCGCGATCGCTACCAAGCAGGCTTCGCAGGTGCGGCGAGGTTGCTGCGGTGGGATAGGCCTCTGCCCAGCTCGGCCAGTCGACGCGCAGGACGGCGACTTGTGTCTGGTCACCGCGAAGAAGGTCGTTCAGCACAGTCGTGCCTTCGGCCGGACTGAAGTGCGACATCCCTTGCGGCAGGACGCTTCGTCCCTCGTCGCGTGCCTTGCGGGCCATCATGCCGACGCCGCCCCAGTACCCCCAGTTGATCACCAGGGCGGGCTTGCCCTTCCCCCGGCGGTGGTGAGCGAGCGCGTCGAGGAAGGCGTTGCCCGCGGCGTACCCGCCGAGGAAGGGTGAGCCGAGCACCGTGGCGCCGGAGGAGAACAGCACGAAGAAGTCCAGCTGCTTGTCCTCGACCACGCTGTGCAAGCTCCACCCACCGGAGACCTTGGCGTGCAGGAGCTCGTCGAGCTGTGTCGGTTCCAGCTCCCGCACCGCGATGTAGTCGACGGCTCCAGCGGCGTGCAGGACGCCCCGCAGGGGCGGCTCTCCGGCATTGCTCCGTTCGTCGAGGACCGCACGCATGGTTTTGGCATCGGCGACGTCGACCGCGACGTACTCGACGTCGGCACCGCGGTCGGCCAGGCTTCGCAGCAGTGCGATCTTCGGCGCGACCGGGTCGTTCGGTCCGACGGTGTCCCAGGTGTCGACGGCCGGCAGCGGGGTCCGACCTGTCAGCAGGAGGTGCTGGGCTCCCTGGTCGACCAGCCAGTTCGCCAACGTCGCGCCGATGCCGCCGAGCCCTCCGGTGACGAGGTAGGTTCCGTCCGGCCGGACCACGTCACCCTGGGCGTGCACCGAGGTCCGCCCGGTCTCGGAGAAGGACAGCAGCACCCGGTCGCCAGCGGCTCGCCGCACGGCCGTCCGGATCGCATCGGAAGCTTCCGTCGCGGAAATCTCCACGTGCTCCAACGGCGGGACGATGTCCCGTTCGGCCAGCTCGAGTACGCCTGAAATGGCCTCGCCGACCCGGTCAGCCCGGGCTGCGACGGCCAGCGACGCATACGGGACCGCCGCCGCCTCTGCAGTGCTGAGCCCGCGCGGCTTGCGCGCGACTCGGGAAGCAGCCGCCGTGATGTACGGCGACGCCGGGTCGTCCGTCAGGGAAGCGACCTCGTCACCGACGGCGAAGCCGGCAGCGTCGTTCCCTACGGCCTCGACGACGCCCGTGACCTCGTTGCTCGTGGCCGACTGGCCGAGCGCGGCATGCACCGCGCGGATGACGACCTCGCTGGCCTGCGGAGTCGGGACCTCATCGGCGCCAGTAGCACGTCGGGTTAGCCGCGCAGCGAACCGTCGACCGTCGCGGAGGGCGAGCTGGTCTTCGTCATCGGGACGCAGCAGCTGCTCGACCAAGGCGGGGATGCTGTCGGCGGCCTGGTCGATGTCCACCAGGGCCGTCTGCAGCTCCGGGTGTTCGGCTGTGATGGTCCGTCCCAGGCCCCACAGCGTGCCTTGGAACGGCGCGGTGACGACATCGTCCTGGGTGACCTGCTGGCTCTCTCGACTCACCAGCCACAAGCGGGGCTTGCTGACGAGACCTGCCGTTTCCAGCGCCTGCACGAGGTTGACGACGCTGTGGCAGGCGAAGGTTCGGGCACGTCCGATTTCGGCGGACGTCGCATCGAGGGGTGGGGTGGCGTCGAGGCTCCACATGTGCACGATGCCCTGCAGCGGGCCTTCCGCGGAGATCTCGTTGAGGACCTCGGCGAGTCCGCCGACCGAGTCCGGGTTGATCCGGTACCGGTCGGTACTCGTCTTCCCCGTGCGGGCCGCAGTGGTAGCCGCGATCACCCGGTGCCCGCGCTCCTGCATCGCTTGGACCACGGCGCGGCCCGTCGGCCCGCTGTCGGCGAGCACCAGCCACACACCGTCGTCACTGCTCGCGGACGTCGCTACGGCTTCTGCTGCTTCGCTGGGCAGCCATCGCAGCTCGTAGAGCCAATCGTCGTGCTGAGCAACGCGAGCACTGGGCTGAGGTTCGCCGGACGTGGGTGTGCCGTTCGTCGCCGTCTTCACGGGGGGCATCGCTACCTCTTTGAGCGGTTCGGGGGCATGGCCGGCCAGGTACTGAAGACGCAGCCCGCGCAGTTCGGCGATGAGCTGTCGATCTCCGTTGAACACGCGCACGTCTCCTTGGAAGGAGTCGACACGGCCCGTTCGACCGAGGAGGACGTGGACCCACAGGTCCGGTTCAGGCGTGCGGTAGAACCGCGCCTCGTCGATGCTCCCGAGAACGAAGGGCGCGTCCTGCCCTGGTGCGACCTCGGGGCGAGCCGCGACCAGGGAATGGGCCACTGCGTCCAGGATCGCCGGATGGAACTCGTGGTGGTCGAACGTAGGCCGGATCGACTCGCGGCATCGCAGCCGCGCCAGGGCTTCACCGTCGGTTCGCCGCACTTCCTCGATCGCCTGAAACGCGCCGTCCCACTGGTTTCCCAGGTCGGCGTGCCACGGGTAGAAGTCCGCCCGCGTCTGGTACTCCGGGCACCGCGCACTGATGTCGGTAAAGGAGCCGTCCAGTTCGCGCACCGCGTCCGGGATGGCACGCACCCGCGCTTCGGCGTGCAGTGTCCATTCCTGCTCCGCATCAGTACGGCTGCGCAGTTGGAACAGGAGATCCTCACCGCGGTCGGCGAGGGTCACGCGCACGATCGTCACCTCGCCATCCGAGAGGAGGACGGCGTGGCGGAACCGGATGTCGCAGACCGCGATCGGCACCTGGCCGAGGATCTTGTGCGCTCCCGCGGTGGCCAACTCGAGGTAGGCGGCCCCCGGGAGGACGATCGCGCCATCGACCTTGTGGTCGCGGAGGTAGGAATTCCGCTCCAGATCGATCGGACCTTCCCACGACCGGCTACCTGGCTCGGCTGCCACTTCGACGCCGAGCAAGGGGTGTGCGGCTGGCGCCGTAGTCGTCTTGGCGTCTTCGGCGGGCGGTGCGGTATCCACCCAGAAGGAGTCGCGTTGCCACGGGTACTTCGGCAACGGCACGAATCGCCCTCCGGGCGTCACCCGCTCCCAATCGATCGGTACGCCGCGGGTGTGCAGCTTGCCGAGCGAGGTGAGCAACGTTGCTCGCTCCGGCTCCTCTCGGCGGAGGGAACCGATGGCAGTGCCCACGCCGGTGTGCGCGGACACGGTCGCGTCGATGGCGTTGACCAGCACCGGGTGGGGGCTGATCTCGATGAACACGGTGTCACCGCGTTCGAGCTCGCCGAGCACGACGCCGACGAAGTCGACGGGCTCGCGGATGTTGCGCGCCCAATACGCCGCATCGAGCCCCGCCCCGTCGATGACCTCTTTCAGCAGGGTCGAGTGGATCGGGATGGAACCTGACCCGGGGGTGATGTCGGCCAACGCGGTGAGCAGTTCCTCGCGAATGCTGTCGACTTGCGGTCCGTGCGAGGCGAAGTCCACGTTGATCCAGCGGTTGAACACGTCCTGCTCGTCCAGTGCGGCGAGGATCGTGGAAAGTGCTCTGCGCTCGCCCGACAGCAGCGTGGAGGTCGGGCTGTTCGCGGCGGCGATGGAGACCTGATCCTCGTGTCCGGCGATGGCTTCGGCGGCTGCCGCGGCCGAAAGTTCCACCCACGCCATCGTGCCCTGCCCGCTCAGCCGCTTGGCGATCGCGCTTCGCCGGCAGATCACCGCTCCCGCATCGGCGAGGCTGAGCGCGCCCGCGACGTAGCTCGCCGCCGCCTCCCCCATGCTGTGGCCGAGCACCACGTCGGGCTCGATGCCCCAGGACCGCCACAGCGCGGCCAGGCCGACCTCCATCGCCCACAGCGTGGGTTGGATGACATCGAGCTCCGCGAACCGGCCAGCGTCGGCGGTGCGCAGGAGTTCGATGACCGACCAGCCCGCTTCTGCCCTGATCACCTGGTCGCACTCGCGCAATGCCGATCGGAAGACTGGCTCCGAGTCGAGGAGTTCCCGGCCCATCCCGATCCACTGCGATCCCTGCCCCGGGAACACGAAGGCGATTCGCGGACGGTCTTCACCCACGTACTCGGCATACGGCAGCCCCGGTGCGTCACCGTTTTCGGCGAACCCGCGCAGCGCGGCGGCCGCCTCGGACGCCGACGCCGCAGGTACGGCCAGGCGCACATCTTGATGTTGACGGCGCACCGCTGCGCTGTAGCAGATGTCGAGCCAGTCCCCGGCGGTGCGTGCACGTGAGTCCAGGGAGTCGGCATAGCGCCCGGCGAGTTGCCGCAATGCCTCTGGCGTCGAGGCGGAGACGGGCAACAACGCGGCGCGGTGCTCCACGCGGGTCTGGCTCTGTTTTTCCGATTCCACGCCAGCCGGTGACTCCGGAGTCGCGAGAACGACGTGCGCGTTCACACCGGTGAGGCCGAAGCTGCTAACGCCCGCCAACGTCCGACGTCCTCTCGCGGGAAGCGGCGTTCGTGCGTTCGGCAGTCGGAACGGAAGCTCGCTCCACGGGACAGCGGGGTTCGGGGTGTGCCGGTGCAGGTTCGGGGGCACCTCCCCGTGCTCGAGGCAAAGGACTGTCTTGATGAAGCCGGCGATACCGGCTGCGCCCTCAGCGTGGCCGATGTTGGTCTTGACCGAGCCAACAAGGCATTCCTGCTCCGCGGGACGCCCCGCCCCGAGCACCGCGCCCAACGCTTGCAGTTCGACAACGTCACCTACCGCTGTCCCAGTACCGTGGGCCTCGACGTAAGCGACGTCCGCGGGGTTGACTCCGGCTTGCCGGTAAGCGCGGCTCAGAACGCCCTGCTGCCCTTCCTCGCTGGGGGTCACCAGGTAACCGTTGCTCCTGCCGTCGCTGCCCACGGCACTGCCCAGGATCACCGCTCGAACCCGGTCGCCGTCCGCCCGGGCTCGGGACAGGGGCTTGAGAATCACCGCTCCGATGCCGTCGCTGCGGACGAACCCGTCCGCAGCCTCGTCGCCGAACTTGCATCGCCCGTCGCCGGCGAGCATTCCGGCGCCGGAGTAGATCGTTCCCTCTTCCGGCAGCAGGACCATGTTCACCGCGCCCGCCAGCGCCATCTCGCACTCACCGGAGCGGATGGCCTGCGCGGCGAGGTGGACCGCGGTCAGCGAGGACGAACATGCGGTGTCCACGGTGAGCGTCGGGCCGCGGAGGTCGAAGCTGAACGCCAGCCGACCCGAGGTCATCGCACGGGCAGCCGACCCGATCAGACCGTAGAACTCGAGCGATTCCCTGTTCTGGTACTGCAGGTGCCAGTACTCGCCACCCTGCTGGCCGACGAAGACACCGGTGTCGGACCCGGCGATCCCGTCGACCGGTACTCCGGCGTCCTCGAATGCCTCGTACGCGACCTCGAGCAGAAGCCGCTGCTGCGGGTCGACACGCGTCGCCTCGCGTGGCGAAATCCCGAAGAAGGTGGCGTCGAACTCGTCAATGCGTTCGAGGAAGCCACCCCATCGGCTGCTCGTCCGGCCCGGTGAGGACGGAGCGGGTTCGTAGATCGCGTCCACGTCGTAGCGGTCTTTCGGGATCTCGGTGATCGCGTCCGAGCCCGCGCACAGCTGCTGCCAGAATTCCGCGAGGTCGGCGGCACCTGGGAATCGTCCGGCCATACCGACGACAGCGATGGGGTCGACGCCTTCCGGGGTGGCCTCCGCCTGATGATCGGCCCACCCGCTCCTGTTGCTGCGCATGTTCACAGTTCCTCAGTTCGTGATTGCCACAGACGGAGACGCATGGCTTTCGGAGCGCCCGGCGACGTGCAGGAGAGACGGCTCCGACATCTCGTCCGGCTGCGGAATTCCGAGGAGATCCAGCACGGTTGGCGCCACGGACGGCAACCGCGGTTGAACACCGGTACGCACCAGTCCCGGCGCCCCGTTGTGCGCGGGAACCAGTAGGCAAGGGACCTTGTTGTGGGTGTGTCCCCCATACGGTCGGCTCGTCCCGTCGTCACCGCGTTGCGACATCTGCTCGCCGTTTCCGTGGTCCCCGACGAGCAGAACCCAGCGGCCCTTCGCACGGGCCTCCTGGCAGATCCGCCGGACGGCCAGGTCCACGGCCTCGGTGCCACGGACCGTCGCCGCGTAGTCCCCGGTGTGGCCGACGACGTCGATGTTGGCCAGATTGGCGATCACCAATGCCACGTCATCACGTGCCGCAGCGTCGACGACGTGCTGGGCAACACCTTCGACGTTCATCTCTGGCCTGGCGACGTAGTCTTCGCCATCTGCCGACGGCACGCACTGGTGTTCCTCGACAGGACGGGAACGGGAGTCCCGGCCGTTGATGAAGAACGTCACGTGCTCGAATTTCTCCCGTTCGGCGATGCGCACGGATCGGGCGCCGACTGCCTCCAGGGCGTCCGCCAAACCACCCGACGCGTCCGCGCGTGGCACGAGAGCGGGGACAGGCGTGCGGGTGTCGTACTGCGCGAGGCTGAGCAGACGCACTCCTGCGCGTCCGCTGGTCGACAAGCGCTCGGCGACCATGTCAACCAGCGGTGCCGTCCGATCGCTGCGGAAGTTCGCGAACAGGATCACGTCCCCATCGCGGACACCGGTGAACGCCCCACCGGCTACCGAGATGACGGTAGGAGGCAGGGACGAGTCACCGGGCCCGACGGCGGCCGAGATGGCGTCCGGCGCCGTGGTCTCCCCCTGGCCGTCGATCAGCAGCCGGGTTGCGGCATCGGTCAACTCCGCCTTGCCGCTCTTGTCCATCGCGTAGTTCCGCCCGATTACCGTGGCGAACCGGCCGACTCCTGCCGAGTCCGACATCGCCATCAGGCGTGCCAGGTGGCCGCCGGCGGTCCCGTCGGCGACGTCGCGGCCATCGGTGATGGCATGCAGCCACACGTCGCCGAGGCCGGCATCCGAAGCTGCGTGCAACAGTTCGGAGAAGTGCTCGATGTCGGAGTGAATCCGTCCGTCCGAGCACAGCCCGATCAGGTGCAGCGCCGCACCGGTTCCCGCGAGTTGCGCGCATGCCTCCCGCAGCATCAGGTTGGTGCGCAGCTCGCCGGACTCGGCTTGGCGCTGAACCAGCAGGCTGTCATAGGCCAGGGGCCGACCTGCCCCGATCACGAGGTGGCCGATCTCCGAGTTGCCGACCACGCCATCCGGCAGGCCGACGGCCGGTCCCGACGCTTCCAGCAGCGGGCCCGGACAGGACCGCAGCAACTCGTCCAGGAACGGCGTGCTGGCCGCATCGATGGCATTGTCGGGCCCCGGTGGCGCGTGGCCCCAACCATCGAGGACCAGCAGTACTCCGCCTCGCCGTGTCACGAGCTCTTCCCGCGCAGATCGTCGAGGCGCTGCCAGAAGGACGGGAAGGACTTGCGCACGCACCCCGGGTCTCGGATGACCACACCCGGCGTGCGCAATCCGGCGATCGCGAACGCCATAGCGATGCGGTGATCGTCGTAGGTGTCGATGACGGCACCCTTGGGTTCGCCGCCGCCCCGGATCGTCATCGTGTCGATCGTGGTGTCGACATTGACACCCATTTTGCTGAGCTCCGTGCTGACCGCGTCGATGCGGTCGCACTCCTTGACACGCAGGTTCCCGATCCCGGTGATGTGGGTGCGGCCCTGGGCGTACGCTGCAACGACGGCAAGGGTCGGCGCGACGTCGGGCATGTTCGACATGTCGATGTCGATGCCGGTCAAGCTGCCGCCCTCGAGGGTGATGCTGTCCGCCGTGACGTCGGCTCGACACCCCATCTTCACCAGCGCGCTGACCAGTCCGACATCACCCTGAGCGGAGTCACCGTTGATGCCGGGGATGCGCACCCGCCCGCCAGTGATGGCCGCCGCCGCGAGGAAGTACGACATCCCGGACGCGTCCGGCTCGACCGTGATGTCTCCGCCCTGGTACTGCTGACCTGCCTTGACCGAGAAGTACTCGTACCCACGGCGGTCGACGGTGACTCCCGTGCGCCGCATGGCGGCGACCGTCATGTCGACGTAGGGCTTCGAGACCAGGTCGTCGAGCAGGGTTATGTCGACGTCGTTGCCCGCGTGCGGAGCGGTGATGAGCAGGCTCGTGGTGAACTGGCTGGAAACGGTGCCGTGGATGCCGGTGGTACCGCCGTCGAGACTCGGGCCCTCGATCATGATCGGCGGTGATCCATTCCTGCGCACGGACAGGGCGGAAACGCCGAGCGGAGCCAATGCCTCCAGCAGATGCCCCATGGGCCGCTCCTGCATGCGTTCGTTCCCGGTGAGCGTCGTCGTGCCCTGAGCGAGACTCGCCATTGAGATCAGCAACCGGATCGGCGTGCCGGCGTTGCCCATGTGGATCTCCTGGGCCGGGGCTCGCATCTCACGGCCGTTCGGGGTGATCGCCACAGTGTTCGCGGCATCGTCGATGACGACGTCCACGTGGCCGAACGCGCGGAGCGCCTCGGCGAGAAGGACCGTGTCCTGCGAGAGCAGCGCGTTGTGCAGCGTAGTCGGTTCGGAGCACAGGCCGGCGATGGCGAGGAAGCGATTGGTGTAGCTCTTCGAACCGAGGACCTCGATGGTGGCGTCAACGGTGTCGACGGGCGTGATGGCGATCTCGTCGAGGTCAAGGGTCCGCGCCTTGTCAGCAGTCGTCATCTTCGCGCTCCTTCGCTCGGGGGTGTGGGCCGCGGACGGAAGTTCAGGCACTGTCGACTCCGGTGCGCGCCTTCAGCCACACATCGCGGAACGGCTGCAGGCGACACACCAGCTCGTGCTCCGGTGTGCGGTAGGTGTCGACATCGCCGCTGATGAACTGCGGCGACGCGGTGGGCAAATGGGCCGCAGGGATGAAGCTCTGCGGTGAATCCGTGATGTTGAAGACGCACAGAAGCTGGACTTCGCCGTTGCGGCTGCTGCGCTTTACAGCCCAGAGCCCGCTGCCGACATTGACCGCGACGGCCTGCGAACCAGGCCCGCAGGCCGCTTCAAAGGCCGAATCCGCCTCCGCGCATTGCGGAAACCAGCCGTGGCCCGGGGCCCCTGCTATCGGCTGTACCTCGTCCAGCGAGCCGGTGAGCGCAACGGTCACACGCGCTGCGAGTCGACGCCACCGGGCGTCGCCGGTGGGCTGGCCGTTTTCAAGCTCCTGCCTCAGCAGTCGCCCCGGACTCATCGCGCCGCTCCGCTGTTCGTGGCGGCACCGGCAGCGCTCTCCACTGCTTGCTTCTCGGCAGCATCGCGGACCACGGTGAGGAACGCCGCGAGAATCGGATGCACGGAGTCGGCGGTGCTGGACAGCTCGGGCTGGAAGAGGCAGCCGACGAAGAACGGGTGGTCCCCGATCTCCGCCGCACGTGGGGAACCAGTGGGGTCCCAAGCGCAGAAGCGAACCTCCCCCTGGGCCGCGGCGTCCATGAACTCCTGGACGATGCCGTCCTGGCACTGCAGGAGCTCGTCGACCTCGACTTCCTGCCCGTAGATGGTTGACAGGCGAGAGCCGGAACGCAGGCTCAGGCGGACGCGATGCTCGGTATCGGTCGAGCACGCGCTGGGAAGGATCAAGTGCTCGATGGGCTCGAGATCGTCACCCAGCTCGGCCACCTCGGGCAACTCGAGCACGTTCTGGGCGTACTCGAGTACGGCGCTGAAGAACCCACCGCAGGTGCCGAGGAACGGGACCTTGGACTCCCTCGCGAACCGGATCGCGCGATGCACGCCCTGCTGCGCCCGGTACGGACCTCCCGGGACGACCCAGATCCCGTCGTAGACGGTGAAGTCGGTCGCGTCGGTGATCTCGGTCGTGGGAACCCACTCGGCAACGATTCCGAGTTCCGGCAGGAGGGCCTCGATCCGCGGATGCGAAGGCTCGTCGTGATTGTACTGGTCGCCGACCAGCGCCAATCTGGGTTTCACCGCAGCAGACACAAATCCTCCCACCAGTCGAATGCCCGGACGGTCATGCCCCGGTTCGCCGAGTTCGCCGACAACGGCAGTCAGCTGAATCAGAACCCCACACAAAAACGTTGCGCCGACACGCCGTGTCAGGGCTAGGAGCAAGACTAGAAGCACTCACCTGCCCGGCAACCCCTAGCCGACCCCCTACCGGCAGACCACCTGCCCCCACCCGCCGAAAAAACGGGAAACTGGGAACGCCAGGACACACCGCCACTCAGGAGTGTGGGCTGAACGGACTCGTCTTCGAGGCACATTAGGAGGTGCTCTGCTAGGACCATCAGTCGCAGCCAGCTAGCACGTTCGCCAGCGATCGGAAACTCCCTCGCCGAAAAAACCCACGCCACATGGCGCGCCACGAAGCCCTGCCCACGGCAGAGCTTGATCGGCCCACGCCAATACGCCCGCCAGAAAGACCAACGCGCAGGCGGCCAGTGCGACGATGCGTACCCCCGGGCAGGACCCCGAAGGGCCGATTGTGTTCCCATCTTTCGCTATCGTTCAATAGGGTTAACGTGCTGATCGATACTGCAGGGTTCGCGAGGGGGACGCGTGGGTGCGCCATGCAGTGCACAGAAACATCCCGAAACTGGCACGCCCACATCTGAACGAGGGGCGCTACCCACAAAATTCGCGAGTCCTACCAGGTTTCGATTTCCAAACAAGAGCGCGTTCCTGCCTGGGCCGACCGTGGCACACATCCACAAATTTACCCAGCCGTCTCCAACTGACGCCGCAATCTTGACGTCAATGGAGCACGAAAGGCAACAGGAGCTTCTTATGACCTTGGTCGACCGCGACAGGGAGATTGCGGCTTTGGAGGAGCTGCTGATCGACTGCCAGCACTCCAGGGCGAGGGTCGCGGTGATCAGCGGGGACGCGGGCAGCGGCAAGACCGCCCTGTTGCACGCGTTCGCCCAAGGTGCGACCGAAGCCGGCGCGGTGTGGCTGAGTGCCACGGCCTCCCAAGCCGAGCAGTCCATGCCGTTGGCGGTGCTCGACCAGATCATCCGTCGGCCTGAGCTCAGTCCGGAGCTGACCGACCGCGCCATCCAGGTGCTCGATCGTGTCTCGTTGGATTTCGCACTCGAAAGCCCGGCTTGCCACGAGATCAGCGCGTCCCTGACTCCCGTGCTGCGTGAGCTCTGGAAGCTCTTGCACGAGTTGACCAGTCAGCGTCCCGTAGTCATCAGCGTTGACGACGTGCACCACGCCGACGACTACTCGTTGAAGTTCCTGTTGTACCTGCTGTCCCGGCTTCGCTCCGCCCCGCTGCTGGTGATCTTGACCGAGCGAATCCAGCCTCCGCAGTTCGAGTCGGTCCTGCCCGCAGACCTTCCCGAACAGCCCTACACCCATGCCATTCGACTGAAGCCGTTGTCCCGCAACGGCGTGGAGAAGCTGCTGTGCGAAACCTTCGGACCGAAGGCCGCACGGGCTCTGGCCGGCCCCATCGAGCAGATGGGTACCGGATGCCCGACCCTGATCCAGGCGCTGATCGAGGACACCCAGGCACACGTTGCGACGTCCCACCACACTCCGGTGGCGGGGGAAGCATTCGGCCAGGCCGTGGTTCGTTGCGCTGAACGGAGTGGACCGCTCATCAAGAAGTTGGCTCGCACGATCGCGATCCTCGACGAGTCGGTATCTTCTGCTCTGCTCGGCAAGATGCTCGACCTCGACAACGCATTCGCGGCCCAGGCGCTGTCCGCGTTCACCGCCAAAGGCGTCGTAGGCAACGAAGGCTTCCGGCAAACAGCCGTGCGTGACGCGATCCTCGACAGCATCGCACCGCAGGAACGGATGGCGATGCACCGCAAGGCCGCGGAACTCCTCTACAACGCTGGAGCCCAGCCTTCGGTCGTGGCGCGCCACATCATCGCCGCCGGAAGTGTGTGCGATCGCTGGATGATCACCACCCTGCAGGATGCCGCGGAGGACGCGCTGAACGCCGACAACACCGACCTGGCGATTCGATGTCTCCAGCTGGCACAACAGATCTGTGCGGGTATGACGTGCGACATCTCCGACCGAGCAACGCTGACATCCCTGCTCGCACGTGCCGAATGGCGACGCGACCCTTCTGCGGCGCTTCGCCACCTCCCGCTGCTCGAGTCCGCCGCCCGTGACGGCAAGCTCGAGGGTCGACACGCCATGATGCTGCTCGTGCAGCTGTTGTGGCACGGTCGCAGCGACGCCGCCCTGGACATCCTCAACTGCATCATGCAGACCTACTACGGCACGATGACCTTCGAGAACGGCGCGCCGTCGACCGCCGACACCTCCCTGCTGTGGCTCTTCTGCCTCTACCCCGACTTCCTCAAGCAGATCACAGCCGAGAACGACTGCACCGCTGACAGCCCTTTCGATCCCATCGCGGTGACATCGCAGTTGCAGGAAGCCGCCGCACTGGCCAAAGCACTGGCCAGCCACAGCGACAAGGACACGCTCGACATCGCCGAACGCATCCTGCAGAGCGCACATCTCAGCGACCGCGCATTGGCCCCGCTGACCGCGGCGCTCGTCGCCCTGATCTGCATCGACAGGCTGGACATCGCGACCAAGTGGTGCGACGCCCTCCTGGTCGACTCCGAGGAGCGGAACGCCTCCACGTGGCACGCCGTGTTCGCCGCTCTCCGCAGCATCATGAGCGTGCGCGAGGGCGACCTGTACGCCACTCGGCAACACGCCGGCAAGGCGCTCGAACTTCTCTCCCCCAAGAGCTGGGGTATCGCCATCGGCATACCGCTGGCCAGCATGCTCTCGGCCTTCGTATCCACAGGTGACCACGCCCAGGCGGAGGCCGTGTTGAAGACGCCCGTGCCCGAACAGATGTTCCTCACGCCGGTCGGCCTGTTCTACCTCCACGCCAGGGGGCAATACCACCTCGCGGCCGAACGGACCCACGCTGCGCTGAGCGACTTCCAGATGTGCGCGAAATTGATGACGCGTTGGAACATGGATCTACCGGCGCTCCTCCCATGGCGGACCGACGCAGCACTCGCCCACCTGCAACTCGGCGACGAGGCATCTGCCCGGCGCCTTGCCGAAGAGCAGCTCCGGCTCGTTCCCGCAGGACACCACCGACCCCGCGGACTCGCCCTGCGCATCCTTGCTGCCGTGAGCAGCCTCCGGGCACGTCCCCGGCTGCTCCAAGATGCGCAAACAGCTCTCCAGCTGTGCGATGACAAGCTCGGAACGGCCCGGGTGCTCGCGGACGCCAGCCAAGCACATCACGAGCTCCACAACGGCAGCCTCGCCCGGAAACTGGCAAGACGTGCGCACGAGCTCGCTGAACAGTGCGGCGCCGAGCCGCTGGCACGACTGATCTTTCCCAATAGGCTGACGAGCGACCATGCCTCCGAAGGCAGTTCGATGGCCAGGAGCAGCGAGCTGAGCGATGCTGAACTGCGTGTGGCGGCGCTGGCCGCCGGCGGACACACGAACGTCGAGATCGCCAAGAAGCTCTACGTCACGGTCAGCACGGTCGAACAGCACCTGACGAGGATCTACCGGAAGCTCGCAGTCGATCGAAGCGAGCTCTCCTCAGTGATCCCGCTGGATCCCACCGTCGTATCGATCGATGCCTCAGCAGCGTCGTGACCACCCCTAGCTCCCCGTGTTCGACGCGTGCGGAGTAGGGGGTGCCTTACGGGTACCCGCGAGCGATTCCGGCCCCCTACTGTCGAGACCGTCGCGCAGCCGTGCCGCACCCGCCAGCACTGCCCGTTGGCCGGACAACGCCTTGCGCCAGCGGCCAGGGCGTTCTTCGCGATCGCAGTGCAGGGACACTACAAAAGATCGGCAGGTTGCTGTCATGAGCTGGAACTTCATGGACGCGGCAAGTCGGGAGAACATCGACAGGGTCTGGCGCCAGGAGGCCGCCGAGGCACTGGAGTTGGTCTCCGATCCCTCGATCTGGGAGGCCCCGACCGCAGCCGGGCACTGGCAGGTGCGCGACGTCGTCGCTCATCTCGTCCACAACACCGAGGGCTACCTGCGCGCCTTCGCCGCACCGCGAGGTGAGGCGGACACCACGGAACCGATCGACTTGCACGACATGGCCTCGATGATGAACGACGGGGCTCTCTCGTTGCGCACCGTCGAACGCGCCGAGCTCCTCGATCGACTCCGAGCAGACCTGGAGCGGCTGCTCAAGGCCGTGGCCGACCTCGGCGACGACGAGTGGGCTGGCTTGATGCTCCCGCACGACTACCTCGGCCCATCGCCCGCGTGCTTCTACCCGATCTGCCAGGTCCTGGACTACGCGGTTCACGCATGGGACATCCGGCAGGGCCTCGGAACCGCCCACGCGTTGGACGGCGACGCCGCCGATCTGCTGGTACCCGCGTGCTTCCTCCTGTGGAGCAACACCAACGACACCACGGGCGTCGAGCCGTTCAGCATCGGCATCAGGGTGACCGCGGGACGAAACGCCGGCGACACGAGGGCGTCGGTGACCAGCGAGGGGCTCAAGTTCACGACAACCGGACTCGATGATGTCGATGACGTCATCGAATTCGACCCCGCCGGCCTTGTCTTGACCGCGAATGGCCGTATCAACGGCGGTACCTACCGCGGCAACCGGCAGGTTCTGGACCGCTTCCGCAACCTCTTCTTCAGCGTCTGACGAACGGGACTGACGACCACATGGACGAGGAACTGATCCTGCTCAACCCGGGTCCTGCGTGCACCTCCCGGGCCGTGAAGAACGCCCTGCTGCGCGGCGACCTCTGCCACCGGGAACCCGAGTTCGCGGAACTGCTCACCTCGCTGCGGGACGCTGTGCCTCGGGCCGTCGGACTCGGGAACACCCATGAAAGCATCCTGCTCACCGGGTCCGGGACCGCCGCGATGGAGGCGGCGGTCATCAGCGCTGTGCGGCGCGACAAGGCGATCCTGGTCGTCAACAACGGCGTCTACGGTGATCGCCTCGCCAAGATCGCCCGCGCCAACGGCATCACCGCGCATGAAGTGTCTCCGTCCGGCGACGGCCTTGCCCGGTGGACGACCCCCATCGATCCCGACGCCGTGCGGACAGCACTGCGCGAACACCCGGACATCGACGCGGTCGCGGTGGTGCACCACGAGACGACCACCGGGATGATCAATCCGATCAAGGCGATCGGGGAGGTCGTCGCCGAAACGGACGCGGTTTATGTCATCGACTCGATCAGCGGGATGGGCAACGAAGACCAAGACCTTGCCGAGGTCCAGGGCGACATCCTCTGCGGCAGCGCGAACAAGGGCCTGCACGGGCTGCCCGGCCTCTCCTTCCTCATGTGCTCCGACAAGGGGATAGCCCGGCTGTCCGAGGTGCCGGCTCGAAGCCTCTACCTGAACGCGGCGAGCTACCTCAGCGCCCAGCGCAAGGGCGAGGTTCCCTTCACCCCAGCTGTCCAGGTCTGCTACGCCCTCGACGAAGCGCTCGAGGAGTACGAGGCCGCCGGTGGCTTCGCAGCCCGTACACACCTGTACCGAGAGCGGGCCGAACTCGTCAGGTCGAGCTTCGCCCGTCTGGGACTGCGGATCCTGATCGAGCAGCCGCACCGGGGAAACTCGGTCACGACCCTGCACCTGCCCGACGGCGTGTCGTACCCGAGCCTCCACGACGAGCTGAAATCCCACGGCTACGTGATCTACGCGGGCCAGGGCGGCCTCTCCACCGAGTACTTCCGCATCTGCACGCTCGGCGAGATCCCCTGGCACCGTCTCGAACAGCTCGGAGACGCCCTGGAGCAGTCGATCAAAGCCGCCCGGTCCTGAAACACAACCGGTTCCGGGCAACGGAACACGGACTCCGACACTCGCGCATGCCTGGAGGAATTCACTCGTGGGGCAGAACACGGACAAATCACGACGGCACTTCCTCCAAGGATCGATCCTCGGCAGCGCGAGCCTCGCACTCTGGAGCTCATCGGCCACCGCGCCCACGGCAGACGCGATCGAGACCCCGCTGCCCACAGACCCGGGACGAAGCCTGCCCCTCACCGCTACCGTGCGTACTGAGGGCCACGACTTCACCCGCGGGTCGGCGGCGCTCGAGCCCGACGCGGTCGTAGCGACCGCTTGCCAGTTCTGCAACGCGAACTGCCGGATGCACGTCAGCCTGAAAGCGAACCGCATCATCGACATCAAAGGCGAACCGTACGACCCAGTACAACTGGGAAATCTCTGCGTCAAAGCGCCGATGATGCCCGAGCTCGTCTACAACCCCCTGCGCCTGACCAAACCGCTCCGGCGCGTCTCCGGCCAGAAAGGCTCACCGGACACCAAGTTCGAGCCGATGTCCTGGGACGAAGCCCTGGACATCATCGCCCGCCGACTGCTCGAACTGCGCGATGCCGGCGAAGCGAGAGCGATCGCCAACCGGACAACCGGACGCCTCCCCCGCGGAGTCGGTTCGCTCGTCGCCAGACTGTTCGCCCTCCTGGGCAGCCCGAACAACACTGACGTGGGTCCGGTGTGCAACGACGCCGGCGCCAACGCGCTCAAGGCGACCTTCGGCCTCGGCAACTTCACCAACGGCTACGGGACGGACCAGGCGACCGGCAAGGAGGACTTGGGGGCGGCGCGCTACCTGCTCTTCCTCGGCACCAACCAGGCCGAGACCCATCCCGTGACGTTCGAGTACCTGCTGCGCAGCCGTGTGCAGACGGGAGCGAAGCTCGTCGTCGTCGATCCGCGCCGTACGGCCACCGGTGAGATCGCCGACGAATGGATCGCCCCCAAACCCCACACCGACCTCGCCATGGCCCTCGGGATGCTGCACCACATCGTGCTCAACGACCTGCACGACCAGGCATTCGTGGACCGCTGGGTCCTCGGCTTCGACGAGCTGAAGTCGTACCTGCTCTCCAGCGGCTACACACCTGAGTGGGCAGCAGAGGTCACCGGTGTGCCCACCCCCACGATCAAGCAAGCCGCCGAGGAATACGCCTCGACAACCCCGGCGGCGATCTTCTGCAATGCGGGCATCTCGCATCAACTCGGCGCCTTCGACACCTACCGCGTCCTCACCTTCCTCGCGGCCGTCACCGGCAACATCGGAGTCCTCGGCGGCGGCTGCAACTTCATGCACAACACCTGGCCCGGCGACCTCGAACTGCCGCCGCTGCGGGCGGCCACTCCGAATACGGGGGCCGCTCTGCCAGTGGGCCCGGACTACTTCGCCGAATCCATCCTCACCGGCAAGCCCTACCGCCTCAGCGCGATCATCACGCAGGGCAACCCGCTGGTGTCCTCGGCCAATACCGGTCGTGTGAAGGAAGCCTTCCGCAAGCTCGACTTCTACGTCTACACGGGCCTTTTCATGGAGGAAGCCGCCTACTACGCCGACGTGATCCTGCCGGTGTGCAGCGCACTGGAGTTCGAAGGCGTCTACATGCGCCGCGACGACCGGGCCATCCGATGGCAGAACGCCGTGGTGCCGCCCGTCGGCGAGTCGAAGCCGGACTGGCACATCTGGATCGAGCTCGCACATGCCCTGGCGCGCAACGATCGGAGGAACCCGCCGTCGTACTGGACGCAAGCGTTCCCCGAGCAGTGGGCCGACTACCGGTCCCTCTGGTCCGAGTTCGTCGAGCACACACCCGGTATGAAGGGGATGAGCGCGCAACGCCTCGACGCTCGCGCCGAACCGTTGCGCTGGCCGTGCCCGACACCGGAGCACCCTGGCGTCAGCGCCCTGTTCCTCGACCATCCGACCTGGTACGAAGCCGCGGCGGCCCTTGGCCACGAGGGCAAGCGGTTCCTGACCCCCAGCGGTAAGGTCGAGATCTACACACCCGAACTCGAGCAATCCCTCTCCGCTGCCGGGCACTCGGCGTTGCCGACCTTCTACACGCATCCGGAGGTCACCGGCGGTCATCCGACAGTCGCGTACACCGACCGGCTCGTGACGAACCCGGTGAACCCGAAGGCGCTCACCCCTGTCGTGCACCTGGGCGTGCCGCCAACAGGCGATGTGCACCACCGCTACCCCTTGATGGGAATGACCGGACGGCCCAGCGTCGTCCATTTCGCGTCGGTCACGCACTGGACCCACACCGGCAAGCAGCTGAACGGCCTCCGGTTCATCCAGATCCACCCTCGGACCGCCAAGCGCAACGGCATCTCCAACGGTGACCCGGTCGTGGTCGAGAGCCCGCGTGGCAACGTCACCGGAGCTGCACTGCTGTGGGAGGGAATCCGGGAGGACACCGTCTTCGTGCCCAACGGCTTCGGGCCTGCCCAAAGCGTCGGCGACCTCTTCAGCGATCCGCGCTACGAGGCCGCCAACACCCTCGTCGACGATCACTACTTCGACAACCTGTCCGGGCAACAGGCGTACAAGTGTTTCGCCTGCCGAGTCCGCCGCGCCTGAGGCACCGTGCGCCCGAGCCCCGAGGCGGGCTGACGCTCCGCCCCGTCCGCAGTGACCTCAGCGGCCGACATCGACCAGCAACCGAACGTAATACCAGTGATTGTTGGTAATAGAGTCCGGTTTGTGATTGAATGACACCATGGCACGCGAGCTGGACATCGAGCTGTGGGACGTGACGGCGCCGACGGTGACCGAGAAGGCACGCCGCCTTGCGCCCATGCTCAAGGCGGTGGCCGACGAAACCCGGCTGACCTTGATGCTGCTGCTGGCCGAACGACCCCGCACGGTCCGCGAGCTCACCGACGCCACCGGGATGAGCCAGACCCTGGTCAGCCACCACCTCACGCCGCTCCGTGAGCAACAACTGATCATCGCAACACCCAAGGGCCGCAGCAACGTGTACTCGCTGTGCTGCGACGGCTTGGTCGAGCCAGTCCGACTGCTCGCCTCGCTCGCAGCGACCGGCCCCGGCGCAGACTGCTCGTCAGCGTCCAGCGGTCCGGCGGCTGCGCACCAGCCCGCGACCGACGCCCTTTCCGTCGAGTAAGCCCCGCTTGGGACGGACGAGTGAAAGCATCTCCGAGCATGCGAATGTTCGTGAAAACGCTTGCCCACACGGCGGCGTTTCAGCCAAGGTCGATCTGTGCCTGACCGACAACGCAGCGTGTCCGTCAGCCCGGGCTGCTACCGCGGCCCGCTGACGGCATACCCGCTTTCAACCGAGGGCGCCGAGCTTCTCGCCAAGACGTTCAAAGCTATGGCCGACCCCGTTCGCCTCCGGCTGCTGTCGCTGATCGCGTCACATGAGAACGGCGAGGCCTGCGTCTGCGACCTCACTGAAGCGTTCGATCTGTCGGGCCCGACGATCTCGCACCACCTCAAGGTCCTTCGCGAAGCCGGACTCATCGAAGGCGAGCGCCGCCGAACCTGGATCTACTACCGGGCACGCCCGGAGATACTCCACCAGCTCGCGCTCACTCTGATGCCCGACGACGAGCCCGCCGACGTCGCCACCGCAGTCTGAATTGTGTTCGCTGCGTTCTCTCCGCGTTGTGCTTCCCCTCGTAGCGTGGAGACCTGAACTGGGAAGAGATGATCAGGTCGTGGGAGACAAGAGGCGTCGGTTCGATCCGGAGTTCCGGGCGGGCGCGGTGCGGATCGTGGAGGAGACCGGGAAGCCGGTCGCGCAGGTCCGCGGGAGTTGGGCGTTAGCCCCTACACGCTGCATAACTGGGTGACTGATCGTGGCCGCGCCGAGAGGGAGCAGGGTGAGCTGGATGAGGCCGAGCGCGCGGAGCTGACGCGGTTGCGGGCAGAGAAAGCCGCGTGGTACAAGGAGAAAACGGAGTTGGAGATGGAGCGTGATGTCCTCAAGCGCTCCGTGGTCCTGTGGGTCAAGGATGCGATGAACCAGTGATCGAGGCGGAGCTCATCGCGTTCCAGAGGACCGGTTTCGGCGTTCCGCACGCGATCGCCTGCCGAGCGCTAGGAGTCTCGCAGTCCTGGTTCTACAAATGGATCAACCGCAACCCCACCCGGCGTGAGCAGCGGCGCGCACAGCTGGATGAGCAGGTCCAGGCGCTGTTCACCGCCTCGGGTGGCACCTACGGCAGCCCCCGGATCACCGACGATCTTCGGGAAGCCGGCTGGAAGGTTTCCGAGAAACACCGTGGCGGCACGGAGGGCCGAACTCGGCCTGGCCAGCCGTGCGGTCAAACGGCGGCGGTCGTTGACCCGGTCCGGAAAACGGCCCGTGGCAAGGGATTTGGTGCGCCGGAAGTTCACCGCGGTGGCTCCGGATGTGTTGTGGTGCGGTGATCTCACCCAGATCGACACCGATGAGGGACCGCTCTACCTCGCCACGACCGAGGACCTGTTCTCTCGGCGGATGCTGGGCTATGCGATGTCGGCCCACCACGACTCGGCGCTGGTGACCGCGTCCCTGCGGATGGCCGCCACCACCCGCGGCGGTCAGGTCGACGGGGTGATCTTCCATTCCGACCGCGGGTCCGAGTACACCGCCACGGTCACCGGCAGGACCTGCCAGGCGTTGGGTATCACGCAATCGATGGGTCGGGTCGGATCAGCCCTGGACAACGCCGCCGCCGAAGCGTTCAACAGCACCGTGAAGGTCGAGTTCGTCCACCGGCGCCTGTACCGTGCCACAACTTATTTGTGGGCCGCGACCAGGGGGTTCGTTGACCGCCGCGATCAGGCCATGATCGCCGATCATGGTGTTTCGACTGATGTACCTGGCGTCGGTAACGGTGTTCGCATGGCTGAGACTGGTCGCCCGGCGTACCGCGGCCAAGGACGCCGAAATCCTGGTTCTGCGACATGAAGTGGCAGTATTACTGCCGCCAACTGAAGCGCCGACCTCGTTTGTCATGGCCGGATCGAGCAACTCTGTCCGCGCTGGCCCTCTTACTTCCCCGCGCCCTGCGACGGGCCCGGATCGTCACACCGACACTCTCCTGGCCTGGCACCGGCGTCTGATCGCCAACAAGTGGACCTATCCCTCACGGCCTGGTCGCCCACCGATCACCACCGAACTCCGCGACCTGATCGTCCGCCTGGCCCGAGAAAATCCCAGGTGGGGCCATCGGCGCATCCAAGGCGAACTGGTCGGCCTCGGGCATCACGTGGGCGCGGGCACCATCCGCCGCATCCTCCAGAACTCTCGCCTTGGCCCCGCTCCACGCGAAGCCGACACCTCATGGCGCAGTTTCCTCCACGCTCAGGCATCCGGCCTGCTCGCCGTCGATTTCTTCCACGTCGACACCATCAGCCTTCGCCGACTGTACGTCCTATTCGTGATGGAGGTTCGCACCCGCACCGTGCACATCCTCGGGGTCACCGCCCACCCGACTGGTGCCTGGACCGCCCAGGTTGCCCGCAATCTCCTCACCGACCTCGGCGAACGCGCCGCATCGTTCCGGTTCCTGTGGCGCAGGCCTCGGCAGACTCGACGCCAACCTCGCCGCTGTCGCCGTCGGCGGTGGCGACAGGCAGATCCCTCGGCAGATTGACGTCCATCTCAACCATGAACAGCACGATCTCTCCTTACGGTGGGTGACTCGGGACTCAGCCGAGGACGCTGGGGAGCACGATGGCCGCCCACAGCAGGGCGGGGGCGTCGGTATCCATCCCGGCTGGTCAACCCGATCACCTGCACCAGCCCGTGATCCACTACCGCCACAGACCCGTGATTACGGGCCAACCTTTAGCTCATGTCAGAGTTCGACAGGCAATCAGAGCGATTCCGATACGAAGCGGTCCCTTCAGGCTGCTGGAGCGCCCGGGCCGACCGGCGCAGGCACGACCGCACTGGTTCGCCATCTCATCCTCACGTTACTCGAGGATGAGACCCGTACTGGCGCGGTGCCGGTACGGGTCAACCTCAGCCGTTGGAACCCTGCCTCGAATCCCTCGTGGGTGTCCGTTGGGTGAGCAGTCGTACCGCGATCAGCAACTCGATGACGTCCGCGACGCGCCGCAGGTCGCGCCCGGTGCGTTCGGCGATCCGCTCCAGCCTGTAGTACGTGGTGTTCACGTGGACGTGCAAGCGCTGCGCGGCGGCCTTCGCGTTGAGGTCGCTCGAGGCGTATTCCAGCAGGGTCTCGATGAGGGCGCTGCCCTTCGCCGCGTCCTCTTCTACGAAGGAACGCAGTTCCGGCCGGATGAGCCGCAGTGCGATCGGATCATCGCGAAACACGAGGTAGTCGAAAGTGGACAGTCTCGGCAGCGCGACAACTCCTGATGTGCCGCCGAGGTTTTCGCGTGCGAGGCGCGCTTCGGAGTAGGCTCCTGGCACGTCACCCAGTCCTGCGTGCACGGTGCTGATTCCCAGCGACAGGGCCACTTCCCTGCGCGAGAGCTCGGTGAGCGTGGCCTCGAAGGCGTCGATGGCGGGGCGCACGTCACCGGTGACCGGCGCGATGCTGACCACCTCGTCCTGGCGCATGACGGTGAGCGCTTTACCAGCTCTGCGAACGATGTTTACGACGTCGCGCAAGTGCAGGTCCTCGGGCAGGGCCGAAACCGGCGTGGCGGTCGCGACGACGAAGCTCGCCGCCCGGTCCAGGCCCGCCGCGCGCAGGACGTCCTGCTTCGGTCCGGCCGGGATCGTCCGGCCGCTGATCAGGTCTTCCAGCAGATCGCGGGCCACCCGGTCCGCGTCGGCGACCTGGTGCTGCTGGGCGGCCAGGTACGCCTCGCCGGCGACCGAGCTGCCGACTTCGATCACCCGCATCAGCTCGGCGACGATCTCCAGCGCGGCCTCCCGCATCCGGGAATCGCTCCGAGCGGCATCCAGCACACCCCTCCACAGCGTGCCTTGGGAGATCCGGAAAGCTCGCAGGAAATCGGACAGCGAGACGCCCTGGCGCACCCGTCGCGCGGCGTGCTCACCAGTGCTCGGGAAGTCCTGGGGTGTCGCCGGACGTCCCTCCTCCAGACAGGCCACCAGGGTTCTGAAAATCGCTTCGATGTGCGCGCCGAGCTCGTCGCGGAGATCCGGGTCCGGGCTCTTCCGATAGGCCGGAACCTGTTCCCACACGGCCTCCGCCGCTGCCGCCACCAGGTCGTCCAGCGACTCCTTGACCAGTGCGACGGCTCGACCGCTGTCCGACACCGGGCCGCGTTCGGCACCGGAGTTCTGTTCCCGCGGCATGTCACGTCCTGTCGTCCGCGTATGGTCCCGACACGACCGTAGCACTCATTTGTGGTTCAACCACAAAGAGATCTTGCGAGATCGGTGGTTCGACCATCGTGTGCCGCGCCGTTGCGCGAGGGATAGTCGTTGTTTTCCACCAACCTCGAACCCACCAGGAGGGGGATGCGGGGTGCAACGGACCGACCTCGGCGACCTGTCCGCTCGGGTGATGTCGCAGCTTTCGCACCTGGCCGACTACGCGTTGGCGTTGACCGCCAAGGAGATCGATGTCTACCGCGAGGGCAAGCTTGTCCCGTTCGTCGAGCTGCGCCGGTCTGTCGAGCGCAACCTGAGAGCGCTGCTGGACGCGATCGGCGCGCCGGACCGTCGCCACGACTTCTCCGTTGTGCACGGCACAGGTCGCCGCCGCGCACGCCAAGGCGTGCCCTTGAACGATGTGCTCGGCGCCTACCGGATTCTGTTCACCGCGGTGTGGGAGCAGTTCGCCGACGCAGCTCGCCAGGATCCGGATTCCCTTCCGCTGGAATCTCTTTTGTCAGTAACCACGGTGTTGTGGCAGCTCAACGACGACTACGCGACGGCGCTGACCGAGTCGTACCGGGCAGCCGAGGTCCATCACTCCGAACGGCGTCGACAGCAACGAGCAGCGTTGCTGGAGTCGCTGTTCACCGGCCAGCCCGTCCGGGGAACCACTCCGTGGGAGGTAGCCAAGCTGTTCGATCTTCCGCGACGCGGTGATCTCGTGCTCGTCGCTGCCGAGCCGTTGCGCGGTGCGGAGGAAAGCCTGCCCGGCATCGAACGCCGGCTCGCACGACTGGGACTCCACTCGGTCTGGCGCATGACACCGGTCGCGCAGACGGGCGTCGTCGTTCTCCGGGAGGGCATGTTCAACAACCTGGTCGAAGTGCTGCGCACGACCGCCACCGCGCGAACGGGCGTGAGCCCGATCTACCACGCCGTGGCGGAAACGGCACGTGCGGTTCGTCTCGCATGCGCAGCGCTGCATCGGCTTCCGGAGGATGCCGTGGAGGTCTCCGTGCTCGGGGGTAGGCCGCTAACCGGCCTGCTGGCGCACAGTGCGGACGAAGGCGACCGCATAGTCGAGCAAGTCCTCGGTCCGGTGCTCGCGCTCCCAGCGCAGGACCGCGATGCACTGCTCGACACCCTCCAGACGTGGTTCGACCACGACGGTTCGGCGGACAACGCCGCGCAGCAGCTGTACTGCCACCCGAACACGGTGCGCTACCGGCTTCGGCGCCTCCACGAACTGACTCATCGCTCCTTGACCCGTCCCCACGACGTGGCCGACCTCGCCGTCGCGTTGGAGGCCTACCACCAGCACCGCCGACGACCGCTGTGATCCACCACGAATGTCACCGCGAACAGGATGAGTTATGTCGCCCACCAAGGCCATTGGCAAAACGGGTGGTCAGGCGCATGAGGTGTCGAGATCTGACGTGAGCACATTCGCATCGGGCCTCTTCCTTTGCAAGCATGCAGATGTGCGAGCCGGAATACCTGTCACCTGAACCACGGCAGGGAACAGAAGCATTCGATCGCAAGTCCTGGACGCAGGAAAACGAACACGGCATTCGCGCAACGTCAATCGAAAATCCCAACCTGGAACAGGAAAACATTCATGGCCAACACCAATCGCATTCTGATCATCGTCACCAGCATCGGCGAGTACGAGGAGGTCGGATTCCGCACCGGGCTGTGGCTCGGCGAGCTGACGCACTTCTACGACGTCGTCGAACGGGCCGGGTTCACCTCCGTCATCGCCAGCATCGACGGCGGGTACGTCCCGATCGACCCGGAAAGCCTCTCCCACGACTTCCTGGCCGAACTGGGCACCGCGAAGCGCTACGCCGACCGGGAGTTCATGAACCTCCTGACGAGCACGAAGTCCGTGGCCGAGGTCGACGCCACCGACTTCGACGCCATCTATCTCACCGGTGGTCACGGCGTGATGTACGACTTCCCGCAAAGCGACCGCCTCGCCGAGCTGATTCGCGAGTTCCACGAGTCAGGCAAGGTCGTCTCGGCGGTCTGCCACGGCCCGTGCGGACTGCTCAGCGCCAAGCTGTCCAACGGCGAATACCTGATCCACGGCAAGAACGTCACCGGCTTCTCCTGGCCAGAGGAGGAACTTGCCCAGCGGGAACGCGCCGTCCCCTACAGCTTGCAGGACGAGCTGAAGAAGCGCGGAGCCGCGTACACGGTGGCCGACAAGCCGTTCGAAACCTATGTGGTCGAAGACGAAAACCTGATCACCGGGCAGAACCCGGGCAGCGCCGGAGCCGTTGCCGACGCGGTGGTCAAGCAGCTCAGCTGAATCACCGAACAGCGACAGCAGGAAGTGTGGCGGCGGGTCTGGAACCCGCCGCCACACCGTCACAACTCCCGCCACGGGTGGATCATCCCGCGAATGGCCGCTCCCTCGCGAGTTCCTGCCGTGCGACCGAGCGCCGGTGCACGGCGTCGGGTCCGTCGACGATGCGCAGGACGCGGGCCCAGCTGTAGAAGTAGGCCAGCGGAGCGTCATCGCTGACCCCGGCGCCGCCGAAGACCTCGATGGCGCGGTCGATCACGGCGGTGGCCATGGCGGGAGCGGCCACCTT
This sequence comes from Saccharopolyspora erythraea, assembly GCF_018141105.1. Lineage (NCBI taxonomy): Bacteria > Bacillati > Actinomycetota > Actinomycetes > Pseudonocardiales > Pseudonocardiaceae > Saccharopolyspora > Saccharopolyspora erythraea. The sequence goes on along the minus strand of NZ_CP054839.1, from coordinate 3,082,770 downwards.
GACCGCGGCGATCTCCGTCTGCGCGCCCTTCGCGCCGTACTGGTCGATGAGCCAGGCGGTATTCAGCACCAGCAGGCGGGCCTGCTCGATGTCGATGCGGGACTGGGCGATGAGGTCTCGCACCACGCCCTGATCGGCCAGCGGACCGCCGGAGGCCACCCGGGACTTGGCCCGCCCGACCATGAGGGCCAGGGCTCGCTCGGCCATCCCGATCGCACGCATGGCGTGGTGGATCCGGCCCGGCCCCAGCCGGGCTTGGGCGATCATGAAGCCCTCGCCCTCTCCGGCGAGCCGGTTACCGACCGGAACGCGGACGTCGTCGATCACGATCTCGGAGTGCCCGTGCTGGTCCTGGTAGCCGAACAGCGGTAGGTGCCGCTCGATCGTCAGCCCGGGTGTGTCCCGCGGTACGAGGACCATGGACTGCTGCCGCTGTTCCGGTGCGTCAGGGTCGGTCTTGCCCATCACGATGAAGAGCGCGCAGCGCTCGTCGGCGGCGCCGCTGGTCCACCATTTGCGGCCGTTGATGACGTAGTCGTCGCCGTCGCACACGATGGACGTGGTGATGTTGCGGGCGTCGGAGCTGGCAACGGCGGGTTCGTCATCGCGAACGCCGAGCGGATGTCGCCGGCGAGCAGGGTTCGAGCCACCGCGCCTTCTGCTCGTGCGTGCCGAACAGGTGCAGCATCTCCATGTTCCCGGTGTCCGGCGCCTGGCAGTTGATCGCCTCGGGCGCGATGACCGGTGACCAGCCAGAGATCTCAGCGACACTGGCGTACTCCAGGTTCGACAGACCCGACAGGTGCGGCAGGAACAGGTTCCACAACCCGCGCTTCTTGGCCTCGGCCTTGAGGTGCTCGACCACCGGCGGGTGCTCGTGTTCGCCGTTCTCCTCGCGCCACTGTGCGTAAACCGCTTCGGCCGGGAAAACATGCTCGCGCATGAAGTCCCACATACGGTCACAGGTGTCCTGTGCCTTGGCGGAGAGGGCGAAGTCCATCGTGGTGCTCCTTGCTGATCAGTGACCTGACATCCCGCCGTCGACGGGCAGCGTGATTCCGGTGATGTAGGAAGAGGCGTCGCTGGCGAGGAAAACCACGGCGGGGTCGAGTTCGTGCTGCTCGCCGAGTCGGCCGAGTGGCGAAGTCTGTTGTAGGAACCGGCCGAGCTGCTCCTGGGGCACTACGGCGGACATCTCGCTGGCGAAGTAGCCGGGTGCGATCGCGTTGACCCTGATCCCCTTGCGTCCGGTCCATTGCTGGGCGAGGTCGCGAGTGAGTCCGATCAGCCCGGCCTTGCTGGCGGTGTAGGCGGCTTGCGGTGCGAAGGATGTGATCAGGCCGAGCACACTGGCGATGTTGACGATGCTGGAGCCGGGTCGCATCACCCGTGCACAGGTTTGCGCCATCCAGTAGGCACCCATGAGGTTGACGTCGACCACACGGCGAAACTCGTCGGGCGTCTCCCGCAACGCCGGCACCGCGGTGCCGATGCCTGCGTTGTTCACCAGGATGTCGATCCGGCCGAAGGTGTTCATACCGGCTGTGACGACTGCTGCGCAGTCGTCCGGCTCGGAGACGTCGGTGCGCCTAGTGACGACCTCGCGGCCAGCCGCCTCGACCTGTCGCGCGACCTCTGCCAGCCGGTCCTCCCTGCGCGCGCCGAGGACGAGGTCGGCACCCGCGGCGGCGAGCGCCCGCGCGAACCCCGCGCCGAGACCGGAGCTCGCCCCGGTCACCACCGCGACCTTCCCATCGAGACGGAACGCGTCGAGCACGGGCATCAGCGACCACCTCCGATGAGCATCTCCAGTCCTTCCTCGGCGATGCGGACGATCTCCTCGTCCAGATCGCCGAAGTCCTGGCCTGCCATAGCGCCCGCGGCGACCCGGGCCGCGATTCCCTGCGCGATCACCGCGAATTTGAAGTGCGAGAACGCCTCGTAGTAGCGGATGCCCGCGAGGTCCCTTCCGGTCCGTGCCGCGTAGCGTTCGACGAGGTCGGCCCTGCGGGGAAAGCCCGGCAGCGAGGTGACCGTGGGGCTGAGCGCCCGCTGCGGCTCCCCCGGCTCCCGCCAGTAGAACAGCAGCAACCCGAGGTCGGTCAGCGGATCGCCCAGGGTGGACAGCTCCCAGTCGAGCACGGCGGCCACGGTGCCGGGACCGTCGCTACTCATCAGGCAGTTGTCCAGCCGGAAGTCACCGTGCACGATCGTCGGTGCGTGGCTCGCCGGCAGCCGCGCGGCGAGTTCACGGCCCAGGGTGTCGACGGCGGGCACCTCGGCGGTCCGGCTGGCCTCCCACTGACCCTGCCACCGGCGCACCTGCCGCGTCAGGAAGCCGTCTGGACGGCCGAATCCGGCAAGGCCGGCCGCTTCCGGATCGACGGCGTGCACGTCGGCGAGGACGTCGATCAGGGCGTTCGCCATTGCTTCCCGCTCCGGTGCGGTGTCGGCGTAGCCCGTCGGCAGCTCGCCACGGATGACGTGGCCCGCTACCTTCGCCATGACGTAGAACGGCGCACCGATGACGTCGGCGGTCTCCTCTCGTGCGATGACCCGCGGCACAGGAACCGAGGTGTTCGCCAGAGCCCGTTGGACTCGTGCTTCGCGTCCCATGTCGTGGGCGCTGGGCAGGAGGTCACCAGTGGGCGGTCGGCGCAGGATCAGTTCCCCCGCCTCGCTGGTGAGCTCGAAGGTCAGGTTCGACTTGCCTCCGGCGATCAGCGTCGCGGTCAGATCCAGCCATGCCTGATCGCCCGTGGTACACGCGAGCATCGGACCGAGCCGCTCGGGTTTGACGAGCTCTCGGACATCTGCTCGACCTGACGTTGTGGTCTCGCCCATCTGGTTTCTCGGTTCCTTCCAGTCGTCCTCGCGCGGCGGCACGCCGGGGTCCGGTCACGGCACCAGTTCGCGTTTGAGGATCTTGCCGGTGGCGGTCATCGGAAAGCTGTCGCGGAACTCGATGATCCGCGGGTACTTGTAGGCCGCCATGTTCTGCTTGCACCACGCCAGAAGCTGTTGCTCGTCGAGCTCGGCTCCGGGTTCCCGGATGACGAAGGCCTTGACCTCTTCGCCGTGACTCTCATGTGGCACACCGAGCACGGCTGCAAGGCTGACGCCGGGATGGGTGAGCAGCACTTCTTCGACTTCGCGGGGATAGACGTTGAATCCGCCGCGGATGATCATGTCCTTCACCCGGTCGACGATGTAGAGGTAACCGTCCCGGTCGCGGGTGGCGACGTCGCCGGTGTGGAACCAGCCGTGCTCGTCGATGGCCTTCGCCGTGGCTTCCGGCCGGTTCAGATAGCCCTTCATCACGTTGTGCCCCCGGATGCAAATCTCGCCGGGTTCATCAACCGCGGCCTGCGTCCCGTCGGGCCGGCGCACTCGCACCTCGACGCCCCACATCGGCAGTCCGATCGACCCGGGGCGGCGTTGCTCCCCGGTGCGGTTGAACGTCGCGACCGGGCTGGTCTCCGACAGGCCGTAGCCCTCGAGGATCGGCACCCCGAACCGCTGCTCGAACCCCCGGAGCACCTCGACCGGCAGGGCGGCGCCGCCGGACAAACTCATCCGTAGGTTGCTCGCGATCGCGGCGAGGTCGAATCGCTCCACCGATTCCAGCGAGAGGAGAGCCCAGTACATCGTCGGCACGCCCGCGAAGACCGTCACGCGCTCGCGCTGCATCGTCGCGAGCGCCCGCTCGGGAGCGAAGCGAGGCAGCAGCACGATCGTCGCTCCGCTCGCGATTCCGGCGTTCAACTGCACGCTCTGGCCGAACGAGTGGAACAGCGGCAGCGCGACCAGGTGGACGTCGTGGGGATGGTGCCCGAACTGCCGGTTCGCCAGCAGCGCGTTGTGCACCATGTTGCTGTGGGTCAGCTCGGCACCCTTCGGCTTGCCGGTGGTACCGCTGGTGTAGAGCACTACAGCGGTGTCGGTTTCGCGAGTCTGCGCGGTATCGAACTCGATCGGCTGGCCGTGCGTGAACTCGGCCAGCGAATCCACCTGCGGGATCGGCGACGTACCGGTGGGGTCGGTTGTGATCAGCACGAAGTGCCGGCAGCCCTCGGTGGCTTCGAACGCGGCGAGGTGGCTGCGAGCGAGCGGCAGTTCATCCGTGCCTTCGAAGCAGAAGTACGCCTTCGCCCCTGAATCGGCGAGGTGGTAGGCGATCTCCCGCTCGGTGAGCAGCACGTTCAGCGGCACGACGGTGGCCCCGGCCTTGAGGACTCCGTAGTAGACAATCGGGAAGTGCGGCAGGTTCGGGCAGCTCAGCGCGACAGTGTCCCCGGGCTTGATGCCGCGTGCCACGAGCCCGTTGGCGACCTGGTTCGCGGCTGCGTCGAGCTCGAGGTAGGACATGCGCCAGCCGTCGAGCACGACCGCGTCACGCTCGGGGAAGCTGCGCGCCGCGTCCTCGAGGAGAACGGCAAGGTTGAGCATGCGAACCTCCGCAAAGTGGATGAGGAGGCTTCATCGTGGCGTGGCGGGCGCGCGCCACGATAGTGAGCAAACCACAAAGTCAAGCGTGGCTGATTCACAAGTCGCCGGTCGACGACCGCTCAGCCGTCAGCTATCGGAACGGCAGATCCTCGGGATACGTGCAGGATGTCGACCAGCGGAGTAGGCAACCGCCTGGCTCCACACCTTGTCGGCTGAACGTGGATATGTTGCTCAACGACAAGACGATCCGCGAGGGCTTGTGGGCCGATCATCGTGTCTCGCCGGTCGTACGCCGGGATAGTCGGCTGCTACCCGAAAGCCCTCACGCACCTCTGCGAGGTCCTGAATGAGTTCCGGAAGATCGACGCTACGGCCGCCCGGCACGCAGGCGCACCCACGCCGTCCGATGGGGCGGATCGCTATCGCCTCGCTGGTCGGCACCACGATCGAGTTTTACGACTTCCTGATCTACGGCACCGCCGCTGCTCTGGTGTTCGGCCCGCTGTTCTTCCCGTCCCTCGGTCCGGCGGCGGCGACGGTCGCGGCCATCGCGACCTTCGGTGTCGCGTTCCTCTTCCGCCCCCTCGGCGCGATCGTGTTCGGCCACTACGGTGACCGGCTAGGACGGAAACGCACCCTCGTCACCACGCTGCTCATGATGGGCGGGGCGACGTTCGCGATCGGTCTCGTGCCGACCTCGGCGGTCGCCGGTGCGGCCGCCCCGCTCCTGTTGCTGCTGCTCAGGGCGGTGCAGGGGTTGGCGCTCGGTGGGGAATGGGCCGGGGCAGCGCTGCTGACGTCGGAGTATGCGCCCGCCGAGCGCCGCGGCCTCTACAGCATGTTCCCCCAGCTCGGTCCAGGCTTCGGCGTAGCGTTGTCCAGCGCCACCTTCCTCATCTCCGCGCTGGCGTTGAGCCCAGAGGCGTTCGTCGCCTGGGGCTGGCGGATCCCGTTCCTGGCCAGCGCGGTGCTGATCGCGGTCGGCCTGTACGTGCGGCTGCGGATCGCGGAGACGCCCGCGTTCAGGAATGCGGCGTTGCGCAAGGAGCAGGTCAAGCTGCCCTTCGTGGACGTGCTGCGCGAGCAGTGGCGGCAGGTGCTGCTCGGCGGCGGCATGCTGTCGATGACATTCGGCTCGTTCTACACCGCCGTCGTGTTCCTCACCGGCTACGCCGGGCAGGCCGAAGGCACCGGCACTCTCGGCCTCTCGCAGCCGACCATCCTGGTCGTCGACATCCTAGCCGCAGTGGTGCTGTCAGCCGCTGTGATCGTCTCGGCAATGCTCTCGGACCGCATCGGCCGCCGCCGCGTGCTGCTGGTCGGCGCCATCTTCGGGATCGTCGCGGGCCCACTGGCATTCCTCATCATGCGACCGGGCGACGCCGTCTCCTTCTTCATCGCGATGGCGCTGCTGATGCTGGTCCTGGGCATCCCGTACGGGCCGGCCGCCGCCTACCTGCCGGAACTGTTCCGCACCCGCTACCGCTACACGGGCGCGGGAATGAGCTACAACCTGGCCGGCATCCTCGGCGGCGCCCTGCCGCTGCTGGTGGCACCACCGCTGGTTGCCATGTTCGGCGGGATGGGAGTGGCCTACTTCCTCTCAGCGCTCGGCGTCCTCAGCACCTGCTGCCTACTCGCCATGAAGGACACGCGCGACGTACCCATCGACCCGGCGGCGTCGGCGACAACAACCATTGCATGAGAAGGAGATCCAGCATGAGTCACCAGCCGATGCCGGACGTCATGACCGAAGTGGCCATTACCCGCCCCGGAGACCCCGACGTGCTGCAGCCACGAACTGTCGCGATACCCACTCCGAGCGAGCAGGAAGTGCTCGTGCAGGTCGAGGCGGCCGGGGTCAACCGTCCGGACGTCATGCAACGGCTGGGCGAGTACCCGATGCCTCCCGGCGTCAATCCCACCCCGGGGCTCGAGATCGCGGGGGAGGTCGTGGCCCTGGGTGAGGGTGTCACCGGGTTCGCGATCGGCGACAAGGTCTTCGGACTGACAGAAGGGGGCGGCTACGCGGAATACTGCGTCATGCCCGCCGCGCAAGCGCTCCCCCGCCCCGACAGCGTCGACGCGATCCACGCGGCGGCCATCCCGGAGACCTTCTTCACCGTGTGGGCGAATCTGTTCGGCATCGCGGCGGCGAAGACCGGTGACATTGTGCTCGTGCACGGGGGCACCAGTGGCATCGGCTCGACCGCGCTGATGCTCGCCAAGGAGTTCGGCATCCGGGCCTGCGCCACCGACGCTGGCCCGGAGAAGTGCGCGGCGGCACTGGAGTTCGGCGCCGAGCTGGCCATCGACTTCCGCCAGGAGGACTTCGTCGACGCCGTGTCCGAGTGGACCGGCGGCCAAGGCGTCGACGTGATCGTCGACATCGTGGGCGGCACCTACCTCGAACGCAACATCACCACGCTCTCCCGGTACGGGACGCTCCTGCTGATCGGGTTCCTCGGCGGCGAAGTCGCCGACAAGGTCGACCTGCTCAAGATCGCCCTCAAACGGGCCACTCTGACCGGGTCGACGATGCGCTCCCGCACCGCGCAGGAGAAGGCCGACATCGCCGGCGACCTCCGCGCCAAGGTGTGGCCCGCACTCGCCGCCGGACGCTGCCTGCCCCTCGTGCACGAGGTGTTCCCGCTGGAGCGCGCGGCGGACGCGCATCGGCTGATGGAGAGCGGCCGACACATCGGCAAGATCGTCCTCCAGCCGACGACCTGACCGACGCCAGGAGAGGAAAGCCAAGTGCCACAACGAAGTGTCACCTTGAAGGTCGCCCCCGTTGCGTTGACAGCCGTGCTGGCGTTAGCCGTTCCACCGGGGCCGGCGGTCGGGCAGCCCGTCGCGCCGCCAACGTCGGCGAGCCCAGCCCTGCCCGACAGCGACGCCTTCTACGTCCCGCCCTCGCCACTCCCCGACGGGCGCGTCGGCGACGTGATCCGCAGCCGCGAGGTCGTCGCACCGCTGTACCCGAACGCAACCGTCCGCCAGATCATGTACCTGTCGTCGAACAACGCAGGTGAGCCCGTTCCCGTCACCGGCGCGCTTCTGACCCCGAAGGGGACTTCCGGCACCCGCAACCCGCTGGTCGTGGTCACACCAGGCACACGTGGACTCGGTGATCACTGCGCGCAGTCCAAACAGCTCAACCCAACGCAGGTCGCTCCCCAGGCCCCGGACTACCTGGCCGTACCGGTGCAGCAACTGCTCTTCAAGGGAATCTCGGTAGTCCTCACCGACTACGAGGGGCAGGGCACGCCGCGGCGCGCGGAGTACCTCGTCGGCCGGGCGGAGGGTCACCAAGCGCTCGACGCGCTCCGGGCGGCGACCCGCCTGACCGGCACCGGCGTCTCCGAAACATCCCCCGTCGGGATCGGCGGGTACTCCCAGGGCGGTCAGGCCGCCGGATGGGCCGCCGAACTGCAGCCGAGCTACGCGCCCGAACTCGACCTCAAGGGCATCGTGGCAGGCGGCACCTTCACCGACATGAACATCTGGATGGACCACGGCGACGGGAACGCCACCGCCGGCGACGGGTTCGCGCTGGCGGCACTGTCAGGTCTGGACACCGCCTACCCGGAACTCGAACTCGAGGAGAAACTGACCGCCGAGGGCAAGCACGTCATGGACCGGATCCAGCAGTCGTGCTACGCCGAGTACCTCACCACATTCGGCACCACGTCCACGGCTGACATCACCGAGCCCGACGTCCTCGCCCTGCCGCAGTGGCGGGAACGCTTCGCCGAGTCGCGGCTGGGCACAGGCAAGCCAGGCGCGCCCGCCTACGTCTACCACGCCAATGCCGACACCGTCGTCCCGTACGAGCTCGGCCGCATGCTCTACCGCGACTGGTGCGCCAACGGCGCGGCGGTGGAATTCGAGAGGTTGACCGGGGTGGATCACCTGGCGCCTCTGCTCGTGCCGCAGCGCGGCGTGGAATGGCTCGCCGCCCGCGTCACAGGCGTCCCCGCCCGCGACGGCTGCCGGGACGTGTCGATTCCGCAGAGCCCCGCCGAGGGGCCATAGGCCCGGCAACTGAGGAGCTACACGGCACCCAGTCGTCGCGTAGTGTGGACAGCCGTGCAGTTGCCGACACGGCTGTCCACACTGGACTATCTCCTGACGAGCGTGCCTACGAGCATGCTTGCTGCGGCGAGTCCGATCGTCGCAGCGAACAGGTAGAACGTGGTGGCAAGCCCCAGCGGCGCCGCGACGAACCCGGCGACGACCACCGGTGCGGAGATCGCCACGTACGCCACGACGAAGTAGGCGGCGAGCGTCTCACCGCGTGCGTGGGCGGGTGCCGCGTGCACCACCCGCCGGGTGGCTCCCATGAATGTCAGTCCGAAGCCGACACCGGTCGTGATCGCTCCCCCGAAGAAGACCACCGGGCTCAGCAGCGGCAGTGACACGGCGGTGACGAGCAGTCCTGCGATCAGCGTCGTGCTTCCCACGATCGACGCCGACGCGTTCGACATCCTGGTGAACACGAGCTGCGCGAGCCCACCCACACCCTGCATGCTGAGGATCACCAGCCCGACGACGAGGTGGTTGTCCACCTGCAGCAGCTCCTTGGCGATGCTGCCGCCCAGACCGAGGTACAAACCGGCTACGGCCCATGCCGCGAAGACCCCGAGCGATGCGAGGACGAACTGGCCGCGGATCTCGGCCGGAACCTTCAACCGCTGCACGCGGAAACCCGCCTCGCCGCCGGAGCGCTCCACCGTTTCCGGCACGCGCCACGCGATGGCGCTCAGCAGTACGAGCGCGATGACCACGAGCAGCACGTACGGCGCCCGCAGTGGGAACGGGACGAACTCCGCCAACGCGCCGGCGACCACGGCGCCGGCCGCGATCCCGGCCGATGTCGACGTGCTGTTCACCGTCGCAGCGAACCGGTGGTCCGAGCGGGGGTGCAGCTCGGCCAGCGCACCTCCCGCGGCCCCGGTGAACACACCGGTGGCCAGTCCCTGCAATCCGCGAGCCGCGTAGAGCCACCCCACACCGTCGGCGAAGACGAACAGGAGCAGGCTGACGACCAGACCCGCGATGCTGACGACCAGCACCGGACGACGTCCGACCCGGTCGGACAGTCCGCCCGCGAGCAGAAGGGCCACGACGACACCGGCGGCGTAGGTCGCGTAGACGGCCGTCAGCGTCGCCGCGGAGAACTTCCACTGCGCCTGGTAGTCCACGTAGAGCGGGGACGGCACCGCGCTGGCCGCCAGCGCGAACGCCATCGCCGCCGCGACGCTCCAGAACGCGAACGCCGATCGTGCAGGTGGCCGCGCCGAACCATCCTCTTTCGCCACACCAGCACCGTCGAGCACATCAGAGCCGTTGTGCTTCACCTTGCTCCCTCTTCCACTTCGATCGGCGATCGGACTGCGCGGCTCAACAGCGGAAATTTCCAGCACATTCCCGCCGCATTCGACATGTGGCACGGGAAACAACAATCAACCGGACTCGAACGAAAATTCGTGGTCGGCCGACAAACGAGGTTGTCGGCCGACCACAATAAATTGGCGTCCGCGTCCCGGAACTCGCCATTCGAGGCCGGGCATCGGGTCGTCGGCGGAGCCGGTTGAGTTGTGGGACATATGGCTCCGGTTTAACATGAGGGCCTGGCAGGCAGTGACGGCACGCATGACTTCGAGAAGTTGGCTTGCGATGCTGCCGCGTTGTCTCCGACAAGAAATTCTGAAACACAAATGAAAGCAGGACGAACGATGACTGCCGAGAACCTGAGCAAGAACCCCACGCCGGACGAGGCGGAGGACAACGCGTTCTTTCCGTCCCCGTACTCGCTGAGTCAATACACGTCGCCGAAGACCGACTTCGATGGAGTGCAGCACAAGGGCGCCTACACCAGAGGCAAGCGGAAGGTCCTCATGATCGCGACCGAGGAGCGCTACCTTCTGACGGAGAACGGCACGATGTTCTCGACCGGCAATCATCCGGTCGAGATGCTGCTTCCACTGCACCACCTGATGGAAGCGGGCTTCGAGGTCGACGTCGCGACGATCACCGGCTACCCGGCCAAGCTGGAACTGTGGGCCATGCCGAGCGAGGACGAGGCCGTTCTGGCGACTTACGAAGCGCTGAAGCCCAAGCTCAAGCAGCCCAAGAAGCTTTCCGAGGTTGTCGCCAACGAGCTCGGCTCGGATTCGGACTACCTCGCGGTGTTCATCCCGGGCGGGCATGGGGCCGTGGTCGGTTTGCCGACCAGCCGGGCAGTACAGCAGACTCTCGACTGGGCGTTGTCCAAGGACAAGTTCATCATCACCCTCTGCCATGGCCCGGCAGCATTGCTCGCCGCCTCGCTGGGTAGGGACGAATCGCCGTTCAAGGGCTACTCGGTCTGTGTCTTTCCCGACGCGCTCGACACAGGACCGAACATCGACATCGGCTACCTTCCCGGCCGGCTGCGGTGGCTGGTCGCCGATCTGCTGAGCAAGCAAGGAGTGACCGTTGTCAACGAGAAGATGACCGGCCAGGTGCACCAGGACGGGAAGCTCCTCACCGGGGACAGTCCCCTCGCCTCGAACGGCCTTGGTCGCCTCGCCGCCGATGCGTTGGTCGAAGCTGTCCAGGCGAAGGCGTGAATCGCCGGCGCACCACGGCCGTGGCCGACGCGGAGGTCAGGTAACCGAACTGGCCACATGATCTGGTGCTGGCCTCCGGCGGCGAACGCAGAGAGTGCCGCCGCACCTGGTAGGACCGCGGGTGCGCACGCGTGAGGGCATCGCGGCCGTTCGGACGTCATCGCATTAGTGATCAGCGTCGCGTTCGCGGATCATGTCACTTACCTTTCCCGCGACCCAGCCAAGCAGCGGCGGAATCAGCGGAGAGAACAGGAGCAAGTAAAGGGCGGCCATATCCACGAGCAAATCGTTCATGATGCAAATCCTTGGGGTCGCGAGCTGCGGTACGACAGGAAGTCGTGATCGGCGTGGCCTTACTTCTGCGGTGCCTCGTGGCCGGGTGACGCTGAGTGGCCGGGAGGTGTCGACGACTCATCCAACAGCGTTGCGAGGGTGCGGATGCCGCGGTGCGGCGGATTCAACTGGTCGTCGCAACACCTTGATCGTGGAGGTGTTGGGGCGGCGATGGCGCTCGAATCGCGGACGGAGTCGATCTTTCACCAGGACTCCTACGGGTATCGGCCTCGTCGCTCGGCGCTGGACGCGGTGGCCAACTGCCGTCAGCAGTGCTGGAAGAAGGACTGGGTGATCGACTTGGATGTCGCCAAGTTCTTCGACAGCGTGCCGTGGGAGTTGATGGTCAAGGCGGTGCAGGCCAACATCTCCGCTGATCAAAAGTGGGTGTTGTTGTATGTGAAGCGGTGGCTTGCCGCTCCGATCCAGCAGTCTGACGGCACCCTTGTCGAGCGGAACCGGGGAACCCCACAGGGGTCAGCGGTCTCGCCCGTGCTGGCCAACCTGTTCATGCATTACGCGTTCGACTCGTGGCTGGAGCGGGAGTTCCCGGCCGTGCAGTTCGAACGCTACGCGGACGACGCCGTGGTGCACTGCGCGACCGAGCGGCAGGCACGCCAGGTGCTGGCCGCTCTCGCCGAGAGAATGGAACAAGTCGGGCTGCGTCTGCATCCCGACAAAACCAAGATCGTGTACTGCAAGGACACCCGACGTCGTGGCTCCCATGAGCACACCTCGTTCACGTTCCTCGGGTACACGTTCCGCCCTCGCAAGGCCACGTACCCGGACGGGAGGCGTTCACATCCTTCCTGCCCGCGGTCAGCGCGGAGGCACTCAAGGCGATGGGTCGACGGGTCCGCTCCTGGCGGATCCACATGCGCGTCAGGGACGATCTCAGTGAGCTCGCCGAAGGGATCAACCCCATCGTGGCAGGCTGGATGAACTACTACGGCCGGTTCTACCGGTCGCAGCTGTATCCCTTCCTACGACGCATCAACACCTACCTGGTGCGCTGGGGTATTCGAGTTTGCCGGCTTCGGTTTTGATGTCGGCCTCAATTTCGGCGCGCTGGTCAGGTACGTCTTCCCACTCGCTTGCCAGGTGAATGAACCCGGTTACAGAGATTGAATGATCAAGATTACGGTGGCTCCGGGTCAACGGTGAGGCCGGTTTGGGCGAGGAAGCCGGTCAGCAGGTGGGGTCGGTACTGGATGCGCTTGAGCCGGTTGCGCACGATCGCGGCGAGGTGGTCGGCGGTGTCGGCGGCCAGGTTGCCCAGGCTGCGTTTGACGTGGGACCACACGCTTTCGGTGGGGTTGAGGTCGGGGGCGTAGGCCGGGAGCTGGATGACGTGCAGCCAGTCCCGGTTGCCGATCAATCGGCGCATCGCGGCGCTGATGTGGGTGTTGAGGTTGTCCCAGATCAACACGATCGGCGCTTTCAGGTACTGGTGGGCGGCATCGAGCAGGGCGGCGTAGTCGGTTTCGGCGAAGCTGCGGCGTTCGCCTTTGCGGGAGCGGTGGATCTTGACCCGGTACAGCAGGTGTGGGCGTTGGCCGGGGCGGACGCAGAACAGACCGGCCACCGAGATCCGGCCGGATCCCCTGCCCGACACCGGAATGACCGGGGTGTGTCCGCGTAGCGCCCCACGTCCGTGCCTTCGGCGGCCGTAGCGTATGACCTGCCTCATCTTCGAAGCAGACCGCCCCACGCTCGGCCGCTAGCCTTTTGCCTGCCGCCACACCTCCTGCCGCCACGTAGCGATCGCCTCCTCGTCGCGTTCGACTGGTCGATGCGCGGGCATCTGCGGGCTGAATCCCATGCGATGCAACAACATCGAGACTCCGCGCAGGGTGTACTGGACGCGGAAGAGTCGAGCGATCAGATCCGCCACCCGCGCCAGGGTCCACCGCTGATCTTCGATGTAGCCGTGCGCAGCGGGGCCTTCCTGCAGCACAGCGGCCAGCCGGTCCAGCTGCTCGGGCGACAGCCGACAGTCGGTCCCCGAGGGCCCCTTGGACACGAGTCCCGCTTCACCGTCGGTCAACCATCGGCGACGCCACACGTACACCGCGTTGTGCGATACCCGTAATCGCTTGGCGATCTCCGGCACCGCCACGTCCTGGGCGAACAACTCCGCCGCCTGCAACCGAACCGCCTCACGCCGGGCCCGGCCCTCAGCCGTCAGCCCACCACTATCGGGATAACGCACCCGGACCGGATACAGCACCCGACCAGCCGATGTCAGCCCGACACGCCGTGATCAAATCCCGACAGTTCAACCTCTGTAGCGACGGCCCGGCGGCCGGGACTTTGCGCGCAAGACGCCACAGTTGCCGTGCTCCGTCGTAGGGCTCTATCTGGCCGGTCCGGATGGCGGCGGCGACGCTGCGCGCCACGGTAGTCGCGGCGGTTTGATCATCGAGGGGCTGGGCACCGATGCCGGTCAGTACTTGGTCGACCAGTGGTTGAAGTTCCTCACAGAACACGTGGAGTGCGGTCGGGGCTGCTGCAGGGATGTGTGACAGCCGAGATGGCTTGCCTGTGTGGCGGGCTGGAAGGATGTCGCTGTGCCCAAGCCCTATCCCCCGTGAGTTCCGTGAGGACGTCGTCCGGGTGGCCCGTAATCGCGAGTCGGGCGTGAGTCTCGCGCAGGTGGCCCGGGATTTCGGGATCCATGAGATGACGCTGCAAAAGTGGCTGCGCAACGCCGATGTCGACGAGGGCGTCAAGCTCGGCGTGACGTCGGATCAGGCTCGTGATCTGCGCGAACTCAAGCGCCGCAACCGGTTGTTGGAGCAGGAGAACGAGGTGTTGCGGCGGGCGGCGGCGTATCTGTCGCAGGGCAATCTGCCGGGAAAATGATGTACCCGCTCGTGGGTCAGCTGGCCGCCGACGGGATTCCCGTGGCGGTGACGTGCCGGGTACTCAAGCTCCACCGCCAGCAGTACCCGGTGGAGATCCCAACCGGTCACCGATACCGAACTGGCCGAGGCGTATGTGGCCAACGCGATCTTCGACGCCCACCGGGATGATCCGGAGTTCGGATATCGCCTGCTGGCCGACGAGGCGTGGGCGGCCGGGCACTCGGCGGCCGAGCGCACGATCTGGCGGCTCTGCTCGAACAACGGCTGGTGGAGCGTGTTCGGCAAGAAGAAAACGCGAAGCACAAAGCGTCGCGTCGCGGGGCCGGCACATGACGATCTCGTGCGCCGTGATTTCACCGCCGAGGGCCCGAACCGGTTGTGGCTGACCGGTCTGACCGAGCATCCCACCAAGGAGGGCAAGCTGTATGTGTGCGCGATCAAGGACGTGTGGTCCAACAGGATCGTGGGCTACTCGATGGCCGACCGGATGGAATCGGCGATCGTGGTCACCGCCCTGGATTCGGCCGTCGCTCGTCGCGGCGCCGACGGCCGGCCACCGCGTGACCGGATGTGTGCTGCACAGCGACCGCGGTGGGCAGTTTCGGTCACGCAAGCTGCACCAAGCTCTGTTCCGGCACCGCCTCCGCGGCTCGATGGGCCAAGTCGGATCAGCTGGCGACAACGCCGCCATGGAAAGCTTCTACTCGCTGCTGCAGCACAACGTCCTCGACCGACGCCGTTGGGCCACCCGCGAGGAGCTACGGGTCGCGATCGTGCGCTGGATCGAGCGCACCTACCACCGCCGACGCCGCCAACCACGACTCGGACGCCTCACCCCTATCGAATTCGAGACAATCATGACCAAGACCGCCAACCAGGCAGCCTAACCACCTGTCACCAAACCCTGCAGCAGCCCCTCTCGGCGTGATCGAGGAGTTGGTGCCAGAGCAGTTGTGGTCTCGGGTTCAGCCGTTGCTCCCGCCACGCCCACCTCGCCGACATCGGTACCGGGCCGGTTGCCGGCAGATGATCGGGCCGCCCTGGTCGGCATCGTGTTCGTACTCAAGACAGGGATCACCTGGAAGGGTTCAAACACCTCCGCACTCGCTACGAAAGGCGCGCCGACATCCACCTCGGGCTCCTCCAACTCGTATGCGTCCTGATCTGCAACACGAACGCTCCCCGCAGACAACAGACCCACAGCGACGGAGCAGCCACTGCCCCACGACGTGACGTGGACACAAGCTCTGTGTCGGTCGCGTGCCCGCGATAGTGAGCGATCGCGCTCATCGCCTGCGCGCGGCTGAATGCGCCACACCGCTGGCGACCGACCGCATGACGTAGCGGCAACTAATCCACCGCAGGGGTGACCGGGCTTATCTTCCGGTCGGGCCCCATGACCAGGCAGAACCCATGCTTTTCGAACGCGAGCCCTCGGCGAAACAACGCTAGTGCCGTGTCAGGCAGGGTTTGCCCTGTTTGATCGCGACGCGCCGTGGTTGGTGCCGCATAGGTTGGTGTGATCGTTTCAGACTGTGGATCATGGCTGAGCGGGTACGGGTTCGGGAGCTCGATGACGATGAGGGCAACCGGTTGTTGCGGATCATTCGTCGTGGCAGTGGGTCGGTGGTGACCTGGCGCAGGGCGCAGATGGTGCTGCTGTCCGCGCAGGGCATGCCGGTGGCCAAGATCGCGACAGTGGCGTTCACCAGCGAGGATCGGGTTCGAGACGTGATCCACAACTTCAACACCGACGGGTTCGACTCGCTGTACCCGAAATACAAGGGTGGACGTCCGCCGACGTTCACTCTGCCGCAGCGGCGAGAGATCAAGAAGGTCGCCAAGTCCAAGCCTGCCGAGCACGGGCTGCCGTTTTCGACCTGGAGTCTGACCAAGCTGGCGGATTTCCTGGTCGCCGAGGGGGTGGTCGAGGACATCAGCCACGAGGGCCTGCGCGCGATCCTGCGCGCGGAAGGGGTGTCGTTTCAACGGATAAAGACCTGGAAGACCTCCCGGGATCCGGACTATGCGGTGAAGAAAGCTCGTATCGAGCACCTGTATGCGATCGCCGACGGCGAGATCGTCGGCGAGACCGACGATCCGACCGTGGTGTTCAGCATGGACGAATTCGGGCCACTGAACCTGCAACCCCACCCAGGACGGCAGTGGGCCGAGCGGGGTGGCAAGCACAAAGATCCCGGCCGTGACCCCCGGCCCCGGCAACGAGCTACCTACACGCGTCCCCACGGGGTCCGCCACCTGCTCGCCGCTCTCGACCTGGCCACCGACAGAATGTACGGACACGTCAAGACATCCAAGAAGCGAACCCAGTTTCTCCAGTTCTGCCGCTACCTGCGCGGTCTGTATCCACCGAAGGTGCGCATCGCGATCGTCTGCGACAACGCCAGCCCGCATCTGAGCACCCGGATCGACACCAGGGTCTCGGTCTGGGCTGAGGCCAACAACGTCGAGATCGCCTACACGCCAACGAACTCGTCCTGGATCAACCGCATCGAGGCTCAATTCACCGCGCTGCGCTACTTCACCCTCAACGGCACCGACCACACCAGCCACACCGAACAAGCCAGCATGATCCGCCGCTACATCGCCTGGCGAAACCGCAACACCGACAACCCCCGACTACGCAAGATCGTCCAACGGGCAAACGTAGCCTGACGCAGCACTAGTTTCCAGTTCGCCCAGCTCAGGCGCGGTCCAGCACTTTTGCCCTGAGTGTGACGCAACATCCGTCCAGTGTGCGTATGTTCTCCATGCACGTACGGCTGGTCCGTCGGATCAACGGACGGTTCAGTTGTGGTCTGCTTTCGGGCCTTCTTGCGAAGGTGCCGATGGTGCCGAAGGTGCCACTACATGGATGCGGGCACCTTCGGCACCATCGGGCACCTTCAGGCATAGCGCCAACTCAGATGAGCACTGCCCCGCCTCATCCAGGAGACGGAGCCCACGTTCTCATCGCACCAGCACCACTTACTCGTCACCTCCCCTGCAGTGCGCGGCGGGGGGGTGCGGTTCGCCAGTCAAGGCCGCGACCGCAGCGGCGACCTCCTCCAGGCCGGCCCGGATGTAAGTCGTGGTCGTGCCGCCATCGCCGCCGCTGCTGTCGGTATGGCCGGCGAAAGCCCGGGCGACCGCATAACCGAAATGGCGTTCCACCCAGGTCAGGGTGGTGTGGCGCAGCCAGTGCGTGCTGATCTGCTGCGAGGCCACCCACGGCAGATGCTCGCCCAGCCTGCGCCACAGGTAGTCGTAGCGGCGCCGGGTGATCGGCTCCCCGATGGCATACCGCAGCAACTGCCCACCCGATTCCGCCGCACCCCGATGCTCGGCGTGGTCCTGCAGATGCCGCATCAGGGTCGGCGAGACCGGTTGCCAGCGCACCGTTCCGCCTTTCTCCTGCAACAGCACCAGACACTGCTGCGGGTCCAGATCCCGTGGACGCAACGCCAATGCCCCGCCCCGGCGGCAGGCTGTCTCGGTGTGCAGCCGCAGCAGCAACGTATCCAGCGCCGGATCATTGCCCGTAGCCGCGGCCACCTCGTTGATCTCGGCCAGGCCGGAATCCGGCAGCCCCCGACGGGTGGACGGCAACCGGCGCGGTTTGGGTACCCGCTTGGCCGGGTTGTCGCCCTCGGCGATCCACCCGTCGGCGACCGCGTGGTTGTACACGCACCGCAGCGCGGCGATCAGGTGCTCGGCCGCACCCCGCCCGCCACGGGCATTGCGCCGGGGCACCACGTGGGTTCTGACGTGCTCGGCCAGCTGCTTGATCTCCAGCGCCGTCGGCTCATCCAGTCGCCGGTCAGCCCAGTGCTCGAGAATCCGGTTCCAGTACGAGCCATACACCCGCCTGGTGCCGGCCGACACCGCATCGGACACCTTCGGGATGTACTCGGCGAACGTCGGCGCCACCGGCTGCTGCGGAGGTCCAGCCACCAAGTCCTCTGGAGAAAGACCCATGCGCGCCAGCACCAGCCGCGCGGCTTCGATCTCCGCCTGCTCCGGCTGACCACCGCTCATGGCTGCTCACCCCCGACCAGGGAGTTCGCGTGCGGGGCCAGCACCGCGTCCAGCGCCCACATCGGAAAGGCCACGACCACATCCTGTGCGGGGTCGGCAGCCAGCAGCAGCCGGTCTCCCGCGCCCACGCCCACCCGAGTGCGCACCGGGGCCGGAAGCAGCACACGGCCTGCCGACGGGATCGTGAACGCGCCCTGCGGATCACGACGCACCACCGCCGCACCCCCACGCACACTCACACTCAGGTGATCACCGGCGGCCCAGCCCAGCGCCCGCACGACCGTGTTCTCGGCGATCCGGCCCGAGGCATCCACCCGTCCGATCCCGTAGCCCCAGGACGCGTCACCAGGAACAGTCGCGACCTCGGCCAGTGGCAGCCTCGACCGCACCCGCCGGGTCTCGGCCGCCACACGCGACCGAGCACCCGTCGACTGCGGCACCAGGGCCGACACGACCTGCTCAGCCATGGCCACCACCCCGGCAGCCATCCCGCTGAGCACCGGCCAGGAAACACCGAAAACCACTGCAGCAGGAACCCCGCTGCAGTGGACCGTCCAACTGTGTGTGTTGGGGAAATCGCACGCGATTTTGTGTCCGAGGACGGAGCCGACCCATACGCCTACCCCACCCAACACGGCAACATCGACCTATGACCGAACGATGGACTGCGAAAACGCCCGCTATACGCACTCACATTGCCGCCACTGGAGCCAACGTCAGATGACAGCCCACCGCAGAACTGACAAGAGCAGCGGCGTCTGCGTGGCCGGAGTCATCTGCACGAAGTAAGCGACGAAGCCACTTACCAGAGCGAGCCGCCGCAGCCGGCCGGGAAAGACCGCGCCCTACGGCGAGCACCGAAGCGTTCTGGATATTGGCATCCGCGCCGATCTCGATCGACTCGTTCTCAGCCGACAGCACGGCTGAGCACCCACGCCGACGTGCGCATACCAGTAGGCCGGTCGTCCAGGTCGCCAGTGGCGACCCGGGGAGCTCCGTTCCTCCCAGCCAGGGCGGATGTCCGTACCGGTCCCAAGCGTCAGCGCGTCGAGCACTCGCGGTGGCGCCGTCACTTCGACCCCGTGCCGGCGATCCCCTGCACGAACTGCCGCTGGAACACCAGGAACACGATCAGCACCGGCAGCACGGCGATCGTCGTGATGGCCAGGATCGTGCCCCACGGCGTGGAGAACAGGTCACCGCCCTGCAGCGAGGCGAGCCCGACGGGAAGCGTGAGCACATCGTCGCCCTGCAGGATGACGAACGGCCACAGGAACTCGTTCCACCGCGCCGTCACCGCGAGGACCGCGAGAACCGCAACCAGCGGACCGGACAGCGGCAGGACGATCCTGCAGAACGTGCGGATCTCGCCGGCCCCGTCGAGCCGGGCCGCCTCCATCAGCTCGTCCGGGATGGACATCATGAACTGCCGTGCGATGAAAACCCCGGTGGCCTCCGCAGCGCCGGGCAGGATGACGCCCCAGATCGAGTTCACCAGGCCGAGGTTCACCGCGACCAGGAAGGTCGGCACCAGGGTGACCTGGATCGGGACCATGATCGTGAGCAGGTAGGCGAGGAAGAACGTGGTGCGGCCACGGAAGCGGAACTTCGCGAACGCATAGCCCGCCATCAGGCTGACCGTGACGCTCAGCAGCGCGCCGAGCACCGAGATCACCACCGAGTTGCGGATCCAGGTCAGCAGCGGGTACCCGGTGAACGCCTCGACGTAGTTCTCGAGGGTCGGGTCGGCCGGCCACAGCCGGAACTCGGGACTGGTCGCCTGACCGTTGGGGGTGAGCGAGGTGACGATCATCCAAAGGAACGGGAACAGCATCACGAGCGTGATCGACGTCAGCAGCACGAGCACCAGTGCCCCGGCCGCCTGCCGCCTGCGGGGCCGCCAGGCGGGGCTCCCGGGTTCGACAGCCGGCACGCCTGGGGACAGTGCTCCGCCTTGCGGCCGGCGCAGGTTCTGAGCACGGTGAACAGACATCATGCGACGTCCTCCGTCTTCCGGCTGGCGCGGAACCTGAGCAGTGTGAACAGCACGAGGATCAAAGCCAGGACGACACCTGCCGCGCTCGCATAGCCCATGTTGCCCTGGGCGAACGCGGCTCGGTACACGAACTGGATCAGCACCGTCGTCGCGAAGCCCGGACCGCCGCCGGTGAGCACGAACAGCAGGTCGAACACCTGCAGCGAGAACACCACGTTCACGATGAGCAAGAAGAACGTCGTCGGCGCGAGCAGCGGCCAGGTAACGCTGCGGAACCGCCGCCACGGGCCCGCCCCGTCGAGCTGCGCGGCCTCACGAAGGGATTCCGGGATGTTCTGCAGCGCCGCGAGGTAGAGCACCATGCAGAACCCCACCCGGCTCCACAGCACGGCGAGGACCACCGTCGGCATCGCCCATGTCGTCGAGGTCAGCCACGGGACCCGGCTCGCCCCCGCAGCGGACAGGGCGTTGTTCACGACGCCGTAGTCGCCGTTGAAGATCCAGGACATGATCACCGCGACGCCGACGCCGGAGGCCACCATCGGCGCGAAGAGCAGCGTGCGGAACACCGCACGGCCGGGCAGCGGCCGGTTCAGCAGTACTGCGAGGAACAAGCCGCCGGCCATCGCCACCGGAACGGTGCCCAGAGTGAACACACCGGTGTTGCGCAACGCCTCCCAGAACAGTGGGTCGGAGACGAGCCTGGCGTAGTTGCCCACCCCGACGAAGTCAGGGTCGATTGTCACCGACCCGCTGAGTGTGCTGAACACGAGTGCGGCACCGATGGGGATTAGACCGAACAGCAGGAACAGGATGCCGCTGGGCAGCAGGAAGGCATACGGCACGATCTGCCGGCGCAGCGGCACGCGCCGTGCGCGCTGACCCGGCCCGGGACGAGTGCGCTCCTCAGGCATTGGCCAGACCTCGCTCGATTCGCTCTGCCGTCTCCGCGGCGGAGGCCTGCCCGATGAACAACAGGTCGAGAGCGTCGCCGAGCACCTCGCGCACGGTCTGGTAGTCGCGAGTCGCCATGTCCTGGCCCACCGATTCCGGAACGCTGGCCAGTTGCTCGATCGAGATGGCGATGTCGTCCGGGCGATACCGGTAGCCGACGTCCTGGGGTGTCACCGTCGCGAACGGCGAGATCGTGCCGCGGTCCCTGATCGCGGGCGTCGACCGTTCCGGAGAACTGGCGAAGTGCAGGAACCGCGCGGCCAGCTCCGGGTCCGGTGAGCTAGAGGTGACGACGTGGACGGAGCCGCTGAGGTTCGTCGCCGGGCGGTCCGCGGTGAACAGGTACGTGACGCCCCACTGCTCGTCCGGCATCGACTTGCGCAGTACCGAAACCTGGGCCTCATGGACCATGAACCCCACCTGCCCGGTCGTGAACAGCGAGGCGGCGGTATCGGCCTGCGAGGCCTTCACCGTGTTGCCGAGGGAGATCAGTCCCTCCGCGTAGAACGATCGGGACCACTCGAGCGCAGCCTCCGCGGCGGGCCCGCTCATGGCCGGTGTCCCCGTCCCGTCGAAGAGCGACCCGCCGCGCTGGTAGAGCGCCGGCAGCCACCGGTTGCCGCTGTTGGCGTTGATGTAGCCGTAGGACGTGCCGTACCGCCCGGTGATGCGTTTCGCCTCGACACACATCTGCCGGAACTCGTCCCAGCTCCAGCCGTCTTCGGGGGAGCCCGGAATGCGGGCGCCGATCCGGTCGACCACGTCCCGCCGGTAGTAGCAGGTCATGCACGTCGTCTCCTTCGGCAGCCCGAAGACCTTGCCGTCCCGCTCGACCAACGCGGCGAGGACCGGCAGGTAGGAGTCCATGTACCCGGCCGGGAGGTACGGGGCGATGTCTACCGCGGTCCCGTTGCGGGAGTAGCGGCTGACCGCCGAGACACCGAGCTGCACGATGTCGGGCGCCTGACCTGCGGCAGTCCGCGCGACGAGCCATGCGTCGAGCGCACTCTCCGGAAGCGGGGTGAACTCGATTCGGCAACCGGGGTTGCGCGCTTGGAACATGGCGGCGGACTCACGCAGGTGATCCGGCCACACCCCATCGTTGCTGGTTGCCATGGTGACCGTGCCGTCGGCCACCCGGCGCGCGGCGCAGCCGGACAGCGCGGACGATGCGGCCATGCCGACCCCGGCGAGGCCGGCGAGCTCGAACATGCGGCGGCGGGACAATGCGACGGGCGTGGGCATGCGAGTCCTCCTCGACTCGGCGGGCCGTGTGGTCAGGACGGCAGGACAAGCACCTCGAAAAGTCCGATCGCGGGGAGAACAACGGTGAGACCGCCATCGGCAGGCTCGATGGCCGGTTCGTGATCCGCCACCAAGGCGCGGACCCGCTCTGTGCCCGTGCCGCGCACCGTGATCCGGTGACCGGCGGGGACCGTGACGGGGCTCCCGAACGACTGGTGCCGTTGTCCCGTGAGATTGCGGAGGTGGATCACCTGGCCCACCTCGGAGCGACCGACGACGACCTCTACCTGGCCGGGTAGATCAGTCTCGATCTCCAGTCGCGCGCCGAGCAGCTCCCGCGCCGCATCCGCGATGACGTCGCCCAACCCGCCGAGCCCGACCTCGCGGTAGGCGCGACCAGGTGTCCACGGCAGTGCCACCGACCGGCCGGAACCGTGCTGGTACTCCAGTTTCGGCGGGTGGTCCAGCGGCAGGTGGCCGTAGCACTTCTCCGGGGGTCCGTAGGGGGCTCGCGACAGCACGGACATCCGCGGAACCGCCCCTGCACGCGGTCGGACGACGTGGAAGGCACCCAGGATCGGCAGCACCCTTCCCGGGTCCTCTCCGACCACCGCGGACGACCAGGTCATCTCCGCGGTGTCCATCGAGACGAGCCGCCGGCCGACTCC
This sequence comes from Saccharopolyspora erythraea, assembly GCF_018141105.1. Lineage (NCBI taxonomy): Bacteria > Bacillati > Actinomycetota > Actinomycetes > Pseudonocardiales > Pseudonocardiaceae > Saccharopolyspora > Saccharopolyspora erythraea. The sequence continues at coordinate 3,059,603 of NZ_CP054839.1, read as the reverse complement.
GCTGGACCCGAGTTGCGCCCGGTCGGCGTCCAGGCCGGTCGCGCCCGTGGTCAGCAACGCTCCGCCACGCTCGACGTACGCGTCGAGCTCCTTCGCAGCCGTCTCATCGAGCGCGCCCAGGTCCGGGAGCACCAGCAGCGCGAAGCGGTCCAGCGCACCGGCCTGCCCGAGCTCCGCGAGACGGTTCTCGGGCAGCGCGTCGAAGGGCACGTGCCGCTCCAGCAGGGCCGTCCAGACACCGCGGAACTCTGCTTCGGCGTGGGCGGGCTGCGTCCCGGCCGGTTTGAGCGGATCGGGCCGGACAAGCGCGGTCCGGGCGGCCGGGACAAGACCTGCGTACACGTCCTGGTGATCCCGGTGGAACCGGACGATGGCCGAGCCTGCCGACAGGCCCCCGTAAGGGAACTCGTCCGGCGTCCCCATGATGTAGGTGGATGGGATCGCCCCACGGGCCACCGCCTGCAGCAGGTACTGCTCGAACAGCCGCGGCTCCTCGCCGACCAGACGGTACGGCATGTCGAGGAAGGCGACCGAGTTGACCAGGACCGGCACCTCGGGACGGTAGCTGCGCGCGACGCTGACGTGCTCCGAAGTCTGGTGCGGCCACAGCGGCCGCCCGATCGCGTTGTTCGCCTCGTGGAAGACGATGTCCGCGGTGTCGCCCATGACCAGCGGGGCCTGCGGGCGGCGCACGGCGATGAACTCCCGTGCCCGCCCGAGCAGCCGGTCCAGCGCTTCGTTCGTCAGCCGCTGCCAATGCGTGTAGCCGGGCGACTCCGGGCCGGTTGGCAGGCTGCCGCCCAGCTGCGGGGCGAATGCTGCCCGGCACGACAGGCACTGGCACACTCCCCGATACCGCTTCGCGTAGTCGATCTCGTTGTAGCTCATCCAGTTGAAGAAGAACCCGTCGACCTCGTAGGAGTCGAGGATCTCCTCGAGCACCTCGAACAGCTTCTCCTGGTAGTACGCGCCACTCGGGCACACGCTGACGAGTCCGTTGTAGACCTGGCGGTCCCCGCCCGGCCCGACGTAGCACCACTCCGGATGCGCCTCGGCGATCGGCCGGGCGACTTTCGAGAAGTCCATCCGCGCCAGGACCCGGACGCCGCGTCGGTGCGCCGCGGTCAGGGTGTCGCCGAGCAGGTCGCCCGATTCGCGCTCACGCAGCACCGGGTTCGGGCTCTGGTGCGGTAACGCCGTCGGGTAGTTGGAGATGATCCCCCCGACGCTGAGCAACCAAGCGTTCGCACCGTAGTCTTGGATCTGGTCGAGCACTCGCTCCACGTCGAGCCCGGCGTCGATCTCGCGGATGTTCGTCTGGAACATCCGGAACGGCCGCTTCCACCACAGCTCTGCGGACCCGGCACCGTCGGCGGTCATCCGGCCACCACTCCCTTCTTCGATCGGTGGCTTCGGTGAGCGCTTGGTCATTCGGTCCCCCTCATCCCGTTAAGACCGGATCTCATTTGGGGTTGTTGTGGGTGAGCAGATCGAGCTTGACCGCGCGGCGGTAGCAGATCACCGCGCACCCCAGGCTGGCGAATGCCGCGTAGTGGGCGGCCTTGCGCTCGTAGCGGCGAGCCAGCCGACGGAACCGGGAAACCCACTCCAGGGTGCGTTCGATGACGTAGCGGTGGCGCCCCAGCCGGGTGGTCGACTCGATACCCCGGCGAGCGATCCGGGCGATGATTCCTCGCCGACGCAACGCGTGTCGGCAGACCGGATAGTCGTAGCCCTTGTCCGCGTGCAGCTTGCGCGGCCGACGCCGAGGCCGTCCGACAGGCCCTCTGACCGGCGCAACAGCATCGATCACCGTCTGAAATTCCCGGTGATCGTTGCGGTTGGCCGCGGAGATGACCACGGTCAGCGGGATGCCACTGCGGTCGCTCATCGCGTGGATCTTCGAGCCTGGCTTGCCCCGATCCACCGGGCTGGGGCCGGTCAGGTCCCCCTTTTGACCGCCCGGATGTACATGCTGTCCACCGACGCCCGGGACCAGTCGATCGCTCCAGCGGTGCCCAGCAGGTCCAGCAGTTCCTGGTGCAGCCGGGTGAACACCTGCGCGGCACTCCACTCGGTGAACCGGCGATGGGCGGTAGGAGCACTGACCCCGAACGACGTGGGAAGTGCTGACCACGCGCACCCGGTTTGCAGCACATACAGGATCGCGGCCAGCACCGTGCGGTCGTCCAACCGACGCCGACCTCCGCCCTGGTGACGTTGCGGCACATCCGGCAACAGCCCTCGCGCCAGCAGCCACAACGACTCCGGACACCACTTCTCCACATCGTCCATCGTTGATCAACAATATCGCCTACCCAACAACACACCCAAATGAGATACGGCCTAAGCTCCAAGGCCAGTGCGTAGAGGGCCGAGTGGTCCAGCTCGCCTCCGCCACGCGCCTTCACGGAGGCGACGAGGGAGGTCATCAGACCAGTGGCCGGCAGGGCGAGCCCCCGCTCGCGCACCGCGTCCGCGACGATGCCGAGGTCCTTGTCGTGCAGAGCGATGCGGAACCCCGGGGTGAGCTCCCCGCTCAACATCGCGGCACCCTTGCGTTGCAGCACGGTGCTGCCGGCCAGCCCGCCGCCCAGCACGTCGAGCGCACTCGGCAGGTCCACCCCGTGGGCACGGAGGAAGACGAGTGCCTCGGCGAGCATCTGGATGTGCCCCGCCACCATCAGCTGGTTGGCGGCCTTGACCACCTGCCCGGCGCCTGCTTCGCCGACATGCACCACTGTCGTGCCCATCGCGCCGAGCACGGGCCCGACCTCGTCGAGTGTTCGCGGGTCGCCGCCCACCATGATCGAGAGAGTTCCTTCGACGGCGCCGGCCTCGCCGCCGCTGACCGGCGCGTCGAGACAGCGGACGCCTGCCTCCACGGCGGCCGTGTGGACTGTGACCGACTCGGCCGGGCTGATCGTGCTGTGGTCCACGAGCACCGCGCCAGGCGACATCGCGGCCAGGACTCCCTCGCCGCCGAGAACCGCATCGAGCACCGCCGGGCCGTCGGGGAGCATCGTGATCACCAGGTCGGCGGCCGCACACGCCTCGCGGAGCGAGTCCGCCACGATGCCGCCGGTGGCCGCCGCCCGCTGCCGCGACTCCGGTGACCGTCCGCAGACCCGGACCTCGTATCCGGCGGCAACGAGGTTGGCCGCCATGGGGCGGCCCATCACGCCCGGGCCGATGAATCCGATCGTCTTCATGTCGTCTGCCTCCATCGAGCCGTCTGGCTGAGTCACGCGGACAGGCGGGCCCCGGTCTCGGGGTGGAAGAGGTGGATCTCGCTGCGGTCGCGCAGCGCCACGGTCACCTTTTGTCCGAGCTCGGGCGGCGTGCGGCCGTCGGCGCGGACGACGAAGCGCTCCTGCGAGCCGTTGACGTCGATCGAACCGTGGACGAGCGCGTCGGCTCCCAACTCCTCCACCAGCTCGACGGTCATCGCCAGCCCACCGTCGTCGTCACTCGAGGTCAGCGACAGCGCCTCGGGGCGAACCCCGAAGGTGATCTCCTCGAGGTCCCCGGCACCGGCGACGGCCTCCCGCGGCAGCGGGATGGTCGTCCCGTCCAGCACCGCGCCGTCGCCGCTGAGCGGTACCGTCTTGAGGTTCATCGCCGGTGAGCCGATGAAGCCGGCCACGAACGCGTTGGCCGGGTTCTCGTACAGCTCGCGCGGGGAGGCGCACTGCTGGAGCAGGCCGTCCTTGAGGACCGCGACCCGGTGACCCATGGTCATGGCCTCGACCTGGTCGTGGGTGACGTAGATGGTGGTGGTGCCCAGCCGCTTCTGCAGGGCGGCGATGTTGGCGCGGGTCTCCACCCGCAGCTTGGCATCCAGGTTGGACAGCGGTTCGTCCATCAGGAACACGCTGGGCTCGCGCACGATCGCCCGGCCCATCGCGACCCGCTGGCGCTGCCCACCCGACAGCGCCTTGGGCTTGCGGTCGAGGTATTTCTCCAGGTCGAGCATCTTGGCGGCTTCGGTGACCTTGTCGCGGATCTGCTGCTTGGGGGTCTTGCGCAGCTTGAGCGCGAAGCCCATGTTCTCGGCCACCGTCATGTGCGGGTACAGCGCGTAGGACTGGAACACCATCGCGATGTCCCTGTCTTTGGGGGAAAGTCGGGTGACGTCTGACTCCCCGATGCGGATCGCTCCGGAATCCACCTCTTCGAGGCCGGCCAGCATCCGCAGGCTGGTCGATTTTCCACAGCCGGAAGGGCCGACGAGGACCAGGAACTCGCCGTCGGCGATATCGAGGTCCAGCTCGTCGACGGCCGGGCGGGGCGAGCCCGGGTACACACGGGTGGTCTTGTCATACGCAATGGTGGCCACAGCGAGCTCCTTTGCTCCTCGACCCTGAAAGACGCAACGCGCTCCCTTCCAGACACAAACTCCCGGAAGCACGTCCGCAGCGGCAGGAGAGCCCTGCCAACAGCGCTCGAATTCCTCTTCCCGCGCGAGGTTCCCGGGTGTGGGGGCCGCGGACCGGTCCCCACACCCGCTGCCGTCAGGTTCGGCGCAGGCGCTTGTCCAGGGCCTCCTCGGTCATGGCGTAGGGGTGCGGGTCGACGTCGAATGACGATTCCGTGCTCTCGTTGCGGGCGATGCCGAGCCGGTCGAACAGCATCGCTCGCGCGCGCTTGTCGTTCTCCGATTCCTGGATGGCGTAGGTGAGTACGTCATCGACGAGTTCTTCCGGCACGATGATCGCGCCGTCACCGTCGGCGACCACGAGGTCGTCGCGGCGCACGAGTTGTCCGCCGATCTCGACCTGCATGCTGTGGCCACCCCACTCGACGCGCCCCTGGTACATGGGCTGGACGATCCAGCGCGACCAGATGGGAATGGCCTTCTGCTCCAGGGTTTCATCGGAGTCGCGGGTACCGCCGTTCGTCAGCACGCCGCGGGCGCCGAGTGCGGCCCAGCACATCGAGTCCATGGAGCCGACCGCGGGAGTCTGGGTGTTGCAGGTGTCGATGACCAGGAACGTCGTGTCGTCGATCTCCTGGGCGAGATCGTTGGCGAAAACCTCGCCGTACCAGTACTCGTAGGCCCACTTCGTGTACTCGCGCGGGGTCATCGTCGGAACGGACTGCTGGGTCGGGACGTGGCGGCAGGTCAGGGCGAAGCCGGCGGCCTTGGTGCGCCACAAGGGCCGGATCTCCGGGGAAACGGTGCCGAGGTGGTGCTTACCGACCCAATCCATCCCGTCGCGGATGTCGGTGACGCGCAGCTTCGCGACGGTGTCGAGGATTTCCTTTTTGCGTTCACTGGGAAGCGACATGCTTGGGTTCACCTTTCGCATTGGCGAGGTACTGATGCGGAAATACCGGGTAGCGCGCTCGCGAGCAGCTGTCCTACGCACCACCCGCTTTCGCCCCGGCTGCCCGTTCCATCTCGGCGAGCTGGGCCACTCTTCTTCGAACATCGGGGCCAGTGCCGAACGTCGCGGAGAGAAAGGCGACCACGGCGTCCTCGGCTATCCGCGGTCCTACGATCCAGGCACCGAGACAGGCGACGTTGACGTCGTCGTGCTCCACGCCCTGCCGGGCGACGTGGGTGTCGTGAACGACCGCGGCCCGGATGCCGGGCACCTTGTTGGCGGCGATCGCGGCGCCGACTCCCGTGCCGCAGACGAGGATGCCCCGGTCAGCGTGGCGCGAGGTGACCAGGTCGGTCACCTTCCGGGTCATCACCGGGAAGTCGCACGGCGCGTCGTCCGTCGTGCCCACGTCGATCACGTCGTGGCCACGTGCGCGGACAGCGTCGACCACTGCCGGCTTGAGCGGGAAGCCCGCGTGATCGTTCGAAATGGCAATGCGCATGATCTGCTCCTAACCACGCAGTCCTGTGGTGCTGATGCCTTCCACGAGAAGACGCTGGAAGGCGATGAAGATGCCGAGCACCGGCAGCAGCGACAGGATCGACATCGCGAACAGGGCTCCGAAAGCCGAGTTGGACGTGGTGTCGATGAACGACCGCAGCGCCAGCGGCACCGTGTAGAGCTCGGGGTCGTTGAGGTAGATGAGTGGGGTGAAGAAGTCGTTCCAGCTGTAGATGAACGTGAAGATCGCCGTCGTGGCCAGCGCCGGTTTCGTCAGGGGCAGGATGATGCGGACGAAGATGCCCAGGTGGCCGCAGCCGTCGAGGCGGGCGGCCTCGTCGAGTTCCCGCGGGATGGTTCGGAAGAACTGCACGAGCAGGAAGATGAAGAACGTGTCGGTGGCCAGTAGTTTCGGTATGACGAGCGGGAGGTAGGTGTCGACCCAGCCGAGCTCGCGGAACAGCACGTACTGCGGAA